>JAUXDH010000017.1 GCA_030618545.1 Chlorobiota bacterium
GCTTCAACGAGTGGTTGAATATGCGAAAGAGCATAATGTACCGGTCAGGGAATACCTTCCCAATGGAAGAACCATCCAGTTGATTGATGTGCAGGATGGTATCCCTGTTTATAGAACAACATCCAATTATGGTGCAGGCCAAACAACAAGAGCGGACAGGCTCTGGGAAGGCGGTGCCAGCGGACTTGACCTGGATGCATCTGGTTACGACGGACTTGGTGAATGGGATGCCGGGATGATCCGTACCTCTCACCAGGAATTTACCGACCAGGGAGAATCGCGTGTGACCAATGAAAATACTGGCGCTACTCATGCACACTCCACACACGTGGCCGGTACCATGGTTGCTGCCGGTGTAAACAATTCGGCACATGGGATGGCCTATTCTGCCAACTTAAAGGCCTGGGATTGGGATAATGACAATAATGAGATGTCACAGGCAGCCGCCGATGGATTGGAAATATCTAACCACTCTTACAATTTGGTTACAGGGTGGTGGTGGAATGGTAGCTGGCAATGGGCCGGCAACCCTGCGATTGATCCCAACGAAGATTACAAGTTTGGTTTTTATAATTCTAATTCAAGAGCCCTGGATGTAATAGCCAAAAATGCACCGTATTATTTGATTACATGGGCTGCCGGCAACAACAGGGGAGAAGGACCAGGAGGTTCTGAACACGAAAATGATGGTGGAGCTGATGGATATGATTGTATTCCTGTAGAGCCAATAGCCAAAAACATCATGACTGTTGGGGCGGTAAACCAGGTAACAAATTATACCGGCCCCGGGGATGTTGTGATGAGCTCCTTCAGCGGATGGGGTCCTGCAGATGATGGCCGTATCAAACCCGATATCGTTGGGAAGGGAGTTGGTGTGTTTTCTACTGACAATGGATCGGATAACGATTACACCAGCATGAGTGGTACTTCAATGGCCTCACCCAATGTGGCCGGTTCGATGGGTCTGCTTCAGTATTATCATCAAAACATGTTTGGCGCCCCTATGCTTTCCTCAACTCTGAAAGGCCTGGTTATTCACACAGCCGATGAAGCAGGAGTACATGAAGGACCTGACTATAAATTCGGCTGGGGGCTGATGAACAGTTTCAGGGCGGCAAATATCATTACAAAAGATACTTTACAAAATCTTATTGACGAACGTATATTAATGGATGGTGAAGAGTATACCAGGGAAGTAACCATTCCTGCCGACAGCATTTTACGGGTGACTATTTGCTGGACCGATATAGAAGGTACTCCGGTAGGAGCCCAGCTCAATCCGCGGGATCCCATGCTGGTCAATGACCTGGACCTATGGGTGACCAGTTCTGCCAACATCACTTACTATCCCTATAGCCTTGATCCGGATATTCCAGCATCAGCCGCTACCAAGTCGGGCAAGAACAATGTGGACAATGTGGAAATGGTCTTCATCCCTGACACACCGGTTGGGACTTATACCATCCACGTTGGTCATGATGGAGAACTGGAAGATGGTGAGCAGACCTTCTCACTGATCGTCACCGGAATCACCGATATGCCGGAACCGGAGTGTGTGGACAATCTGTTGACACCTCAGGATGGAGAATTTAATTTATTGCTCAATCAATATGTCTCCTGGGATCCGGCTACCTATGCCACAAGCTATGACATTTATTTGGGCACAGATGGCAATGGAGAAGAAACACCATCAAATGTTTATGACGGTGAGAACTTCGAGGAAACAGGCTTTGAATATTTATTTGATCCGGATACGACATACTATATTCAAATAGTTCCCAGGAATGTACAGGGGCCGGCAAGCGGATGTGACCAGATCTGGTCATTCAGCACCATGGAATCGGTAGTAACTTATCCTTTTAATGAGCAGTTTGTTAATATCAACCCTCCCGATATGCCATTTGGTTACCAGGTAGTCAATAATTCTGATGGTGACTGGATCAGCAATGACCTTATCGGACACGGTGACAAAACATCATTGATCTGCCTTAACCCCGGTGGATTGATAGAAACTGATTTTGACAACTGGCTGATATCACTTCCTTTTACAGTTAAGGGAGGAGAAGAATATGATATTGCCGCGAATTATAAAAACGCCGTTATAGGCACCGATGAGAGCATGTCAGTTTACTGGGCACAAACTCCTTACGTGGATGACATGACCAACCTGGTTTTCAAAGACAACAGTTTTGACGACGACCAGTGGCTGGAAGGTACAGGAGTGATGACGCCCGAAGAAGATGGGGTTGCTTTCCTGGGGTTTTACATTAAGAGTAACAACGGGTATGGGGTGTACCTGGATGATATTACAGTTGACGGCTGGACCGTAGGAATTAATCCTGTTGAAAAATCTCATGATGTCAGAATCTTCAGCTATTCAGCCAAGCTTTTTATTGAGGCTGATGACAGTTGGACAGGCTCGGATTTGCGCATCATCAATACAATGGGACAGCTTGTATTCAACGGAAAATACACCCGGGGTATGGCTTTGGACCCTGGCTCAGGAATATTTGTGGTAACCCTGTCTAACGGGAAACAGCAGGTTTCAGAGAAAGTACTGATCAGGTAATCCGGTAACAGTTTTATTGAATCAGAAATGATGATCCGGATGAACAGAAATCCTCCGGGTTTGTTAGTATTAAAATAAAATAGTTTTATGAAGAATAGAATCCACTATTTACTAAGTATCATATTTATATCTTTCGCGTTCATTTCTCAATCTCAAACGGTAACCAATGTCGCGGCGCTTCAAAACCTTTCACAGCAATTCGCTGCTGAATGGGAAGCCGGCCAGGTAAAAGTGAAACTGTACGCGAAGGACCATAATGTTCCTGTTCGGCAGGAATTGGAAAATGGAAGGGTGGTAGAAATTGTCGATGTGGTTAACGGAAAACCGCTGTACTACATCACCGATAATATTGGCGCTGCCCAAACTACCAGAGCCAACGAACTCTGGGAAGGGGGAAGCACAGGACTTGACCTGAACGGTGAAGGATACAATCAGCTTGGTGAATGGGATGGAGGAGCGGTGAGGAAGTCCCACCAGGAATTCACTGACCAGGGAGCCTCAAGGGTTACACAGATGGACGGAAACAGTTCAACCCACTATCATGCTACCCATGTTGCAGGTACAATGGTTGCCGCAGGGGTGAAGGCCACTGCCAAAGGAATGTCTTTCCAGGCCAACCTGAAAGCTTATGAATGGAGCAATGACAAATCGGAGATGGCCGCCGCAGCGGCCAACGGGCTGGAGCTTTCCAACCATTCCTATGGAACACCGGCAGGCTGGGAAAACTATGGTGGATGGATCTGGCTGGGAAGCCCTTCCATATCTCCAACTGAAGATTACAACTTTGGATTCTACGATTATACCTCCAGGGAAATGGATATGATCGCTTTCAATGCGCCTTATTACCTGATCTGTCGGTCGGCAGGAAACGAGAGAGGCGAAGGCCCCGGCGATGCCGGAACAGGTGGCAAACCGGAAATTGACGGTGGACCCGACGGATACGATTGCATATCTCCGGTTAAACTTGGAAAAAATATCCTCACCGTTGGAGCGGTAAAGGAAGTGGCCAATTACACAGGCCCTGAATCTGTAAAAATGAGCAGTTTCAGCAGTTGGGGACCTTCCGATGACGGACGCATAAAACCCGATATCGTTGGGAAGGGAGTGAATGTGTATTCAACCCTGGACAACAACAATACAGCTTACGGTACACTGAGCGGTACTTCTATGTCCACGCCAAATGTGACAGGAACGCTGGCTCTTCTTCAGAGTTATTACCAGAGCATTCACGATGGCGCACCCATGTTTGCAGCAACTTTAAAAGCCCTGGCCATTCATACAGCCGATGAAGCAGGCAATGATGAGGGTCCCGATTATATTTTCGGATGGGGCCTGCTGAATGCAGAAAGAGCGTCTCAGAAAATCAATGAAGATACCGTCCAGAATGTGATGGAAGAGCTGCTGCTTGCAGACGGAGAAACTTATACACGTCAAATCAATGTACCTGCAGGGATCGACTTAAGGGTGACCATCTGCTGGACAGATGTTCCGGGGATACCTGTCGGGGCTGCATTGAACCCGAGAGATCCCATGCTTGTCAATAACCTTCAGCTAAGCGTTACAGACGAGGAAAGCAATGTATTTTATCCCTATAAACTTGACCCGGAAAACCCAACAGCGGCAGCTACCAATGATACACAAAATGATGTAGATAACGTTGAAATGGTTTACACGAAAAATGTTGATGGAGGTAACTATACTGTTACTATCAGTCATGAAGGTGAACTGGTGAACGGAGAACAGGCCTTTTCGATCATCATAACCGGCATTGACGAATATACCGTTCCGCCGTCCTGTACGGATAATCTCCTTGTTCCTGAAGATGGCGGAACAGATGTGCTGTTGAATGAATTCGTTATCTGGGAACCGGCTCAATATGCCGCTACCTATGACGTTTATTTTGGTACGGATGGTGGCGGAACGGAGACACCTTCTAATATCTTCAATGGTGAAAACGTTTCCACAAATGGATTCAGCTATTACATGGATCCTTCCAATATCTATTATCTTCAGGTAGTACCAAGAAACGCGTTTGGAACAGCGGAAGACTGCTCACAAATCTGGTCATTTACCACACTGGATGCAATTGATGAATACCCTTATTTAGAGGACATGGCAGATGCGGAGGTGCCTGAAGTCCCATCAATGTGGCAGGCCCACAACTACACAGAGGCCAGGTGGGAGAGTGTAAAACAAGCCGGCCATAACGATAGCAGATCTATGCTTTGCTATAATCCTGAAGGAATGGTAGAAACGAATTACGACAACTGGTTTATTTCACCTCCATTCAGTGTTGTCACCGGAAAAGAATATAAAATCAACTATTATTTTCGAAACCTCATTGGGGGCTACCCGGAATCCATGTCAGTTTATTGGGGCAGCATGCCCTATACAGAAAGCCTGACAAACCTGCTATCCACACATTCAGCATTTGACCTGACCGATTGGGAAATGGGAAGCGGTCTGATTATTCCTGAAGAGGACGGCCTCATTTATGTCGGGTGGCATGCCGAAAGTCAAAATGGCCTGGGGATTTTTCTCGATGATATCATGATGCAGGACTATGGAACTGTTGGTTTGGAAGATCCAATTCCTGATCAGGATGTAGTTGTTTACGATCGTTCAGGAAGTATCGTCATCTCTGCTTCTTCGGAATGGCAGGGCTGTGAAATCCGAATTCTTAACCTGATGGGACAGGTGGTTTACATGTCGGAATATGAAGGAGGGATGTTTACCATAAAGGACTTACCTCAAACCGGTATTTATCTTGTTAACCTTATCAAAGGCGGTAATATCGAAACGAGAAAAGTGTTGGTGAAATAAACTCGAATGCGGGATAAAACTAATCGATCTAAATAATATTCCAGTTCGTATTATATCTTTCTTTGTGTTTTCTTGGTGTCTTGGTGTCTTGGTGTCTTTCTGGCAAAAATGAATGCCACTAAGGCTCAAAGACACAAAGGCTCACTAAGATAGTTTCTATTAAATTACAGAAAGTCAGCACCTTCAATTTAACATTCTTAAATCATACTCATATTAGAGCATTTATTTACCTGACAAGCAATTGAACAGTTGACCGGCTTTTCTGTTCCAGAAATATTTCCTTTCCCGCGGTAAGCTTTTCAATCATCTCTTCATTGTAATGACGGACAGTCATCAGTGTCAAACCTGTGTTGTACTTTATACTGAATGGTTCTTTCAGCACCTGAACAAGGGATTCCAGTTTTTCCGCATCCTCATTAAAACAAACTGAAAAGCTTACAGCAGAATGCTGCATCAGGTTCACATGTATCTTGTGTGTGGCAAAAGCGTCAAAAATGCGGGTGAGGTTTTCTTCGGCAATGAAGGTAAGGTCCCTGGAAGCAATACTTAAAAGCGTCTGGTTTTCTTTGACGATGATCTTATAAATACTGTCATCATGCTTGCTCTCCTCATTGATTACAGATGGATTTCCGGATGGATGTGAGAATGACCTTACATAAAGTGGAATGTTTTTCTGCTGAACAGGCTGAATGGTTTTCGGGTGTACAACCTGCGCTCCGTAAAAAGCCAGCTCGATGGCTTCATGGTAAGAGATATTGTCAAGTTTTACGCTGTCAGGGAAGAATTGAGGATCGGTATTCATCAGGCCAGGTACATCTTTCCATATACTGACCTCTTCTGCTTCGAGTATGTTTGCAAAAACTGCCGCGGTAAAATCTGATCCCTCTCTCCCCAGGGTAGTGTAATACCCCATATGATCGGCGCCGATAAAACCCTGTGTAATGACAATCTCATCATTCTCAATTACAGGTGTGACGCGTGCTTCAATGGTTTTGCCGGTATATTTCCAGTCTACTTTGCCGGCAGTGTAGTTGCTGTTGGTGGCGATGAGAGTCCTTGCATCCAGAAGATGACTTTTAAGCCCGGAATTAATCAGGTAATGATGAATGATCGAGGAGGATAGTTGCTCACCATAACAAACCACCTGGTCGTATGCCATAAACCTGTTGGAATAGCTTGCTTCTAGTTCGAACCGGAGGGAAACGAAAGTGTCATTCAGCTCATCAAATATTTCATGACGCGCATCGTTGAATAATTCATCAGCAATTTCAAAATGAAACTTTCTCAGTTCCACGAATATTTTTTCAGCTTCCAGGTGCTTTGCTTTTCTATTTGCCCGGTGCAATTGTTCAAATGCGTTGGTAGTCTTTCCCAGGGCAGAAACCACCACGATGAGTGGATCATTTTTGTAATCAGCTATCAGTGATGCAACTTTCCGGATACTTGCAGCATCTTTCATCAAACCTCCGCCAAACTTAAATACCCTGGTCATTTTATAGATAGATATACCTTGATTGATTTATGGGTTATTTTTATCACGAACGTTCTTTAATGAGTCCTTTTCTGTATGCTGCCAGTAACATCTTCAGGTCATCAATCTGCAATTTAATCTCTTTTCCGATATCTGTATTTTTTACCCTTTTTCTTTTGGGATTGGTTTCAATGTCCACGCGTTTTGAGATGATGTCCTTTTCATTCTCGATAGCCTTTTGTGCTGATTCAAAATGGTGGTGCTCAACGAGTACCAGTCCGTATGAATTGTAGATCAATGTGTAGCCTGCTACTCCCGTAACCTTCTGGTAAGGAATGGACATGCCCCCGTCTATGACAAATAGTTTTCCGTTTGCTTTGATCGGACTCTCTCCTTTTTTCACCTTTACAGGCACATGGCCATTGACAATGTGAGAAATCTTCGGGTCTAAACCAAACTCCTGCAGGATTTTGCTGGCATATTTTTCATCATTGTAGGCGAGCTTATAGTAACTGTTTCGGTCCTCCTTATGGGTTTCTTTTTCCGCGACAAACTGTCTTTCAAAAGTGGCCATTTTCTTTTTTCCGAACACGGGTGATACTGAACCACACCAGAGGTACCAGGTATAATCGAGGCTGGAGTCATCATCATGGTGCCTGAAACGGTTGTAATGACCTTTTCGGGCAACCCTCTCCAGGTTGTCGCATAATGCTTTACCCGAATACCTTTTGCCTTCGATGACCAGGCTCTGAAATCCACCCTCCGCGTTCATTGGAATACAGCCGTGATAAAGTAAATTGGAATTGTAGGCGAGGTACATGCTGCCATGCGAATAAAGGAATTTGATGTGCTCCTGTAAGCGCTGGCTGTTGATAAAATTACGCTTCAGCCTGGTCATTACATCCTGCTCTTCAATAGAAAGAGCAAACGGATCATTGGGGTCTACCGTTGGAAAATTGGTTTCCAGCAATGGATAATCTTTTGAGCCTATTTTTACGGTACCTTTTTTATGATCGATCTTATCCAGTAAAAGCCGGTCGTCCATCTTGAATTGCGGATTCCTTTTGACGATCTGCGATTCGAGCTTAAACTGGATGATCGTAATGGCCTTGTGCATCTTCCGGATCAGGTCGTAGTTGCTCCCTTTTTCTTCTGTTTTGGTATGGAACAGCTCGCATGGATCATCCGCGTATTGTTCAATCGCGAAAGTAGCCAGCGGCAGCAATGTGATGCCGTAAGCATTTTCCAGTGTGTCGAGGTTAGCATACCTGAGAGAGATGCGAATAACATTGGCGACAAGCGCCAGACTGCCGGAAGCAGCTCCCATCCATACAATATCATGGTTGCCCCACTGTATATCTACCGAATGGTATGACAGCAGCCTGTCCATCACCTTCTCAGCATAAGGCCCCCTGTCATAAATATCACCAATGATGTGCAGCCTGTCGATCAACATTCGCTGAATGAATTTGCAAAGAGCAATGATGAATGACTCGGCACGCTGAATGGTAATAATGGTATTGATAATGCTTTCAAAGTATTCTTCTTTGTTTTCTCCACTTTCATTAAGCAACTCATCAATTATGTAAGCAAAATCCTTCGGCAGCGCTTTTCTTACTTTTGACCGGGTATACTTTGAGGCTGATGCCCTGGCAATCATGCTCAAACGCTGAAGGGTGATGGCAAACCATTCTTTGGGGTCATCTTCATTCTTGAGGATAAGGCTTAGTTTTTCCTTGGGATAATAGATAAGAGTAGCAAGGAGGTTTTTGTCTCTCTTATGTAATGTTCTGCCGAAAACGTCATTGATCTTTCTTTTAACTACACCCGAAGCATTGGCAAGCACATGGCTGAAAGTTTCATATTCGCCATGAATGTCTGATATAAAGTGCTCGGTACCCTTAGGCAGGTTCATGATGGCCTCCAGGTTAATGATCTCTGAACTCGCTCGTTGAATGTTCGGAAAACTGTCGGACAACAACTGGAGGTATTTGATTTGATTTTTAAGTTCGTGGGAAGTGTATTCTCGCTCAGCGCTGAATTTCATAGTTGGCAGTTTGTTTCCTGAAAGATGCAAATGTACAAAACTGTACCTAATTTATTTCAATTGGAAAGCCATCTTCTTAGAGGTGGATTTTTACTTTTCTTTGCAAAGAAATAAATGTTCAAAGTGACTGCATCCTAACAGTTGTTTAAGTAACTATTAAGAAAAGATTTGAAGAAACACAACCTGGTCAATAGTTTTAGGGAGCATCCATGTCTCAATTTGTTTCAAAACGCTTTTGAGGATGGATATAAACACGTATTCCTCAAGGGACTTGTTGGGTCTGCGGCATCCCTGTTTGTCGGAAGTGTATTCGACCACATTGGTAAACAACAGCATCTGGTAGTTCTTCCCGACAAAGAGCAGGCTGCTTATTTTTATAACGACCTGGAGAATCTTTTCGAAGAAGCTGACACTGATCACAATAGAAAAAAGATTCTTTTTTACCCTACGTCATACAAAAGACCCTATGAACCTGAAAACCCTGACCGCGCTTACCAGTTATCGCGTACGGAGGTACTGAAACGATTTATGACAGGTGACAGAAAAACAGTAATCGTTACCTATCCTGAGGCGCTGGCAGAAAAAGTTGTGGACAAAGCCTTCATGAACAAAAACAGTATAAAACTCAAGGTTGGTGAAGAAGTTTCACATGATTTTATCGGTGATCTCCTTGCTGAATTTGACTTTGAAAGTGTAGATTTTGTGGCTGAACCGGGACAGTTTTCGGTCAGGGGAGGCATCATCGATGTTTTCTCTTTCTCAAATGACCATCCATACCGCATTGAATTTTTTGGTGATGAGGTAGAATCTATCCGCACCTTCGATCCTGCTTCCCAACTCTCCCTCCAAAACATGAACCTCATCACCCTGCTGCCTAATGTTCAGGATAGAACATTAACCGAACTCCGGGTGAATGTACTTGACTACATGCCCGGCAGTACCCTGATCTGGTTGCAGGATGTGGAGTTTACAAGAGACAGGGTTATCAGGGAATATGAGAAGGCAATATCCATTTTTGAGAAACTTGAAGGGGAGGAAGTGAAATCAAAGCCCGGAGAACTTTACATTAACGGGCCGTCTTTCTTAAAGAAACTACTGGATTTTAGAACTGTGGAGTTTGGCGGGCAGCAGTTTTTTAAGGAAGGAAAAGTTATTCAATTTGACCAGAAACCTCAGCCTGCTTTCAACAAGAATTTTGACCTGTTGATCAACGACCTGAAAAACTGGTCGGGAAAAGGATTCAACAACTTTATCCTTTCTGATAATGCCAAACAAACGGAAAGACTGTATGCAATCTTTGAGGATATTCAACAAGAGCAGCCTGAAACCGGCAGGGCTCATTTTACACCTTTGACATTCAGTTTGAGCTCAGGCTTTATCGATACTGATCTTAAATTACTCTGTTACACTGACCACCAGATTTTCGACCGATACCACAGATTTCATCTTCGTGAAGGTTTTGGCAGAAAAGAATCCTTATCCATTAAGGAACTCTATGACCTTACCGCCGGCGATTATGTTACCCACATAGATCATGGAGTAGGAAGGTTTGACGGTTTGCAGATCATTGACAACAATGGCAAAAAGCAGGAAGCTATCAGGTTGATCTATAAAAATCAGGACCTGTTGTATATAAGCATTCATTCGCTTCATCGTATTTCAAAATATGTTGGAAAAGAAGGGACGCCCCCAACTTTGAATAAACTGGGATCTGCCACCTGGTCAAAGCTCAAAAACAAAACCAAGAAGAAGGTAAAAGATATTGCACGCGACCTGATCAAACTCTATGCTAAGCGGAAAGCTGCAACAGGATTTCAGTTCATACCGGATACCTATCTGCAAAATGAATTGGAAGCTTCCTTTATCTATGAAGATACACCGGATCAGTTCAAAGCCACCAATGATATAAAAGGCGATATGGAAGCTACTTTTCCTATGGATCGGCTGGTATGCGGCGACGTAGGTTTTGGTAAAACAGAAGTGGCAATCAGGGCTGCTTTTAAAGCGGTGAACGACAGCAAACAGGTTGCAGTGCTGGTGCCAACTACAATCCTTGCCTTACAGCATTACAAAACATTCCAGGACAGGCTTCGCGACTTTCCCGTTTCGGTGGATTACATCAATCGGTTCAAAAGCGCCAAAAAGCAAAAGGAAACTTTGTCCAGGTTAAAGGAAGGTAAGCTGGATATTCTTATCGGAACACATCGGCTGCTCAGTAAGGATATCGAATTTAAGGACCTGGGACTTTTTATTGTGGATGAGGAGCAGAAGTTTGGCGTTTCCTCCAAAGAAAAGCTAAAGCAGATAAAAACCAATGTGGATACACTAACACTGACTGCAACACCTATCCCCAGGACCCTGCAGTTTTCATTGATGGGGGCACGCGATCTTTCCATTATCAATACACCTCCTCCCAACCGCTATCCGGTGCAAACAGAGTTAAGGTCCTTTGGTGAGGATGTTATCAAAGATGCGGTTACCTATGAAGTATCCAGGGGAGGACAGGTCTTTTTCGTTCATAACAGGATACAAAATATCATGGAAGTCTACGACATGATTCACAGCTTTGTTCCAGGTGTGAGAATTGCAGTTGGCCATGGCCGGATGGAAGGAGCAAAGCTGGAAAAGGTCATGATGGATTTCATTGACGGCGAATACGATGTATTGCTGGCTACCACTATCATCGAGTCAGGTCTGGATATTCCCAATGCCAACACCATCATCATCAATGAAGCGCAGAACTATGGCCTGAGCGATCTTCACCAATTAAGGGGAAGGGTAGGCAGATCCAATAAGAAAGCCTTTTGCTATTTGTTCTCACCACCACTTTCAACATTGACAGCAGAGGCCGGAAAACGGCTGAAAGCCATAACAGATTTTGCAGAATTGGGCAGTGGATTCAATATTTCGATGCGCGACCTGGATATTCGTGGTGCAGGTAATATACTGGGGGCTGAACAAAGTGGTTTCATTTCCGAGATCGGGTTTGAGATGTACCAGAAAATACTCGATGAAGCGCTGGCCGAATTGAAAGAAACAGAATTCAAAGATATGTTCAGCTCAGAACAGGGAGACATTGAGTTAGTGAAAGACTGCCAGATTGAAACAGATCTTGAGTTGCTTATTCCAGACTATTACGTTACCAGCATCAATGAACGGTTGAACCTGTATAAGGAACTGGACAGTATTGATACTGATGAAGGTCTTCAGGCTTTCGCCGATAAACTTAAAGACCGCTTTGGTCCATTACCGGATGAAACTGTTGACCTGATCAAAACAGTCAGGATGCGCTGGCTGGCCAGGAAGGTTGGTTTTGAAAAGATGACTCTGAAATACGGAAGAATGACCGGTACTTTCACCGGCAACCAGGATTCTCCCTACTTTCAGACGCCGGCTTTTGGAAAAGTGCTGGGGTTCATTCAGGCTTACCCAAAAGCATCAGAGATGAAGGAGCGTAATGGAAAGCTGACGATGCGCTTTGAAGGAGTAAGAAAAGTGGACAAAGCTATTCACCTGTTGGAGAATATTACCCTGTCAGCATGAATTAAGGCCAATGCCAGCAGTGCCTTGTTTAGTAAAAAACTAAATTAGTTGGTAAGAAAGCGGATCAAATTTTATGGAAAAATCAGTTATCCTTATTTGCAGATCCTGTAAGTTATTCACCCTCAATTGTTAATTGATCAGGGGTTTAGGAGCGGCCGGTATTATTTTTTTTCTTTGACCAACACAACATACACCGGGAAATGGTCACTATAGCCTCCCATCCAGTTACCACTTGCAAAACTGCGGTAGGGATAGCCTTTGTAGCGACCATCTTTTTGAAGCAGGAAACCTTTGTTAAATATAAGGGCTTTATAAAATGTTAAGGTTGAAAAATCTTTTCCCAACAATCCTTGTGAGAGCAATGTTTGATCAAACAGACTCCAGGTATCACGCCATGCATTGCTGCCAATCCCTTTTTTATACATGGAATACATAGGGTTATAAAAATCACCTGGATTCAACTTGCTTGAATCGCCCTTAGCTTTCATGATTTCTTTTACGCTTTCGTTGTTGGGGTTGTCGTTCAGGTCACCCATCACGATAATCTTTGCGTAAGGATCAATGGTTAGCAATGAATCGACGAGATGGCGGCTTAGTTCTGCCGCAGCATTTCTTAATGGCCTGGAACGTTTTTCCCCACCATACCGCGATGGCCAGTGGTTTACAATAAAGTGGATTTCATCACCCAGTAACTTACCGGATACCACCAGTTGATCCCGCGTATAAAAATCATCCCTGCCTTCAATCCAAAGTCGGTTTGAAGTGCTGTTGGTTACCTCAAAATACTTCTTCTGATAAATCAGTCCCACATCCACCCCGCGTCTGTCCGGTGAATCGTAATGAACAATTTCGTATCCAAAATCTTTCAACAGGGGTGTGCTGATCAAATCCTCAATCACTGTCCGGTTTTCGATCTCTGACAATCCTAATACAGCAATCCCATCCGGTGTAAAATCTTTACCAATTTTTGAAATGACCAGAGACATTTGATCAAGCTTGTGCAGATATTTTTCTGAATCCCACCTGTTTTTACCATCCGGTAAAAACTCTTCATCACGTTTCACTTTATCATCAATGGTGTCAAACAAATTCTCAAGATTATAAAAGCCGGCTAATGCCACCTGGTATTTTTTATCATTTTGTGCTAAAGAACTTTTTTGGATAAACGGAATTGTTAGGATAATCCCGGTTAAGACAATGATTCTTAATAAGTACATTTTGGAACTGGTTTGAAATTCGCACGCAAGTTACAACGCCTTTTAAAAATGTGCATTAAAAAACATATAAGCTTTGCAAAATAAGTTAAAAAGATTGCTTAAATACTTACATTTGTTTTTGCTTTTTTTGGCAGTAATCTTAATTAATATCCCACTTTGTTTCTGATATGAAACACGTTTACATCCTTATCTTTTTCCTGATCCTGATAGTGCAATCTTATGGCCAGGTGCCGGATAGTACCAGGTTGGATACTATACCTGAAATTGATATACCTGTTTTTGCCCTGACCGAGATGAGCGACTCTGATGATGGTCAGGCGCAGGAATTGGCCGGGCTGTTACAATCATCCCGTGATATTTTTGTCTCAACAGCCGGCTTTGTATTTGGCCCGGCCAGGTACAGGATGAGGGGATACGATTCTGAGAATCTGGCTGTGCTGATGGGTGGCATACCATTAAATGACATGGAAACAGGCAGGGCTTACTGGTCCAACTGGGGAGGATTAAACGATGTGACCCGCAATGTGAATATTAAACCCGGCATCGTTTCTTCTTTTCATGCATTTGGTGGGGTTGGCGGAGTTACCCAAATAATAAGTCAGCCATCAACTTACCGCAAACAATTTAAAGTTGTTTATTCAGCGGCGAACAGAAGTTACAGGAATCGACTGATGGTTACTTATTCATCAGGTATTACAAAAAAAGGATGGTCATTCGTGATTTCCGGCTCTCACCGATGGGCGAAAGAAGGTTATGTTGAAGGATCATTTTATGATGCCTGGGCCTATTGGCTGGGAATTGAAAAACGATTCAACAGAAGGCACAGTTTAAGCCTGGTGGTGTTTGGCGCTCCGTCAAGAAGAGGGCGCGCAGGCCCGGCAATACAGGAGGCGTATGACCTTTCAGGAACAAATTATTACAACTCTTTCTGGGGATACCAGTCTGGTGAGAAAAGAAACGCACGGGTGAGCAGGTATCATCAACCTGTTATTTCACTTACCCATCATTGGGATATCTCTGACAAAGTGAAAAGCCAGGCATCACTCACCTACTGGTTTGGGAAAGGAGGTTCGACGGCATTGAACTGGACAGATGCTGCTGACCCACGTCCAGATTATTACCGCTATTTCCCAAGTTACTGGGAAAGTATAGGTGAGCCTGAAGAAGCTGCCTTCTTACACAACCAATGGACTACAAATCCGGAATTCCGGCAGATTAAATGGGATCATTTTTATTTTGCCAACAGCAAATGGCTGAACACAATCGACAATGTGAATGGCGTCCCTGGAAATACAGTAACAGGGCTTCGCTCGAAATACATCCTAGAAGACAGAAGAAATGATAAACAGGACTTCTTTTTCAACTGGCAGGTAAACAGTTTTATCAATGACCACATCACCATCTCGGCCGGGTTGGATTTAAAGTGGCATAAAGGGCACCGCTATAACCAGGTGGTTGACCTGCTTGGAGGTGAATTCTGGCTGGATGTTGACAGGTTTGCAGATGGTGACCCCTATATTTTTCCTGCCACCGCTCAAAATGACCTGAATAATCCCAATAACCTGGTAAAAGAAGGTGATATTTTCGCCAACGACTACACGGCCAATGTTAATTATCAGAGCATATTCGGACAGGCTGATTTCACATACAACAAGATTGATTTTTTCGTTGGATTGCAATTCTCACATACAACTTTCTGGAGGACAGGTCACATGCGAAACGGGCGCTATCCGCTTAACTCATTTGGTGACAGCCCTAAAAATAATTTCTACAATTATGCTTTGAAAGCCGGATTGACTTATAAAATAAATGGCCGGAACTTTATCACTGCAAATGGCATGTACATGACACGCGCACCTTTCTTCTGGAATTCTTATGTGTCACCCAGGACACGGGAATTTACCGTTGAAGGATTAACCAGTGAAACCATTCTCTCAGGCGATCTGAACTACATATTGAGAACACCGGTGATAAAAGCCAGGGCAACCGTTTACTATACCCAGTTTACCGACCAGACCTGGCGCAGAAGTTTCTACCATGATGTCCTGAATTCCTTTGTCAATTACATGATGACCGGCGTTTCAAAAAGAAACACAGGATTCGAATTAGGGGTTGAGGCCAATGTTACACCAACCTGGACACTCACCGGAGTTTTTGGAATGGGTCAGTTTATTTACACTTCCCGGCCGGTGGCTACCATCACCAGCGACAACACCTCAGATGTTTTAGCCAGTGACAGGGTAGTTTATTTTGAAAACTATTATGTTGGCGGAGTACCCCAGACCATTGGATCGCTGGGAGTAAGGTATTGGTCACCCAAGTTCTGGTTTGTCGGGGTGAATGGAAATTACCTTGCTGATGCCTATATCGATCCCAATCCTGACAGAAGAACAGCGGAAGCCAACTCGGCCTTTTATGCCGGAGATATCCGCATTGAACAAAACCTGTATCAGGAAAAACTTGATCCGGGCTATACCGTTGATTTGTTCGGCGGAAAATCGTGGCGAATCAAACGACAGTATTACATAGGCTTTACACTGAGCATTAGTAACCTGCTTAACAACACCAGTTATATCATGTCAGGATACGAACAGCTCAGGTACGAACCAACACAAATTGATAAGTTCCCACCCAAGTATTACTATTTGTATGGCCGGAACTTTTTCCTGAACCTGACATTCAGGATGTAGGATTATCGTTGTTAAATCTCAAAATGCAAATAACAAAGAGCAAATAATAATCAATGACCAATGATAAAAATTCCAAACCTGTTTATGATCTGGAAGAAAGGACATTTCAATTTGCAAAAAATGTTCGGTTGTTTGTTTTTTGGAATTTGAAGTTTGAATATTGGAGTATTTTAATTATGAAAAACATATTTTTATTTTTTATTTCCGGGTTGCTGCTTTTCTTTTCAGCATGTATTCATAAAGATTTCGATGTGCCTCCCGTACAGTCACTTCCTGTTGGGGAAGTATTTACTATTAGTGAACTTCGCCAGATGTATGATGACTCTGCCTCTTCAGGATCTTACTATATCGATTTTGATGCATCGGTTTATGCATCGGTAATTACTGACGAAGCCTCGGGTAATTTTTATAGGGAAGCTTATGTGCAGGATATTGAAGATGCAGTGAATGTCAGGCTGGAAAGTCCGGGCGGACTCAGGCTGGGTGATTCTATCCGCATTTATCTCAAAGGTGTCAGTTTAAGCGATTACAACAATCTTTTTCAGCTTGACAATGTTGACAATGATTCTAACATTATAATCTTAGCCAACCAGAGGTATGTACAACCGAAAGTGATTACCATAGATGAACTGAATACCGGAGACTTCCAATCGCAGCTTATCCAACTCAACAATGTTCAGTTCAACGAATCTGAATTGGGGCTGACCTGGGCAGATCCTGAGGATTACGGTAACCGTACCCTGGAGGATTGTAAAAACAACACCACCCTTGTTCGTACAAGTAACTATGCAAACTTTGCCATCCTTAAAATACCTGAAGGCAAAGGGTCTTTAATTGCCATAGCAGGTGTTTATAACGAAACTCAGCAATTGTACATCAGGACAGTAACTGAGGCAAATATGTTTGACCCGCGCTGTGATGGTGGTGGTGGTCCTGATCCGATTGACCCTGTAAATGAAGTGAAAGAGTATTTTGATGATGCACAGAATAACGAGGATATAGATATTCAAGGATGGAGAAACGTGAGGGTTGTAGGAAGCAGAAGCTGGCAGGGCAAGATCTATCAGAGTGAAAAATATGCCCAGTCCACTGCCTATAATTCAGGATTGGATGAAATGGAAACCTGGATGATCACTCCTCCCGTAATCAACGCTGCCGGAGATAAAATACTGAACTTCGAGAGTGCTATTGCTTTTTGGGCGCATCAGGATGACAACAAACCGCTCACAGTATTTGCTTCCACAGATTACGATGGAACCAATTTCACAACAGCAAAATGGACTGAACTGAATGTGACCTTAGCTGGAGAAAACAGTGGCGATAATAACTGGGTTTCTTCAGGAGATTATCCGTTAACTGATTTCGTTGGGAATGTTGCTGTTGCGTTCAGATACCAAGGGAGTGGCACAGAATCTACCTCCAGCAGGATAGACAATGTGATGATCACAGACGAAGGAGGTGGAGGAGGAGAACCTATTCCCCCTGTAGCAGAAGTTGACGAAGATTTTAGCAGTGTGGAAGAATATACAAATATTGATCTGGATGGGTGGACCAATGTCCTTACTGCAGGCAACAGGCTGTGGCAGGGGAAATTTTACCAGAGTGAGAAGTATGCTCAGGCAACAGGTTACAAATCAGGATTGGATGAGATGGTAACCTGGCTGATTACACCACCGGTGATAAACACAGCCGGAGATAAAAAACTAAGTTTCCTGACTGCTATGTCATTCTGGGAACATTCAAGTGAGCCACTTTCTGTGATGGCCTCAACAGATTATGATGGCACTAATTTCGAAACCGCCGGTTGGACAGAAGTGAATGCTACACTTGCAAATTCCGGAAGTGGGGATAACAACTGGGTTGAATCGGGAATTGTTGACCTTTCGTCCTTTGTGGGGAATGTTGCTGTTGCCTTTGTGTATCAGGGTAGCGATACAGAATCTACTTCGATGCGGGTTGATAATGTAATGATCAAATCAGGTGGTGGCGGCAATGATGGTGTTACCAGCATCGATGAAGACTTTGAAAGTCAAACCGATTATGAACCGATCAACCTTCCGGGCTGGCTGAATGTGGCTACAGAAGGCAGCCGTGACTGGCAGGCCAAAGAATTCGACAGTAACATCTATGCCCAGGCTACAGCATACAATTCCGGAGAAAACAATGTAACCTGGATGATCACACCTAAAATCGACCTTGATGCTATGGATAATCCGGTTTTTGAATTCAAAAACGCCCAGGCCTTCTGGGATCATGATGGATTAACAGTATTGATCTCGACTGATTTTGATGGTGCAAATGTTGACTATGCCACCTGGACCGAACTTGATTGCAACCTGGCCGGAGAAAGCACACCCGAACATGAATGGATTGATTCCGGTAAAATAAGTCTTTCTCTTTATTCCGGACAGGGATATGTTGCCTTTAAGTATGAAGGTACTGATGGCAGTGAGGATACGTCATACCGCATAGATGATGTTCTGCTTTACGACTAGTAAAATAGCATTGTTGGCTGATAAATATGAAAAGCCGGATCCGCCGGAATTGATCACCGGATAATTTTAACGGGCTTATTTCGTTAATACGCTAACAATTAGTAACATTATTTTTATTTTTGTGCGTTAATTCTATCGCATTGTGACAGACCGTTTAGTAATCATACCTACTTATAACGAAAAGGAGAATATCGAAAACATCATTCGTGCGGTATTCGATCTTGAACTTGAGTTCAATGTACTGGTTGTTGAAGACAACAGTCCTGATGGTACAGCAGTAATTGTCAAGAAACTCATGAAAGAGTTTGGTGACCGTCTTTTTATACTGGAAAGAAAAGGGAAGCTGGGACTGGGTACGGCATACATTGCAGGTTTTAAATGGGCATTGGAAAGAGAGTATAACTACATTACGGAAATGGATGCGGACTTCTCCCACAACCCGAAAGACCTCATCCGATTGTATGATGCCTGTGCAAACCAGGGAGCGGATGCTGCTGTAGGTTCCCGGTACATCAATGGTGTAAATGTGGTTAACTGGCCGATGGGCAGGGTGCTGATGTCTTATTTTGCGTCCACATACGTTCGCATAATCACTCGTATGAAAATCATGGATACCACAGCAGGCTTCGTATGCTGGAAAAGAAAAGTACTTGAAACCATCGATCTGGATCGTATTAAGTTTGTAGGATATGCCTTCCAGATTGAGATGAAGTATACCACTACTAAATTAGGGTTCAATGTTGTTGAGGTCCCGATTATATTTACTGATCGAACCGAAGGCACTTCAAAAATGAATAAAAGCATTTTTAAAGAAGCTATTTTCGGTGTCATGCAATTGAGGATTCGTGGGCTTTCAGGAGGTATTAAACCGGTAAAATCCATCTAATACATTTCAGGATGGAAAAAAAAGTCATTTCAGGAGCTACAATAGTAAATGAGGGCAAAGTCTTTCAGGCTGATGTTTTCATCAATGGAAGAACTATTGAAAGAGTCCTGGAAAGTAATAGTGATGAGGGTGCTTTTAATGGGTACGAGGTGATTGATGCCAGAGGGTTATTTCTGTTTCCCGGTGTTATCGATGACCAGGTTCATTTCCGCGAACCCGGCCTTACCTATAAAGCAGATCTTTACACTGAAAGCAAAGCAGCAGTTGCCGGAGGCATTACCAGTTACATGGAAATGCCAAACACAGTGCCGAATACACTTACACAGGAGTTGCTGGAAGAAAAGTATCAATTGGCTGCCGAGAAGTCTCTGGCCAATTATTCGTTTTACATGGGCGCTTCCAATGACAACCTTGAAGAGGTGGTAAAGACAGATCCAAAAAAAGTTTGTGGAATAAAGGTTTTTATGGGATCCTCCACTGGAAACATGCTTGTTGACGACGAGAAAACACTGGAAGGTATCTTCGCAAACGCTCCTGTACTTGTAGCTGTTCATTGTGAGGACGAAAAAACCATCAAAGCCAATACTTTAAGGTTTGTGGATGAATTTGGTGAAGATGCCCCTGCATTCATTCATCCGATGATCCGCTCGGATGAGGCCTGCTACCTGTCTTCTTCAAAAGCTGTAAGCCTTGCGAAAAAGCACAATACCAGGCTTCACGTACTGCACCTGTCATCAGGGAAGGAGATGGAACTGTTCGACAATACACTGCCTCTGGAGGAGAAAAAGATAACGGCAGAAGTGTGCATTCACCATTTATGGTTTGATGATAGTGATTATAAAGAGAAAGGTAATTTTATCAAATGGAATCCGGCCATAAAAGCTTCTGCTGACAGAGAAGCGCTTTTCAATGCTTTGATGGATGACCGTATTGATGTAGTTGCCACTGATCATGCACCTCACACACTTGAAGAAAAGCAAAGACCCTTTTTTAAGGCCCCATCCGGAGGCCCGATGGTTCAGCATGCCCTTGTAAGCATGTTGGAGTTTGTACAGCAGGAGAGAATTTCAATCGAGAGGGTTGTTGAAAAGATGTGCCACAATCCTGCCCGGATGTTTCAGATTGACAGGAGAGGTTTTATCAGCGATGGATATTTTGCCGATCTCGTATTGGTGGACATGGATGCGCCATGGACGGTTGAAAAAGATAATGTTTTATATAAATGTGGGTGGTCACCGATGGAAGGAATCAATTTTGGTTCAAAGGTCAGGATGACAATGGTCAACGGCCATATCGTTTTCCGTGAAGGAAAATTTGATGAGACCCTCAAAGGAGATAGATTATTGTTTAACAGGTAGAAAGTTTAATAAAGATGAAGAAAATTATAATAATGGTCATTATTGCAACTGTTTTTGCATCATGCAGCAGTGAAGGGCCCAAAGAGGTGAAAGTTGGAAAAAGCGAAAAGGTTGTTGCTTCGTTTGCGAATGGTACTCCACAGATTGTAAGAGAGTTGAAGGAGGTGGATGGAAAGCTTGAAGCTATTTATGAAAAGGAATACTACGATGACGGTAATCTTTTGAAGGAAGGTAAGATTTCTGAAAACCAGCGTCATGGTGAATGGAAAGCATATTACAGAAACGGAAATCTCTGGAATATAGGTGGTTTTGACCACGGAGTAAGAGCGGACTCTATTTCTGGATACTATCCCAATGGCAATATCAAATACAAAGGTTTTTACAAAGAGGGACAGAAATCCGGAACCTGGGAATTTTTTGATGAAAACGGGAAGTTTACTGAAAAAAAGATTTACATGCAGCCTGATGAAAAACGGGAAGAGCAGTTAACGCTTCCTGAATAAATACTTTTACTTTTTCCTCATTTTAATAAAAACCGGCAGGTGATCACTGTACCCGCCATAATAAGATTTGCTCCCTGCTGTTCTGTTGGGCCGGGCAGGTCCTTTTTCAGATTTGTAAAGCATCCAGTCATATTTTATGATGATCTGGTCTTTAGACTCTACAACTAATCCGTTTTTGCCGTTTAATAGTGTTCCTGAAACGATGACCTGGTCAAACATGTCCCAGCTCCGGTAGTGCAGTGTGCCTTCTCCCTGCTTGAATTTATTCCAGGACAAGTTGTACAGGGAGGTTTTCTCGATTTTTTGTTCCGGTAGTTTCGCGCTGAGATCTTCGGCGATGCTTTTATCATCCGGATTATCGTTCAGGTCGCCGGCAATGATGATGTTTGCCCTGGGTTTGATCTCTAAGATAGAGTCAGTTATTTGTTTTAGAATTTGCCCGATATGGCGCCTGAAAGGTTCTGTTTTTTCACGTCCACCCCACCGCGACACCCAGTGATTGATGAAGATATGCAAAGTGTCGCTTCCGAAAATCACTCCCTTTGAATAGAGGATATCCCTTGTCTTGCTATCAGGTTTTATTGGAAATGATGGTTTGATGTACCTGGTTTCAATTGGTGTAAAAACATTTTCCTGGTAAAGCATTGCGACATCAATACCCCTTTTATCAGGGCTGTCTTTGTGTAATATCCGGTATTTCGCAGCTTTTAGTTTTGGATGATTGATAAGATCGTAAAGTACATCTGCATTTTCTACCTCGCATAAACCAAACAGGGAGGGGAAAGCAGTTGAGTCTATCGATGACATCACTCTGGCAAGGTTTTCCAGTTTTGTCTGGTAGCGATCTGTATTCCAGGGCACCTTTGCATCGGGCAAATGGCTGTTGTCTCTGATTCTCGGATCATCGATTGTGTCAAACAAATTCTCCACATTGTAAAAAGCGAAACTGAAAGGTGCTGTTGATTTCTTAGAACACGAACCAAAAAGAACAACTAAAATAATTATTGCTGCGAGGGGCAACAATCGCTTTATTCCAATGACGTTAAATCTTTTTTTAATGGTCATGGTTGTCCTTTGGTCTTTAATTATTATTGCAGGGTTGCTTACTGTCCTTTCAACCTGCTGATGTCTCTTCTTTCTTTTTTTGTCGGCCTTCCGGCGCCCCTGTCTCGCTTTTCATGGTTCAATTGCCTGAGCAGTTCCAATTTCTCATATTCCTCCACGGGTGTCAGGTCTTCTGCAAGGTCGGGAACAAGTTTTGCTGCCACCCGGTTTTTGACGACCTCCTTGACTTTAAGCGTTTTTTTGAGGATTCCCAACTGGATTTCAATCACCTCACCGTTCTTAATCTCTCTTGAAGCCTTTACATTTTGACCCTGGATTTTCACTTTTCCACCTCTGCATGCTTCAGCAGCCTGTGTACGTGTTTTAAATACACGCACTGCCCATAGCCATTTGTCTATTCTGATAGAATCCAGCATTTACTTTTTTCGGAAATACAATTGAATAGGAACTCCTTTGAAATCCCACTTATCACGTATTTTATTTTCAAGAAAGCGCTTGTAATTATCTTTTACATCTTCTGGCAGGTTGCAGAAAAACACAAATTGCGGGGTGCCTGTTTTCAACTGCATTATATATTTGATTTTGATAAACCTTCCCCGGGAACCCATAGGAGGTGGATTATTTTCGATAATTGGCAGCAGGTAGTCGTTTACTTTGGAGGTAGATATTTTTTTTGATCTTTTCTCAAAAATCTCTGCCGCCAGTTCCAGTACTTTGAATATGCGCTGTTTGTCTTTTACAGAGGTGAAAATCACCGGTACATCGTTAAAAGGAGCTGTCCTATCCCGAATTTCCTTTTCAAACTTAAGATGAGTGTTGGTTTCTTTTTCGATCAAATCCCATTTATTTACCACCACTATGATCCCTTTCCTGTTTTTTTCAGCAAGGTGATAAATGTTGATATCCTGTTTCTCAATACCGTATTGGGCATCGATCATTACAATGCAAACATCTGATTTTTCAATTGCCTTTATAGCCCGGATAGTGGAGTAGAATTCAATGTTTTCATATACTTTCCCCTTTTTTCTGAGCCCGGCAGTATCTACAAGCATAAAATCATGACCGAAGGATTGGTATCGCGTATAAATTGAATCGCGTGTGGTACCGGCTATGGGTGTAACGATGTTTCTTTCATCCCCAAGAAGTGTATTGATGAGTGAGGATTTCCCGACATTTGGCCTTCCAACAACCGCAATTCTTGGAATATCAGGTTCGGGTTCATCTGAAATTTTAGAGAAAACATTTACCACATCATCCAACAGATCTCCTGTGCCGCTTCCATTTATCGCCGATACGGGGTAAACCTCTCCACAACCCAGAGCATAGAACTCACCCACCTGGTCAAACTGGGTAGGTGAATCTATTTTATTAGCTGCAATAAATACTTTCTTCCTCGACCTTCTTAGTAAATCGGCTACATCCTGATCCAGCGGACTGATACCTTCTTTGGAATCAACTACAAATAAAATTGCATCCGACTCATCGATGGCAAACTGAACCTGCTTTCTTATTTCCTCTTCAAATGTATCATCAGAACCATGCACGTAACCTCCTGTATCAATTACAGAAAAGTAATAGCCGTTCCAGTCGCTCATGCCGTATATCCTATCCCTGGTGACTCCGCTTATTGATTCAACGATGGCCTCCTGTGTCTTGGTGAGACGATTGAATAAAGTAGATTTGCCAACGTTTGGCCGACCGACTATTGCGAGTGTATTGCTCATGGTGGATTAGAGTTTAGAGTTTAGAGTTTAGAGTTTTGGGTTTTGAGGATTGAGGATACATAGAATTTACTCCAAACTCCAAACTCCAAACTCCGAACTCCAGATTCTTTGCAAAATTAATTATCATATCCAAAGTGCTTCAGCATATTTTCATTATCACGCCAATCCTTTTTCACTTTTACTGTGGTTTCCAAAAAGACCTTACTGCCAATGAAATCTTCAATATCGATCCTTGCCTGTGTAGCAGTTTTTTTGATTGATCTGCCCTGGTGGCCAAGAATGATAGCTTTCTGGCTTTCACGACTCACAAATATGGTGGCAGCAATTCTTACCAGTTTCTCTTCTTCCTTATAACTGTCAACAGCAACTTCAACAGAATAAGGCACTTCCTTTCTATAATTCAATAGAATCTTCTCCCTGATAATTTCCGCCACAAAAAACCGAATTGAACGTGTAGTGAATTCATCTTTGTCGTAATAGGGTGGGCTTTCAGGTAAACCGGCGATGATCAAATCGAATACTTTCGTGATATTAAAGGATTCAAGTGCAGCAATTGGTATAACTTCTGCTTTTGGTATAACTTCCGTCCAGTATTTTATTTGTTCAACTACATCCTGTTGGTTTGATAAATCAATCTTATTGATCAGCACAATAACGGGAATATTGGCGGACTTTAACTTCTCAATGATTTCTATCTCCTGGAATTGAATGCCTGGCTCCGTCATCAACAGCATTATGTCGGCATCGATCAGGGCAGTTTCAATAAACTTATTCATGTACTCGTGCATCTTGTAAGAGGGTGTTCTTACTATACCGGGAGTATCACTATAAATGATCTGGAAATCTTCACCATTTACGATACCCATTATGCGGTGCCTGGTTGTTTGGGCTTTAGACGTAATGATGGATAGTTTCTCACCAACAAGGGCATTCATGAGTGTTGATTTGCCTACATTGGGATAGCCGATGATATTGACGAAGCCGGCTTTGTGTGCCATTTATTTTTTTAGGATTATTATTGGACAAAGAAACAAATTATTTATCTTTGCGCACTATTTACCACATTGCGGGGTGGAGCAGTGGTAGCTCGTTGGGCTCATAACCCAAAGGTCGTAGGTTCGAATCCTGCCCCCGCTACTAAAAGCCGCACAATGCGGCTTTTTTATTAAAACCAGATTAAAAGATGTATTTCGTTTATGTACTCTATTCCTTGAAGGATCACAAGCTATACAAAGGCTACACTTCGAATATTCAAAATCGATTGAAAAAACACAATTCAGGAGGCAGTAAATCAACAGCCAATAGAAGACCGTTTATTGTGGTCCACATTGAGCAGTTCGATACTAAACATGAAGCCTTAATGCGAGAGA
>JAUXDH010000068.1 GCA_030618545.1 Chlorobiota bacterium
CGATGGAGGGGATGATTGAGTATCATATTAGTCATTAGATAATTGGTCATTGGATAATTAGGCATTAGATAATTGGTCATTAGATAATTGCCTGCCCGTCCGTATCCGTCAGCTGACGGAGAAGGCGGGGTCATTAGGTAAATCGACCTCATTAATTTTCAGGTTTCAGGTTGCGGGTTGGTTTTGACATTGATTATTACAGGTAGCCACCCCTGTTCCACGTAATCCGTAAATCACCCTTCATAAATCCTCTCTCATAAATCCCCCCTCCACCTCTTCCGGTTTTAACCACCTGATATCTTCATCTTTCCTGAACCAGGTCATCTGTCTTTTGGCATACCTGCGGGTGTTGGTTTTGATTTTTTTGATGGCAGTGTCAAAATCCCATGCGCCGTCAAAATATGCGAACAGCTCTTTGAATCCTACTGTATTCAAAGCGTTAAGATGCTTCAGGTGATAGACAGACCTAGCCTCTTCCAGCCATCCCGATTCAAGCATTCCATCCACCCTGCTGTTGATTCGCTCAGTCAGGACGTCTCTGGGGACATCCAGGCCAATCTT
Source organism: Chlorobiota bacterium (assembly GCA_030618545.1). GTDB lineage: Bacteria > Bacteroidota > Bacteroidia > Bacteroidales > F082 > JAADID01. The sequence continues at coordinate 562 of JAUXDH010000068.1, forward strand.
AATAATTTTAAAATCCCTCTTTTTCGGTTGATTCTGCCTCTGTTCCGTGTAGGTTTTTCCTGTTTGTAGGCAAACCTCGATAGCTCGCATTAACCTTTTTGGATTGTTCCTGTCAACAATTTCAAAATATTCCGGGTCCAGTGATGCCAGTTTATTTTGTAAAGCGCTCAACCCTTTATCATGAAACAGTTGGTTGAGGTCAGATCTTAGCTGAAGATTCGGATCAGGGAGGTCATCGATGCCTTTGCAAACAGCATTAATGTAAAGGCCGGACCCTCCCACCATGATCATCCTGTCAGCAGATTTAAACTTCAGATCCAGAAGTTTCAGCACATCAAATTCGTACATGGAAACATTGTAGTCATCTTCTATCGAAAGGTGTCCAATGAAATGGTGCTTTACTGAGTTTAACTGGTTAATGCCGGGTGCTGCAGTTCCAATAGGGATTTCCCTGTAAAACTGGCGCGAATCAGCGGATATGATTTCAGTGCCGAACTGCCTGGCAAGATGAATGGCTACATCTGTCTTTCCAGAAGCGGTGGGCCCGGCAACAACGATCAATGACTTTTCAGATTTACTCAACTGGGAGTCCCTTCCTGATTCCCGATTATTTTCTTTACTTCGAAACCTTTTTTACTTCCCTGTTCCAGCATATACTTGTATGCCTCTTCGAAACTATTTTCAATATTACCGTCAAGGATAGCCTCCCTGATAGCAGTTTTGATAATGCCGACTACTTTGGAGGGTCTGAGTCCAAAAGTTTCCATGATCACTTCCCCGCTGATTGGAGGCTGCCAGTTTCTCATCCGGTCTTTCTCTTCAACCTCCCGGAGTTTTTCACGTACATTCTCAAAGTTCTTCAAATAACGTTTTACCCTTGCATCATTTTTGGAAGTGATATCAGCATCACAGAGCATCATCAGGTCGTCGATGTCATCCCCGGCATCGTACAAAAGTCGCCGGATTGCAGAATCTGTAACAATATCTTCGGCAAGGTTAATGGGTCTGAGGTGCAGTTGTACCAGTTTTTGGACATACCTCATGCGGTCGTTCATGGGAAGTTTTAATTCCCTGAATATTCCGGGGACCATCTTGGCGCCAATGAACTCATGGGCATGAAATGTCCAGCCTGTACCCTGCTCATAACGCTTGGTAACAGGTTTGGCAATGTCATGCAAAAGGGCAGACCATCTCAGCCAGAGGTTGTCGGTTTTCAGTGAAAGGTTGTCGAGTACCTGTAATGTGTGGTAGAAATTATCTTTGTGTGCCTTGCCACTGATCACCTCTACTCCTTTGAGCTCAGTGAATTTTGGAAAGATGATTTTTAACAAACCGGTTTCATCAAGAATTTTAAAACCCTTCGAAGGCTTATCCGACAGGATGATAAGGTTCAGTTCATCTATTACACGTTCGGGTGATACAATGGCTATCCTGTTTTTGTTTCTGCCGATTGCCTTATAGGTATTCAATTCGATGGAAAAACCCAGTTGAGTGGCAAAACGAATAGCGCGCATCATCCTCAGCGGATCATCTGAAAAAGTTAAGTCCGGATCAAGCGGAGTGCGGATGATTTTATTCTTAATGTCTTCCAGCCCATTGAAAGGGTCGAATAACTCTCCATAATCTTTGGGCTGCAAACTGATTGATAAAGCATTGATCGTAAAATCCCTGCGGCGCTGATCGTCCGAGAGCGATCCGTTTTCAACAATAGGCTTCCGGGAATTCCAGCGGTATGATTCTCTTCGTGCACCCACAAACTCAAGTATCCAGTCATCGTATTGGATCATGGCCGTACCAAAATTCTTGAAATATTTTGCTCTTATTCCTTCACCAAACGCTTCGGCTACTTTCCTCGCAAGTTTTATTCCACTGCCAAGTACAACAAAATCTACATCTTTGGAGGGGCGGCTAATGATAAGATCCCTAACATAACCACCAATTACAAAGCAATTGACGTTCTCATTTTTGCAAACGTCAGCAACAGTCTTAAACAGTTTGCTTTCTAATTTGTCGGCATAATTATGCATGGGATGCAAAGGTAATAAACAATGATTTAGCTTATTGGAATCAATACTGAACGCTTAACAGGAAATCAACAAATCATATAATTATACCGTTCTTATTTCATAACGCGCTAAAAAACAAGGTTGGTATAACTTTATTGCAGTTTACTCACTCTGTCTTATGTATCTCCTCTAAACTCCAAACTTCAAACTCCAAACTCGGCTCATTTTAATATTAACCTGGTATTACTATTAAAAGTTAGGCTTTAATGAATATTCTTTATAAAAACCTTCTATAGTGTCAACTGCTTCTTCCACAGTATCCACTACTGTAAAAATATTAAGCTCTGCTTCATTGATCTTTAGTTCTGCCAGCATCCTTTCTTTAATCCAGTCTACCAGCCCACCCCAGTAATCTTTGCTGATTAAAACGATAGGGAACATGATCAATTTGTTGGTTTGGATCAAGGTAACGGCCTCAAAGAGCTCGTCCAGTGTACCAAATCCACCGGGGAGTACGACGTACCCCTGAGAGTAACGCATGAACATCAGCTTTCGAACAAAAAAATAGTCAAAGTCAAGCAGTTTATCCGGATCGATATATGGATTGGGCCGCTGTTCGTGGGGAAGGTTGATGTTCAGTCCAACAGATTTTCCACCTGCAATGTGAGCCCCTTTATTTGCCGCTTCCATTGCCCCTGGCCCTCCACCTGTGATGATCCCGAATCCTTTCTTGGTAAGAAGATACGCCAGTTCCTCGGCCATTTGATAGCAAGAGTCACCTTCCTTTGTACGCGCCGATCCGAATACGGCTACACAGGGTCCAATTCTTCCAAGCTCTTCGTAACCGTCAACGATCTCGGCCATAATCTTAAATACCGACCATGAATCATGTGCCTTTAACTGTGTCCAGGTTTTCGGACTAATCGCTTTCACTTTTTCCGGTTTATTTTTTTCCATTTTGTAATTCTTTTTTAAGATAATATGCGGTATAGCTGTCTTTGATTTTGATCACCTGCTCCGGGGTACCTTCAGCTACTACGACTCCTCCCCTGTCGCCTCCTTCAGGTCCAAGGTCGATGATGTGATCAGCAACTTTGATCACCTCCATGTTGTGTTCAATTACGATAACAGTATTTCCCTTATTGACAAGTTTATTGAGTACCCCCAGAAGTACGTTTACATCTTCAAAATGAAGGCCGGTTGTGGGCTCATCCAGGATATAAAGGGTTCTGCCGGTATCCTTCTTGGAGAGCTCTGCCGCGAGCTTCACTCTTTGGGCTTCACCTCCGGAGATGGTAGTAGATGACTGCCCAAGGGTGATGTATCCCAGCCCTACATCTTCAAGCGTCCTTAGTTTGTGAATGATCAACGGGATACTTTCGAAAAACCTAACTGCCTGTTCGATGGTCATTTTAAGCACGTCGTTGATGGAGTGGCCTTTGTAACGTACTTCAAGCGTCTCCCGGTTGTAGCGCTTACCCTGGCAATCCTCGCACTCAACATACACATCAGGAAGAAAATTCATCTCTATGGTTTGCACACCGGCTCCCTTACATTTTTCACACCTCCCCCCTTTCACGTTAAAGGAAAACCTGCCAGGTTTATAGCCCCTGATTTTAGACTCCGGAAGGTTGCCAAAGAGCTTCCTGATCTCATCAAAAACTTTGGTATAAGTTGCAGGATTTGACCTGGGGGTTCGCCCGATAGGAGATTGATCAATTTCGATGACCTTATCTATGAATTCAATACCTGATATTTTTTGGTATGGAAGTGTAACTCTCTGAGAATGGTAAATGCGGTTGTTCAGGATTGGATAAAGCGTTTCGTTAACCAGCGTCGACTTTCCGCTTCCGGATACGCCGGTAACGCAGATGAACCTGCCGAGAGGAAAAGTGACATCGATACCTTTGAGGTTGTTTCCGGAGGCTCCGACGAGGTGTATGGATTGTCCGTTACCGGTTCTTCTTTGCCCGGGAATGGATATTTCTTTTTTACCATTTAGATAAAGCGCGGTTTCAGTTTCAGTTGATCTGAGATCCGCAGGTGATCCTTCCGCGACAATTTCACCACCATGTGTTCCGGCGCCCGGCCCGATATCAATCACATGGTCAGCAGCAAGAATGGTGTCTTTATCATGTTCAACCACAACAATTGAGTTGCCAATATCCCTCAGGTCTTTTAGTGACTGGATCAGTTTATGGTTGTCGCGCTGGTGAAGACCGATACTAGGCTCATCCAGTATGTAGAGCACGCCGGTAAGTCTTGAACCAATCTGGGTGGCCAGCCGGATGCGCTGCGATTCACCTCCTGACAAACTCCTGGCCGGACGGTTGAGATGGAGGTAATCGATGCCAACCTGAAGCAGAAAATCAAGCCTGTTGTTCACTTCCCTTATGATCTCATGTCCTATTTTTCGCTGGCTGTCCGACATCTTGCTTTCGACACCCTGCAGCCACTTATCAAGCTGGGCCAGGTCCATTCTTGAAAGTTCAGCAATGTTGCGGCCTGCAATCCTGAAGTAAAGCGCTTCCTTTTTTAACCTGTCTCCATTGCATTCCGGACAATTATGGCTGACCATAAAGCTTTCAGCCCATCTTTTTGTAGCCTGCGAAGCATTCTCTTTATTGTATTGCTTTATGTAATTGATAACCCCCTCAAAAGTGAGAGAATAAGATGATGTAATTCCGAGGTATTCCTTTTTTACTTCGATGGTTTCGTTAGTACCATGAAGTATTGTGCGTATGGCCTCATCGGGTATTTTTTTAATCGGTGTGTTCAGGTTGAAACCATGCTTGAATCCAATGCCTTCCATTTGTTTGAAGACCCAGTTATTTTTGAATTCACCCAACGGTTTAAAACCGCCCCTGTTAATGGATAAATTTTTGTCGGGCATCACCTTTTCCAGGTCAACCTCACTTACTGTTCCCAGTCCGTTGCATACGGGGCAGGCGCCATAAGGTGAATTGAATGAGAATGTATTCGGTTCCGGTTCATCATAGGAAAGTCCGCTGGTCGGGCACATCAGTTTTCGACTGAAATGATGCAGATCGGAAGTTCCCTCAACGGCTACCATCAGGACGCCTTTACCATGTCTCATCGCTGTTTGGATGGTTTTGTTAATTCTGTCTCTGTCACCCTCCCTTACAAGCAGCCTGTCAATGACTACTTCAATATCATGGACCTTGTACCTGTCGATCTGCATGCCAAAAGCGATTTCCCTGATCTCACCGTCAACCCTTACTTTCAGGAAACCCTGCTGCCGGATTTGATCAAAGAGTTCCCGGTAGTGCCCTTTCCTTCCCTTTACGAGTGGTGCAAGTATCGATACCTTTTTACCTTTGAACCGGTCCATTACCAGAGAACTGATCTGCTGTTCACTGTATTGAACCATTTTTTCTTCTGTGTTGTAAGAAAAGGCTTCCGAGGCCCTGGCGAAAAGGAGTCGAAGAAAATCATACACTTCCGTAATGGTACCAACAGTTGACCTGGGATTCCTGTTTACAGATTTCTGCTCTATGGAGATTACCGGACTGAGGCCATTGATCTTATCCACATCGGGGCGCTCCATATTTCCAATGAATTGCCTGGCATAGGCCGAAAGCGTTTCCATATAACGACGCTGGCCTTCGGCATAGATGGTATCGAATGCCAGAGAAGATTTTCCACTGCCGCTGAGGCCTGTCACTACAACAAGCTTGTCACGCGGAATGGTGACATCAATATTTTTCAGGTTATGAACCCTTGCACCCAGAACTTCAAGTTCTTTATCCTGAGCGATATGTTCTGTCTTTTCTTCTCTCATGAATCACTTAACTTTCATAGCAAAAACTATTGACTGTCTTTATTGTTTTCATCAGGCTCTTTCTCCAGTATTTCTTCTTATTAATTCTTTGTTGCACTGTTCAAAACTTCTTTATATGTTAAATCATAAGGCGGATCAGGTACTGTGATGTTATAGGTTTTTTTCTTTTTGTTTTTCAAATAAGTCTGTCTTAACCAGGGATTGAAATACTTCAGGACTTTATAACTTAATCCGTGGCTATTGGCAAAATCTCCCCAGTTATCTACTTTCCCTTTCACTTCGATTGTGTACGTAGGTATGGGCTGGTAATAATCGTTATCCTCCACATAAAATCCGTAAGCTTCAGTATTTTCAAAGATTAGCTTCACGGCAAGGATGCGGTACACATACCGACCGGTTTCCTCTGACAAAACCATATCATAATAAGAACCAACTCTTTGATCCTCCAATCTTCTGCTTATTCCATTTCTTCCCGCATTGTAAGATGCGGCGACCAGTGTCCAGTCCTGGTATTTTTCATAACTTTCAAGGAGGTACTCACATGCTGCCTCTGTAGATTTTCTTACATGGTAACGCTCATCAACTTCCTTGTTTACCTCCAAATCATATTCTTTGGCGGTGGGTTTCATAAACTGCCAGAAACCGACTGCACCGGCAGGTGAAACAACATTGGACAAACCGCTTTCAATCACACACAGGTACTTGAAATCCTGTGGCACCTGATGTTTGTCGAGGATGCTGTCAAACATAGGGAACCACCTTGTAGATTTCCTGATAAGTTGCAAAGTGGAAGAATGCCAGTAAGTGTTTACAGCAAGTTCGCGATCCAGCGCCTCAGTAACGTAAAATATTTCCAACGGTACTTTTTCGCCTGCAAAATTCAAAGAACCGGGTATTGGCATTGGAACGATCTTGTAATACTGTTCATTGGTTCCCGGAGATTCTTTGTCTTTTTGTTTGACCCAGGTGTCAAAACCAAAATATAGCAGCACAATGATAAGCATCAGTAATATCCGTGCAAAAGTTCTATTTGAGAATAGTTGATTCATAGATTAATAAACAATAGTAAAGTGTAAATGTTGCCTTAATGAAATAGAAGTGATATCCTTAAAAAGGACTGACAAAATCTTCGAACAGGGTCGATGTTGTATCGCGGTCCTTTAGAATTTCATCAGATATCTTCCAGTCAATTTTAAGTGTGGGGTCATTCCATCGGATACTTCCTTCAGATTCTTTGTTGTAAACATTTGTGCATTTGTAAAAGAAGACCGTGTTGTCTTCCAGTGCGGCAAATCCATGTGCAAATCCCGGAGGTATCCAGTACATCCATTTGTTTTTCTGAGTCAATACTACTGCAACCCACTCACCATAGGTTGGCGAGGTTTTCCTGATATCAACGGCCACGTCCAGTACAGATCCCTGCATAACCCTTACGAGTTTTCCCTGCGCAAACGGAGGTCGTTGATAGTGCAGCCCGCGCACAACGCCTTTTTGCGACATGGATTCGTTATCCTGGACAAAGTTCTGGTCGATACCCAGACGAATAAATTCCTTTTTGTTGTAAGACTCGAAAAAGTAACCGCGTGCATCTTCAAATACCCTGGGTTTAATAATGTAAAGATCAGATATCTTGGTTTTTACTATTTCCATTCGATCAAAAAATATTAGCCGATAAAAGTAACATTTTCCATTGGACAAAAATTAGTTATTTGTTTATTTCAGATTAACTTAAAGGTAAATTAAGATATCGTACCTACGGCACTCTTTTGAGAATTGTATTAATCTTTTCTATCGTCCCAACGTAATTTCGAACGATTACAAATACTTCTCATTGTTCTGCTCCTCCCTAAATTGCTAAATTTACAACCCCTAGTCGGCCTAAGTAATAATGAGCAGCAAATCGACCTTTCTTTTGATAATTTCAAGTCTACTGTTCATGGTGGTTTTGGGCCAGGATAAAAAGTCGCTGCAGGCAATAAAACTCAATGGTGAGCCACCCGATATTGATGGGGTCCTATCGGAAAAAGTATGGGAATCATCTGAGTGGCACGGAGATTTCATCCAGAGGGAGCCGTATGATAAGCAACCGCCATCACAGCAAACTGCCGTTAAGATTCTTTACGATGACAACAACCTTTATGTGGCGGTAAGGGCTTATGATACGGAGCCTGAGAAAATAGAAAGGAGGCTTTCGCGCAGGGATAACTTCGAAGGTGACTGGGTTGCTGTTGCCATCGACAGTTACAATGATGACCTGACAGCATTTAGCTTTTCTGTAAATGCCGCCGGTGTTAAGAGTGATGGTATGGTTTCCAACGACAATGATTGGGACGAAACCTGGAACCCTGTGTACTATGTTAAAACTGAAATCGATGAACTTGGCTGGATTGCTGAATTCAGGATTCCATACAACCAGCTTCGCTTTGCTGAGGTGGAAAATCATGTGTGGGGATTTCAGGTAATGCGATTTTTGTTTCGGAAAGAAGAAATGTCACTCTGGCAAGCTATTCCGAGAGAATCAAGCAGGTGGGTCAGCCTGTTCGGAGAGATAGAGGGTATCAGCAACATCAACCCTAAGAAAGAGGTTGAATTCGTTCCTTATGTGATGGGTTACATGGAAACCCACAAAAGGGAGGAAGGGAATCCTTTTGCCACAGGAATAACCTGGGGTTACAATGCGGGACTGGATGGCAAAGTGGCCGTCTCCAGCGATTTGACATTAAATTATACCATCAATCCTGATTTTGGACAGGTGGAGGCAGATCCGTCTGAGGTTAACCTTACGGCTTATGAAACATTTTTTGAAGAAAAAAGACCATTTTTCATTGAAGGAAACAATATTTTTGATTTTCCACTTTCAGGTGGCGGAGGTCCTGAAGGACGGGATAATCTTTTTTATTCACGAAGAATAGGCCGCCGTCCTCACTACTCTCCTGATCTGGAGGATGGCCAGTTTAGTAGGCTTACAGATTTTACCAGGATACTGGGAGCCCTCAAACTATCCGGAAAAACAAGAAACGGATGGTCGGTGGGAATCATGGAAGCGCTTACTAATAAAGAAGAAGTGATGATAGAAGATAATGGTCAAAGAAGCAAGCGTGATGCAGAGCCGATGACCAATTATTTCAACACCCGCATCCAGAAAGATTTCTACCGGGGGAATACCATGCTTGGTGGCATGGTTACTGCCACTAACAGGTTTATACACGATACAACAATCAATTACCTTCCCGATGCAGCTTATACCTGGGGCGCTGATTTTACAAAATACTGGAAGGAAAAAGCTTACTATTTTTCAACAAAACTGGCTTTTAGTTATGTAACCGGTTCAACAGAAGCCATAACTGCGTTGCAGGAATCACCAAGGAGGTTTTACCAGCGCCCTGATGCTGCCCATTTGAATGTTGATACAACACTCACTTCATTATTTGGCAATGGTGGATCCGTTGAGGGTGGTAAGATAGGTAAAGGTAACTGGCGCTATGGAGGAAGGTTTAGCTGGCGCTCACCGGGCCTTGATCTAAATGATATGGGATTCATCAGAACCGCGGATATAGTTCAGCAGTCGGCATGGCTGCTTTACGAAATATTTACCCCTTTTAGTATTTTCAGAACACTCAACCTGGGGCTGGTGCAATGGACAGGATGGGACTATGCACCCACACTCCTCTGGAGTGGTATTCGATTGGGAGCAAGCGCACAGTTCACGAACTATTTCAGGGCTCGAACAGGTATCAGAAGGGAATTTGAGGAAATAGACCGTGCTGAGTTGTTTGGCGGGCCTGCTATAATGTATCCGGGCAGTTGGGAAACCTGGTTAGGAATATCAACCGATAGTAGAAAAAAACTGGTAGGCAGCGTATTCGGAGAGTATGAGTGGGGAGATTATAACCATAAAAAATCATGGGAACTGGGATTTGGTTTAAGTTACAGGCCTTTTACCGCTCTCCAGTTATCGGTCGATCCGGTATTCGCCTATGAATATGAAGATGCGCGTTTTGTGGATGTAATAGAAAAAGAGGATGGTGACCACTACATCATGGGATCACTTGTCAGAAACCAGGTTATTCTCAATCTTCGCATTAACTTTTACCTGACCCCTGACCTTAGTATTCAGTTCTGGGGACAACCTTTTCTTTTCTCAGGAGACTACGACAACTATAAACTTGTGACCAGTCCCCAACACAGCGATTACTTCCAGCAATTTCATCAGTTTACTGAAGACCAGATTGCATATGACCGGTTTTCAAATTCTTATCTGGTATGCGAATCTGGTTTTGACGATTCCGGAAACGGTTGTACCATTGACAACCCTGATTATACTTTCGGTAATCCCGATTTCAGTTTTCATGAATTCCGTTCAAATCTTGTTCTCAGATGGGAATACATTCCCGGATCATTCCTTTTCGTGGTTTGGTCACAAAACCGTGTCGGTGATGATGCCTTTGGATCTTTTGATATTGACAGACAATTCGGAAACATGTTAAACGCACAGTCAGTAAATGTATTTCTAATTAAATTTTCCTACCGTTTCAGTTTTTAATGTAGCTAGAAACCCTGTCGGTGTTAGCTAAATAATGATAAACCCTGGATACGCGGCATGGGTCTTATGGAAAAAATAACTAATATTGTGTTTCTTAACTAAAAACACCGAGCATTACGACTTCCACCAAAAACGCCAGTAGATGAAGCTAGCCATAATGCAGCCTTACTTTTTACCCTGGATTGGATATTATGCCCTGATTAAATGTGTAGACAACTGGATATTCAATGATGAAGTCCAGATGATACATAAAGGGTGGGTAGAAAGGAACAGGATTTTAAAGCAGTATGGGGGCTGGCATTACATACGGGTACCGTTGGCAAGATTTCACTACACCGAACCCATCAAAGAAATTAAGATCAGAAATAAAGAAGATTGGAAGGGAAAGATCATTGCCCAATTGGCGCATTATAAGAAAAAGGCTCCATACTATTGGAAGGTAATGAAAATGCTCTGTGATGCTTTCGATAATAATTACACGTCGATTACAGAGCTCAATGCCGCTATGCTAAAGGTAAGCTGTGATTATCTTGGAATTGATTTTAAGTATGATATCCTGTCACAGATGGGACTCGACCTCACAAATATCAAAGAGCCGGATGATTGGTCGCTGACAATCTGCAAACAACTGGGCTATGACCATTACATCAATCCTACCCTGGGACAACAGTTTTATAACAGGGATAAATACTGTGAGAATAATATTATCCTGAATTTCCTCAATATGGGAATAATAGAATACGAGCAGTTCACAGATAAGTTCATTGATGGCTTGAGTATCATCGATGTGATGATGTTCAATTCTCCCGAAAAGATCAATGTTATGCTCGATAACTATGAGCTGCTTTGACCTTTGTGTTAATTAAGATAAACTTCCGAATCAGTTTTTTTACCAGGATCTAAAGATGAATTACTTCATCATAGGCTGCAGCTACCGCTTCCATCACAGCCTCTGACATGGTTGGATGAGGATGCACGGTTTTGAGAATTTCGTGTGCTGTAGTTTCAAGATTTCTCGCTGCCACTGCTTCCGCGATAATTTCAGTAACATTGTCTCCGATCATATGACAGCCAAGCCATTCCCCGTATCTGGCATCAAATATGACTTTAACAAAACCATCCTTGTTACCTGCAGCGCTGGCTTTACCCGAAGCGGTGAATGGGAACTTGCCTACTTTTATTTCATAGCCTGCTTCTTTAGCTTGTTTTTCGGTCATGCCAACTGAAGCTACTTCCGGAACAGTATATGTACAGGCAGGAATATTATTGTAATTCAGGGGTTCAACATCCATCCCGGCAATCTTCTCAACACAGGTAATCCCCTCGTGTGAGGCTGTGTGTGCAAGGGCAGGTCCGTGAACAATGTCGCCGATGGCATAGTAACCGGGAACACTGGTTTGATAAAAATCATCGACGACTACCTTGCCATTTTCCACTTTTATCCCAACTTCCTCCAGGCCGATTCCTTCCAGGTTTGCTGCAATGCCTACTGCGGAAAGGACAATATCTGCTTCTTCTTCAACTGTTCCTTTTTTGGTTTTAATGGTGACTTTGCATTTTTTGCCTGAAGTATCGACTTTCTCAACAGAAGAATCCAGCATGATTTTCATCTTTGCCTTCTTGAAGGACCTGGCAAGCTGTTTTGAAACGTCTTCATCTTCAAGAGGAACTACATTTGGCAGAAATTCAACGAGTATCACCTCCACACCTATGCTGTTGAAGAAATAAGCAAATTCAGACCCGATAGCGCCGGAACCCACCACGATCATTTTATCAGGCTTGTCTTTAAGTATCAGGGCATCGCGGTAGCCGATGATTTTTTTACCATCCTGTTTCAGGTTCGGCAATTCACGCGACCTTGCACCGGTGGCAATAATAATTTGGTCGGCTTCGTAATCGGCAGCTTTGTTTATGCTGTCGGTAACTTCAACTTTTTTACCGGGTTTTACTTTACCATAGCCTTCGATCAAATCAATCTTATTCTTTTTAAAAAGAAATTGAATGCCCTTGCTCATGCCGTCTGCCACTCCCCTGCTTCTTTTGACCATCTCCGGAAGATCAGCATTCACATCGCCGGCTATGCTTACGCCATAATCGCCGGCATGTTTTGCATAGTTGAACACCTGTGCGCTCTTGAGTAATGCTTTAGTTGGAATACATCCCCAGTTGAGGCAGATACCACCGACAGATTCTTTTTCCACCACCGCTACTTTTTTACCAAGCTGGGCAGCCCTGATGGCAGCAACATATCCTCCGGGTCCGCTTCCGATAACAATTATGTCGTATTTCATTTGAAGTTGGATTTGATAAGTAAAGTGCAAAAATATTAAATCAGAGAGTGCAAGCAGATAAATCGGGAAATTTATTTTGGATGATTCTAAATTGTAATTCCCCGATGAAAATCACCTAACTTGAAAAATTCATCACGCTAAGATGCCCGCCTGAATGACAAAGTCGGGCAGGCAAAGGCGCAAAAGTTTGAATTGAAACAATTAAATGCTTGTTATATTTTTTCGCCTTGCCGTATAATATGTTGTAATTTTGAAGTTAGGAAGGTATTGGAAGTAGAATATGCTTTAGAAATCTGAGAATAAAATGGATATACAAGTCATAAAAGTTGGTATCGACAATTGCTTTATCATCAAAGATGAAAGTACGATTTTAGTGGATGGTGGAATGCCAGGTGAGTTTAATAAATTTACCAAAGGATTGAAGGATGCAGGTATTGATCCGAAGGAAATAAAAGCTATGGTCATTACACATTGCCACTGGGATCACATCGGTTGCGCGAAAAAGATAAAAGATCTGACAGCTGCAAAAGTTATAGTCCAAAAAAATGAGAAAGAAATCTTAATTAAGGGGGAGCCGGTTATTCCTCCGGCAGTAACCAGATGGGGAAAAATACTTGGCGCTTTCGTAAAAAGCTGGAGCAGGAAATTTTCAATTGAGCCATGTGAAGTTGACATTGTTATTGGAGAAGAAGACTACTCGCTGGAGGAATTTGGTATAAAGGGAAAGATTGTATTTACCCCGGGCCATTCTCCCGGTTCCATCTCTGTTGTTCTTGAATCCGGTGACGCTTTTGTTGGAGACATGGCCATGAATGGCCTGCCGCTAACAATAGGCCCTGACCTTCCGATATTTGCTGAGGATATGACCGCC
>JAUXDH010000148.1 GCA_030618545.1 Chlorobiota bacterium
CTTCCTTCAGAAGATTTATCGGGAAACGACAGGATTCTTGAAGGCAGGGTTGACATAGGGGCCTATGAAAATATTGGGCCAACCACCACTCTCCCTATTATGGATGGGACAGATTTTCACGTCTACCCCAATCCATGCTCAGGACTCCTGGTTCTTGAGTGCAGGGAGGAATCAGAGCACAATGATCTGGTGGTTAGGATCAGCAATGTCAGGGGAGAGATGGTAAAGGAAGAGAAGATTGATGCAGTGAAAAAACTGATCCCTGTAGATATAAGCAATCAGCCCGATGGGATTTATGTCCTGATACTAACATCCGGGCAGAGCGTGCTCTTCAGGCAGAAGATTATTAAAGAGTAATCTCCCGCTATCGTGTATGGCTTGTTCTGAAAAAGCGAATGGAAGATTTTCAGGAAGATACGATCACAGTACAGTTGAAAAAGAAAAGAAATCTTCCTCTGATACTGGAGATAATGCAAAAATATTCTCGCCAGAAATACCCCTGGCTTAATGGTAAGAATGTTATTTTTGAAGGAGCAACCTACTCGTAGATAAAAATACGGGTGCTTGTTTATCGTGAAAATCTATGTTTACTATCAAACGAGCAACTCTGAAAAATGATTAAGAATATGCGGGTCACGGTGGTCCTGCCGGCCTACAACGCGGAGAAAACCCTGGAGCAGACCTACCGGGAGATTCCTTTCGATATTGTGGATCATGTGATCCTGGTGGATGATTCCAGCAGAGACCAGACCCTGCAAGTTGCAGAAAAGCTCGGAATACATCACATCATCAGGCACGAAAAGAACATTGGCTACGGGGGAAATCAGAAGAGCTGCTACAACAAGGCGCTAGAACTGGAATCAGACATCGTGGTGATGCTCCATCCCGATTACCAGTACACCCCCAGGCTGCTCCACTCCATGTGTTATCTCATTGCCAACCAGGTCTACGAAGTGGTGTTGGGATCCAGGGTCCTGGGGAAAGGGGCCCTTAAAGGGGGAATGCCCCGCTACAAGTATATAGCCAACCGTCTGCTGACTCTTTTCCAGAACCTGCTGATGAACCAGAAACTGTCCGAATACCACACCGGTTTCCGGGCTTTTTCCGGGAAGGTCCTGAGAAGCATCAATTACAACCTGAACTCCGAGGATTTTGTATTCGACAACCAGATGATCGCCCAGATCTTCTACGCCGGTTTCGAGATCGCTGAGATCACCTGTCCCACCCGCTATTTCGAGGAAGCATCCTCCATCAACCTGAAGCGGAGCACCATTTACGGACTGGGCGTGCTCAAAACCTCGCTCCAGTACAGGCTCCAGAAGATGCGACTGGGCAAATTCAGCATCTTTAAGCAGTAAACTTGAATTGCATTTCAGGAACATGTGATCCGGATCACTGCGGTAAACCGATTTTGCAAACCGTCACATTCTCATGTACGCCCAGTTCTTCCTTGATGAAGTGGGTCCAGTGGGAGTTCTTTTCAAAGTCGATCTCTTTGTGATACAGAAGGTATTCGGCCCCTCTTTTAATCCTGTCAGCAACCGCGGCACTGTCTTCCATGTTTGTGCCGTACCGGCACCATCCTTTCCGGTTCATCAGGTAAAGTGAAATATTGATTGTCCGGTCACTTGCAGAAATGACTTTCTTCGATGCATCGATTCCCAGGGAATCCAGAAAGGGTTCAATATCCAAATAGCCATACATCTCATTTTTCTGGATGTTCCGGACAGCACTGTACCTCCTGTGGATTTCCCTCGTTGTATTGGACATGTTCACGATCAACAAAACAACAGCAATGACCTTTATAATGGTTAGATCAATGATAGCTAATCGTTTCCGGTTCCGGAGTAAAAGGGTGAAGAAAGTCAGCATGATGAAAACGGAGAGGATCAGGAGATCGATCACATAATAGTCATGGTTTTTCAGGGCTCCAAAGAACAAAACGATGAAGCTCACAAAACCAATCGTCATAAGCCCAGACAGTAGCAATAAGGACTTTTCCGCTTTTTTCCAGAATATCCAGGTGGAGATGAGAGCCAGAATGAAGAAAATCTGGGTTGGCCAAAAGAAATAACCGTTGATCCATTTGTTAAAAACATGATCCAAAACCTCAATGATTTGTTCACCGGACATGTCCCAGATCGGTAAAATGCCCAACAGGAATACCCCGGAATTCCATGTGTGGTTATATGCCTGGACATAGCTGATCCATAGATAAATAAAAGCCATTAAGATGATCGCAGGAACAATGAATACCAGTTTATTTTTGAAAATCTGATGATCCCTGTTCATGGGAAAGAGCCCGAGCCATTCGAAAACAAAGACCCCAGAGAGCGCCACAAAACTGATCAGGGACGAGACCTTCAGTAAGCCTCCCAAAAGGAAAAAAAGAAACATCAGGTAGAGGAACCACTGTTTTCCCCCGTGATAGAACTTGAAAAAGAAGTACCATCCGATCAGCGCAAAGCTAAAGGCAGTAGTATTCATCAGGAAATTCAGCGAGTAATATGCGAATATACCGGAGGTGAACAGCAGGCTTACTGAAAAAATACTCCAGAAAGAGTCCTTCAGAATATGCTCAAATACCTTCAGCAGTGCCAGCATGGCGATAACACTGATCATGAAATTCATCAGTCTGAAGATCCATTCGTGTTTCCCAAAAAGCTTCCAGAACAGGGAGACCAAGTAGTATATCAAAGGGAATTCACTGGCAGTTCTTCCCTCGTTGTCTTTTAAGAGGTTATGGATCTCTGGGTGAAAAAAATCAGCTTCTCCAGAATAGAAATTGGAAGTCAGGGAGAGGCAGTCACACTGCCGCCACTGATGAACTCCCTGCGGCCGGTATTTGATAATCTCATGATAATTATAGAAATATGCGAACAGCAGGATGATCGAAAGCAGGATCACTGGTGAGTATTTTGGAAAATAAGGACTTGAACGGTACGAAAATATGTTTACTAAAAATATAAGTACAGGCTTCATAAATACTCTATTGTATAGTATTGGCAAAAATAGGGTTTGTATTTAATTCTACTTTGACAGATTAACAAATTGTTGATAAAACCCCTGAAAACAAAAAGCCTGGATCGAAGATACGGGCTTTCCTAAGTAGACAAGAGGTTTGAACCTTCAGCTCGGCGAAGCCAAATATCGAACTTCGAATTTATAAGGGATCTAGCAGAAGTTGCTGATTATCTCACCGCCTATCATATTCCAATGCGACAGACCTGTCGAATAGCATTTGGGGCTTTAAAAAAAATAGGCATTATTTACACAATAAGAAATAAACAATGAGTCAAGCTTTTGATCCGAAGAGGAATTACGAAGAAACAAAAAAGGCAATTGCTTATGTCAACCGAAAAGAGGCAACTCAGGCTGACTATGATAGAATAGGTTTTATGTCTGGACTGGAAGTTCACCAGCAATTAAAAACATCAAAAAAGCTCTTCTGCAATTGTCCTTCTGGTATATATCAGGCCAGTGATAATTTTGATGCTGAGATTATACGACATATGCGACCAACCTTAAGTGAGTTAGGTGAATATGATGGAACAGCTTTAATGGAGTTCAAAACAAAAAAGAACATCATTTACAGAATTAATAATGACACAGCCTGTACCTATGATATAGACGACACTCCACCATTCCCAATTAACCGTGAAGCACTCGAATATGCGCTTCAAATTTCGATGCTCAGCAAATTAAATATTGTTGGCGAAGTTCATATTACACGTAAACAGTATTTGGATGGAAGTATTCCTGCCGGTTTCCAGCGTACAGCTATTTTGGGTGTTGAAGGCGAAATCCAGCTTAAAAACAAAAAAGTCAGGCTAATTCAGTTAAGTATTGAAGAAGATTCCTGCAGAGAAATTTCTGATATAGGTCACCTGAGAACTTATAAGACTGACAGGCTTGGCATTCCATTGATCGAAACTGTTACATATCCTGACTTTGTAAATCCTGATGAAGTAAAAGAAGGAGCCGATTATATCAGGTTTCTTAACAGAAGTACCGGAAAAGTTGAAACAGGCAAAGGATCAACCCGGGCAGATACAAATGTGAGCTGCAGAGGTGGAAGTCGTGTTGAAATAAAAGGTGTTTCCAGTACCAAATGGATGCCTGAACTAACTCATATTGAAGCTTTCAGACAATATGCCCTGCTAAACATAAAATCAATTCTTGAAACGAAAAATCTTGATAATGACAGTTGGAAAATTAGTTCGGAAGAAATAGACTTAAATGAAATTAAGTTTACTTACCAGGCAATTAAAGATGCAAAAGAGCAAGGTCATAAATGCATAGCTGTTAACCTTAGAAATTTTGAAGGGATACTTTCTCATTACACACAGCCAGGTCAAATGTTTGCAGATGAAATCACTAACAGGCTGAAGGTTATTGCATGTCTTGAGAAACCAAATCTCATTCATTCTGAGCAGTTTGAAAAAGTCCTTCGCGAAAAAAAATTCGAGAAAATAAAAACCAAACTTGGTTCAAAAGAAGGTGATGCTCAAATTATTATCTGGGGACCTGAAGAAGATATGCCAACTGCACTGGAAACAATTGAAGAAAGATGCATCATGGCAATGGAAGGTGTTCCGGAAGAAACCCGGAAATCTTTTAAAGATGGGACCACTATTTTCGAAAGAGTATTACCAGGTGCTGACAGGATGTATCCTGATACCGATTCTGCACCTATTCCATTAACAGAAGATTACATTGTAAGCATTAGCGAAACACTTCCTATAGATATTTGTGATCGTTACGAGCAATTAGCCAACTGGGGTATTCCTGAAGATGCCAAAGAATATATTCTAAAGAAGAATTTAGTTCCGCTAATTGAAAAAATTGAACGAGAACTTGACATTTCTCCAAAATGGGCTGGCATTTTTCTGGCTCACAGGCTATGCAATGTTGAACATAATTCTAAGTTTTCAAAAGATTTTACTTATTCATTGGTATTTGCCATGCTTCACTATCTAAAAGACAATAATCTGGATTTAGAATTAGCAAAGAAGATGCTTTGGGAACTTTACCGGCATCCAAAAATGGATTTTGATTCAGTATTGACGACACTCAATTTCAGAAGAATTCCAAAAGAAGAAATTGAAAGCAGAATTCCATTTCTAAGAGAGAAATATAAAGATATAGCTACTTCAAGCGATCCGGGTGCAGAAACCAGGTGGATAATGGGTGAATTGCGAAAAACAGCTGCTGGTAATATGAATTTATCTGATTTAAAAATAGAATGCTGCAATTAAGAATAATACTATGTCAGACGATATTTTTCAAGGTTATAAAGGAAAAGCACTAGAACTTCTTAAGAAATATAAAGTGCGTGTCTGGGGGAAATGTGTAGTTGAAACCACACGAGGGAAATTTGAAGGAACTGTTCTTCCACGATCGGAAAACGATGATGACCTTCATATAGTAATGAAAATTATTACGGGTTATAATATTGGTGTTGATGTAGAAACTATTTCAAGCATGAAAGAAGTTGACTACAAAAAAGCCAACTATAAAATTCCAGAAAAAGAATTCCCATATACTGATGGTTTACCTCAAGTTAAACTTTTTGGAACAGGAGGCACTATTGCATCTCGTCTTGATTATAGAACCGGAGCTGTAATTCCTGCTTTCTCACCAGGTGAACTTTATGGTGCTGTTCCTGAACTGGCCGGCATTTGTAATCTTGAAACCGAAAAAGTTTTTGCTGTTTTTAGCGAGAACATGGGTCCTAAGCAATACATTTCTCTAGCTAAGGCTATTGAAAAAGAAATTCAGAATGGTGTTGACGGAATCGTAATTGGCCATGGTACCGATACACTTCAGCATACAGCTGCTGCATTATCATTCATGGTTCAAAACTCACCAGTACCAATTGTATTGGTTGGTTCACAACGTTCATCTGACCGTCCAAGTTCCGATGCTGCATTAAACTTAATGCATGCTATGTACACAGCAGGTCATTCCGATATTGCTGAAGTTATGGTTTGTATGTTTGGTCCGACATCTGACGAATATGGATTTTTACACCAGGGAACACGTGTACGTAAAATGCACTCATCCTACCGATCAACATTTAGAACTATAGGGGATACACCAATAGCCAGTGTAACACGTGATGCATTTACACCTATAAAAAAAGGATATAATCATCGAAGAAAAGATAAAGAGGTTACCATTAAACCATATTTTAACGATACTGTTACCATGCTTTATTATTATACAGGTATGAAGCCAGATGTAATGATGTCGATGGTTGATATGGGATATAAAGGAATTATCATTATTGGAACCGGTTTAGGGCATGTAAACAAAGAGCTTTATCCTGCACTCGAATATGCAAAGGAAAAAGGCGTTTCTGTATTTATGACACTTCAGACTATTTGGGGTTACGTACATATGTTTGTTTACGATACAGGACGTGATATGATGGCGAAGGGCGTGATTCCTTTAGGAAATATGTTGTCTGAAACAGCTTATGTAAAATTAGGTTGGGTATTGGGTCAGACTGATGATCCTGAAAAGGTTAAAGAAATGATGTTAACCCCAATTAGTGCCGATATGACCGAACGTGAGCCTTATAATGGATACCTCGTTTACCAGGGAGGTGCAAGTGAGGTTGCGGATTTTATTAAGAGGGTTCATAAGTAGACTCAGGTGTAATTCAAGGGTTGTAGCCCGCTTTAAAATTGTGCCAGTTTGATAAGTTTGAAGCCCGCAATCGTCTACTTCGCATATACTTACCGATAAAACTTACATTTAAAAGCAATTAGATAAGTTAACGCAATTTGGTGATACAAATACCTTTTCTTGTTAGCGATTGAAAATAAAAAACCCGGTGCACTTTTGTTGATGAAGTGCATTTATCACGCACTTAATTCAACGTGTCCCTGTGTTTATGGGCGATACGCGCTCTTACTTGAAGTATTGCTTTTTTTCTCGCACTTGATGCTATTATTCTTATGTGAATGTACTCAATGGTATATAATATGTCCTAAAATCTGTATTTCAAATGGGTTTAAAGAATTAGAATCCAGCTTCTTTTATTTTAAATAATGCCTCAGTATTAAAATAAGAGATTTATTATTCTTAAATTTACCAGAAAATTAAAATAAGAAAGAATCTAATTTTAAGAACATGGAAAAGTTTAGTCCAGGACATAACGTAAGTCAGAATACCTATAAAAGCTTTCAACCGAATCCTATTAATCGTCAATGGCAGATTGTTAATCCTGGGATAATTGCATTATTAAGTCA
>JAUXDH010000014.1 GCA_030618545.1 Chlorobiota bacterium
TCTCACCTTAAAGCGGAAACAATCATGGATAACCTCAGTTTAAAGATCGAATCTTTTGATAACGAGCATGGACTGGGAAATAACTTTATTTATTGTATTATCCAGGATAGTCGCGACAACGTTTGGTTTGGTACTGACGGGAATGGATTGGTAAAGTATGATGGCACCGGATTTTCTTTTTTTGATGAGACTTCCGGTTTAGGTGATAATGTAGTTTATTCGATTATTGAAGATGCTGACGGTGATCTCTGGTTAAGCACTGCATCCGCAGGTTTACAAAGGTTTGATGGGGAAACTTTTACAAAGTTTTTAGCCTCTGAAGGCCTGAAAAGCAACATCCTGTCAATTGCTGCTATAGCTGAGTTTGTTTTCATTTTAACTGAAAGTGGTTTGGAAATCCTTAATAAAGTCACCGGAAAGCACACTACCATAAATGAAGAATTAGGTATCCGCAGGGTAATCGCTGAATTAAATAATGCTTATTCACATGAGGACTTTGTTTGTTTTGTAACTGAACAGGGAATTATTCGGATCAATGCCAACCGGCTTAAAGAGTTTGAGACTTCCCCCCGTCTCGCCATGGATAAGATTTCAATCAACCTCGAACCTGTAAAACTTAAAAACAATACCAAACTCGGCTCTGATGAGAATAAACTGGTTTTCGAATATACAGGATTCTGGTACCTGGCTCCTGCCAAAGTTCATTACATGACTCGCTTAACTGGTTATGACCCTGATTGGTTAACGACCTATGATCGTCGGTCAGTCTACGCAAGCCTCCATCCGGGGAGCTACAGCTTTGAAGTGAAAGCTTTGCTGGACAACGTTTCATCGGATAACATGCCGGTGTCGATAAGTTTTACAATTCTCAAACCGGTTTATGCACGTTGGTGGTTCATTCTACTCACAACTTTACTGATCGTGATATTCATATTCCGGCTCATTCGATTCCGCGAAAAAAGAGTTAAGGAAAAAGAATCAAGACAAAAAGAAAAACTGGAGTTTGAATTTCAAACACTGAAAAACCAGATCAATCCACACTTTTTATTCAACAGCTTTTCCGCTTTAATTTATATGATTGAAGAGGAGCCCGGGGTTGCTGCTGAATACGCGGAAAAAATGTCTGATTTTTTCAGGAATATTCTTGAAATCAGAGATAAAGAACTTATTCCTGTAAGTGAAGAGTTGAGGATGATCAAAGATTATTATTTCATTCAGAAGAAACGTTTTGGGGACAATTTTACACTGGAAATTGCACTGGATGAAAGAGCTGTCAATTCGCAAATTCCTCCTTTAACACTGCAATTACTAACAGAAAATGCTATCAAGCACAACATCATTTCCAGGAGTAAACCACTGCAGGTGGAACTGAGCAACGATTTGGATAACATTATTGTTACAAACAATCTTCAAATAAAAAAGCAAGCAGAAGCCTCAACAGGCCTGGGTTTAAAAAACATCAGTGAACGATATATTCTAATTAGCAATAAAGAGGTCAGGGTTAAAAATACTGCTACCGAATTCAAAGTATTTCTGCCCATTATTCAATAAAAAATGAAAGTACTGATCATTGAAGACGAACCGGCCAGCGCCAATCGACTGGTTAAACTTTTAGGAGAGGTGTCTCAGGAATTAAACGTATTGGATGTCATCGATACCGTGGAAGACAGCATCACTTTTTTAGAGACACATACCTGTCCCGATCTTTTGTTTATGGATATTCATCTTGCCGATGGCAATAGTTTCGAAATCTTCGAAAAGCTCGACGTACGCTGTCCCATCATATTTATAACTGCATACGATCAGTATGCCATAAAAGCCTTTAAGGTCAACAGTCTTGATTACCTGCTTAAACCCGTCAAAAGGGAAGAACTGGCCGCAGCTTTGAATAAATTCCACCAAACAGTTTTGAAAAATAAAAGGGTAATCCCGGATTATACTGAACTGGCTAATATTCTTCAACAGCCAAAAAAGGAATACCTGAAACGGTTTATGGTAAAGACAGGCCAAAATATTAAGTCCGTTGAAATTTCTGATGTGGCCTATTTTGTTGTTGAAAATAAGATTGTCAGCGCCATCATTAAATCGGGTCAGCGTTTTATTTTAGACTTTACGATGGATTACCTCGAAAAATCCTTAAATCCAGAAAGATTCTTTAGAATTAACAGGAGTTTTATTCTCGGTTTTGATTCAATCGACACCATGGTTGCTTATTCCAGGTCAAGGATAAAAATCAATCTCAATCCTGCCAGTGAGCATGAAGCTATCACAAGTACCGAACGCTCGGCTGCTTTTAAAGATTGGCTGGGAGGGCATTAAGGAAATCAACTGCCATATGGTTTCATTACTCGATTGCCGTGGCAATTGCCGCGGTCGTGCCGCCCTCGCAAATCCCATGTTCCAGTTCTTTGCTACAAATGCACGAGTTGAAGACGAATTATCCGCGCATTAGCGGCAGATTGTAATGATGAGTCTGGGGTCATTCGTTAGTCCTTACCTGGAAACCCCTATCCCCCACTTCCTAAATTCCTCAATTTCCCAATTCAACTACTTTCCCTTTTCCCACCCCGAAAGTATTTCCCTTTTTCCCCGTCAGAACTTACCCTAATCATGTAACACAATTCATTGCTTTTGGATCAATCCTTACGAATTTTGAAAAGGATTTTTAGCAGAAATTATTATCATCAACCAATAAGCAATAATTATGAAAAAGTATGTATTCAAGACCCTGATCTATTCCCCCGCCATTTTAATCCCACTCCTGTTTACGACCCACCTTAATAGTCAGAACGTAGCTTTCGACTATGATGAATGCGGCAACCGGATCAGCCAGGAAATCATTTATCTGAAAAATCTGGCAGTTGAAAATGATTACGCTGATATTGAAAACAAGCCGGTGGAAAGTACTGCCATTATCGGGAATGTACAGCTAACCATATTCCCAAATCCTAACGGCGGGCAGTTTACAGTTCACCTTAAAAACCTGAAACCTGAAAATGATACCCGGCTCCAACTTCATGATATGAATGGGGAATTGATTTTGAACAAGAAACATCTGGCATCAAAAAATCCGGTAAATATTGATCAATATAAAAACGGAGCGTATCTCCTTTCAATTACCATAGATGGAATCAGGAAAACATGGAAGGTGATTAAGCAGTAAGAGTCCTGATTCCATCATTCTGCGACCAAATTAATTAATGTGTGCCGTTGATGTTGTGCCGGCCGTAGGTGCCTGCCCAACATGCGGCCACTTCAACCAAATTAAAAACCAGGCACATGAAAAAGTATGATCTATTGAAACCATTATGTCTGCTGCTGATGGTTTTGTATTCCGCTAGCAATTTTTACGGACAAACCTATGAAGTAGGAACCATTCCCGGCAACCTGGGCGTTTCCGCATCCGGAGCTGCCAATTATACCATTCCCATTGTACTCCCGCCCGGAAGAGCAGGGATGCAGCCGTCTGTAGCCCTTGCCTACAATAGCCAGGCTGCAGCCAGTATCATGGGACAGGGATGGGGCCTTGCAGGATTTTCATCCATCACCCGGACAAATCCCACCATCTACTATAACGGCAGGAACGACAACATCGACTTCATTGATGATGAACTGCTGCTGGATGGAAAGCATCTTATTAAAATAGGTGTGGAAGGTGGAAACATCATTTACCGGACAGAAATAGACGAAGTCTCGAAAATCATTTTTCATACTGATGATGCTCTTCCCTGGTTTGAAGTAAAAACAAAAAACGGCCTTACCAAAGAATATGGCAATTCACCAACGAGCCGGCAGGTTTATCTCGAAGGAAATGAATTCATGCCCCTGGTCTGGCATTTGAACAGGGTGTATGACCATCAGAAAAATATGGTTGAATATACCTATATCAGGAATAAATCAAATGGGGAAATACATCCTGATAAGATCGAATACACTAAAGAAAAAGACAAGCCGGAAAAAGGATTCTATACCATTGACTTTTCTTATGATGACTTAAATGCTGAGCTGCAGCAAACAGCCTTTTTTGAAAAGAATGGATACAAGTACCTGAATAGAAACAGTATGCGATTAAACATGATTATTATCCGTGAAGCAGATCATGAAGACGAACAGATAAGAGAATATCAACTGGATTATTATGAAAATAAAGGCATTACCAAAGAGTACTATTTAAAATCAGTTACCTTAAAGGCAAAAAACAAAACCCTTCATCCCACAACTTTTGACTGGGATTTTTATCAGCCTGACTACCATTGCAGCAAGATTACCTCTGAAAAAGATTCTTTGTGGGGAGCAACACCTGTGGGACATCTCAGCATGACGCGTGTGGACTGGAATGGCGACCTGAAAGATGAAATAGCAGTCCGGAAAACGATTAATTCAAAGAACGGACCCGTAAGAACTCTCCTGTCTTTCTTTAGCGGCAACTTCCAAACCAGCATAGTATTGGCAGAAGCTGATATGATAGTTGGCAATCTTCAATCTGCCGACATGAATATGAATTCCAATGATGAGCTTATCGTTGATCTGAACCAGGGATTTAAAATATTTGATATCATACAGGTTGGGTCTGGTTTTGAACTCCCGGAGATTTACCATTACACAAAAACAGGCGATCCAAATATCGGAGACCTGAACGGTGACGGGATACCTGATTGCCTGCTAACCCGGTCAGACAAAGCCCTGTTGTTTATAGGTACCGGTTCAGGCGATCAGGAGTCGTTTATTGGGGATGACCTGGATGAACCAGATCCCCCTCAACTTTTGTACGAATCAGGATACCGCTTTGATGGCATGGCCGATTTTAACGGCGATGGAGCCGCTGACATCATCCTGATAAACAAAGACAGTAAAACCATCAGGTGTTACTCTTTTGATGTACAAAATGGATCATTTATTAAGTATGATCAGTTTTCGTACGCTAAAAGTGAAAGACAGTACTACGCCGATTTTAATGGTGACGGAAAAACTGATATCTATCTCGCTTACGAGGAAAACTCTGCAACCAAAGGCAAAATATACTTCTCGTATGGTGGAGGATTTTACTCAACAGAAGATATGACCAGGACAGTCATGGGAAAGTATCTTCTGGTTGCAGATTTAAACAATGATAACAGGGCTGATTTCCTATGCTTAAAAGGCCTTACCACCTATCATTTTGAATTTACCAAACCCGACGGATTATCGTCAACATCCTATCAATATGATGATTATTCTGGTTGTGTTCAGATTAATGCAGCCTGTGACATCATCGGTTCCACCCTTGCCGACCTGGATGGAAATGGAATCCGGGACCTGGTTATAGATTTTGTAGAGACTTACGAGCCACCCGATGAATCTCCACGCAACAGGCTTCACATGTTTACTTTTACGGATAAAGGATTCGGAATGAATGCCATTAAAAGTATTACGAATGGAATGGGTGTCACTTCCTGTATTGGCTACCAAAACATATCAACTTCAGGGAAATTCTTTAACCCTGGATATCCTTTACTCAAATTCAAATCTCCACTGTACCTGGTTAAGGAAACCTACCTGGAAAATGATGATGAACACCACCTCTTTCATAAATCTTATTCTTTTAAAAATCCTGTTTTTCATATTCATGGCAAAGGCTTTTTGGGTTTTATGCAAACTACAGTTGTCGATGACCATTCCAACATTAGAATGGAATCAGAATTTAAATTGCATGCAGCTGATATTGGAGACAAAACTTATTATTTTCAATTATACCCCTATCTAAGCAAACAGCTTTATCTGCTTGAGGAAGAAGATGAAGGCCAGATCATTTCACTTTCAGAGAATGATCTGGAGATTAAAAACACAGTTGATGAACTACCCTTGATATACCTGCCGGTCATTACCAAAAGCAAAACAAAAACCTGGGATTTGGATGGCACTTTTATCCGATCAAGCAAGCAGGTGCAAAGATTAGCGGATATCGATGAGTTTGGAAATAGTCTTGAAAGTAAAGTATTTATTGATGAAGGTGATCCAATCAGTGACAATGAATTTGAATTCAAAACGACAATCAGGAATCAGTTCAGCAAATATTACGATACGGAGCACTGGTTGGTTTCCAGGCCGGAATCCTCCACAGTTGAAAAGGAAATATCCGGTGAGAAAAAGGATTTCCATTATAAGGGGTTTGTTTATTACGACACAGATGAGAGTTGTTGGCCACTTGCAAAAACAATTGTCGAGCTCCCAAATGGAAATAAAAACCTACAGACGGAGATACATTTGGAATATGATCGTTTTGGAAACCTGACCAAAAAAACCCTGAAGGCCCCAAAGTTTGAAATAGATGGTAAACCCTATCCAATTGAAGACCGCATCATTAATTATGAATACGACGATCAGGTAAATTATAATTCCAGGTTTCTTACGAAAAAGTGGACCGGGATAAATGGTTCAACATTTCTGACATCATTTACCCATGACCCTTTGTCAGGAAGCGTTTTATCTAAACAGCATCCCGATCACCTTTCCACATCATTTGAATATGATGAATTCAATAAGCTGGGTGAAATAAGGAACCCTGATGAATCAGTTACTTATAATACGGTGGGTTGGGCAGAAGGACATGAACATACTCCGAAAGATCATTCTGCGAAGTATTACAGTTGCTCTTACACCATTGGGTCTGCCAAATCAACAGAACAGGAAAAGTCTCTTGTTTTTTATGACCGGTTTGGAAAAGTATTGCGATCAGTAGCTTTTAACATTGATCATGCAGCGATTTATATTGACAGGCTTTATGATACCCTGGGCAGGTTATTGAAAGTGTCCGAACCATTCTTTTCTTCTCAAAATGCGTTGCAATGGACAGCATACGAATACGATGATCTGGGGCGCATAGTAAATACTATGCTGCCAAATAATAATAAATTATCCGTTGAATATCACGGAAGAGAAACATCCACATTAAATCAAGGCACCTCTGTTTTAAACGAGAGTGAAGTCAATGCCATTGGAAAGGTTAAGAAGATTACTGATCCTACCGGAGTGATTGAATACGGGTATTATAGTTCCGGAAACGTGAAACAGATAGATGCGCTGAAGGCCAAAACATCATTGACATACAACGATGCGGGTTATAAGGAAACAATTGTTGAACCAAATTCAGGATTGACGGCATACGTTTACAATCCCTTTGGCGAGATCATCCGGCAGCTTGACTCACGGGGAAATACCTATGAACTGACCTATGATAAACTCGGACGCTTAACTGAAAAAAAGCTCACATCTCCTGATGAAGAATCAACAAAGTACATATACAATGATAATTGTCCTTCAGATGAAGAAACGGGAGAGGGTTATGGAAGAATAAAAGATATCATTGGGCCGAATGGCATCAGCTATCACTATACCTATGATGAGTTGAGTAAGCTTAATAAGCAAACGGAGGTAATATCCAATGGTGGTGATTTTTTAGAGTACACTTCTCTTTATGCTTATGAAGAAAACATGGGAAGACTCGATAAACTTACATATCCGTCAGGATTTCAGGTTGGTTATGAATATGCAGATAATGGGATGCTGGTTCATGTTTCCGACCTGACCAATAAAAAGGACATCTGGTTTGATCCCGTAGTTAACCAGCGTGGACAGCTTACAGATTTTGAACTTGGAAATGGTATGCTTACCCACAAAGGCTATGATTCTTTTGGCTTTCCATCTGAAATAGTGACAGGTGATGTCCAGGACCTGAAGTACTGTTTCAACCCGGTGACAGGCAACCTGGTCTGGAGGGCGGACAGCATTTTCAATTTGATTGAACACTTTGGTTATGGTGATGAATTAAAGTCAAGACTGGTATCCTCGCAGGTAGCGAATGAAATGGAATACCGTATTTTGTATCGCGATAATGGCAACATCTTTCGAAAATCTGATGTAACAACCTTAATCGAACATGGAGGGGTATATGAATATGATTTTTTTAACAAACCTCACGCCGTCAGAAAAATATCCTGGCCCACTCAGCAGTATGTCAATTCAATTCCTCCGGTTCAGCGTATTACCTATACTCCTTTCAATAAAGTGAGCGTGATTTCGAATATTGATCATGGAGACCTTAAGGAAGTTGCTTTCTTTTATGGTCCTGATGATATGCGAAAGATTACAAAAGAATACCAATCCATCAAGGGAGGACTGGACCTGGTAAGGACAAAGTATTTTATTTCCGGCAATTATGAGATAGAAGTTAACAGGAGCGGCGATGAACGCAAATTGCATTATATTTATGGAGGAGATGGACTTTGTGCCATTTATGATATGTCTGATGAAGGAAATGAAATGAACTACATCCACAAGGATCACCTGGGAAGCTACCAGGTAATAACTGATGGGGGCGGCAAATTGGTTGAGATGCTGAGTTTTGATCCCTGGGGACGCAGGCGCAACCCGGAAACATGGACCTTTGATGATGTTCCCGAAAACTACAAGTT
Source organism: Chlorobiota bacterium (assembly GCA_030618545.1). Taxonomy (GTDB): domain Bacteria; phylum Bacteroidota; class Bacteroidia; order Bacteroidales; family F082; genus JAADID01. The sequence continues at coordinate 8,451 of JAUXDH010000014.1, forward strand.
TGACAGGGGATTCACAGGGCATGAACACCTGGATGAGTTTAATCTGATCAATATGAACGGCAGGGTATATGATTCATGGCTTGGCAGGTTCCTTTCACCTGATCCGATCATTCAGGCACCGGGGTATAGCCAGAGCCACAACCGGTATTCCTATGCGTTTAACAACCCGCTAAAGTATGTAGATCCGAGCGGTTACTGGAACGGAGATATTCCAAGGGATACCTGGTTAAAATATGAAGGCCTGGGGATGTCTTCAGCCTGGCACAGGATGATGCAAAATTCGATGATGAATCAATACAACAATGGTAGGTTTCATCCTGGTTTTGGGGGAGTGGGTTCATTGAATCGTTTTATGGCGTCATCGGGATACATATACCTTGGAGGAGGTGAGTTTGCTGATAGGTCTGGGAGAAATTTGAGCTTTGATGAAGTGTTTAATAATTATATAATTCCCAATTCTAATCATAACGAATTAGAAATAACTGCTACTGTATGGTCACAATCTAAATCAACTGGAAAGAAATTTAGAGGTTTTATTTTCGATGACTTGTCAGATTGGTACATGGAGGATGGTTGGGATGCCTTAATGTCAATGTTTGGTGAAAATTCTATTGTTGAAGAATTAAAAGAATTATTTGGGAAATATGATGCAGCATATATTGCTGATGAGAATTCAGCACTTTTGTTCCCAAATGAGAATTTTAATCCAGTTAATAGTATTGCATCTTATATCATATTAGGAAACGGATTATGGGTAGTAGGTATGATATCTAGAAGCGCAAGCGTTGTTGCTGGAGGTTTAATAGTTAATATAAATGGACAAAAACTTATTTTAAAAGCGAAGGCATTTAATTATTTAAAGAATGGTCAAGCAATGGGTATTTATGCTATAAACGTTGAAGCACCAGGTGCATTTCCTAGAGCTATTCTTTTTAATGCTGCTGATGGATCTACTATAGGATGGCATAACACTATCATTAAGGATGCTCCAACACTTAAATATCATATTTATTTAAAGTTTCTTCAAGAATTAAATGAAATAAGATAATATATCAAAAATGAAAAACAAACTTTTAAACCGTGAATCAAAACATTATAAAGTAGTTCTTTTAATAATTGTTACTTTGATGTCTTTTTTAGTTCTATATTTTTATGCTATAAATAATTATCGAGCACAAGAACTGGATGAAATCTACTTTTTTATATACATAGTGTTAGTCTTTATGACAATGGTTATCAGAAAGATAGTTGTAGATATTATAACACTAGGCTATTTATCTCTGATTCTTTTGTATTATTTCTTTTAAATCTTTCTATAGTAGTGCAAACATCTACCGCTCTATTTGTGTATTACAAAAAATAAGACGACGCTTAATGTTTTACAAAATTCATTAAGAATCAACCATTACACCTGTTTAATAGCCTGTATTGTTAATCAATTTTTATTGATCTAGTAAATTAGAGTTTCCAACTCCTGTTACTTACAGATTTATTGATATAAAAGCCCCAACAGGGTGCAATCAACAGCTCCGGGCGCCAGCCCGGAGTCAAATATATCCAGGACAAAAAAGCGCCACAGGCGCGAAATCAAGATCTTTACCTTAACAGCCTGAATACCCCTCTCAAGATAACAACATTCAATTACATATCTGAGCATTATAAAGAATACAATAATTTAGTTGAAAATATCGCTTTTGGTTTTGGACTTGAATTAATAATTGTTGATATTGCAGCAAGTGGACCGCACGGCTTATTTGGGTGTTCTTTTTTTAACAGGTACTTCAATTACTGATAGAGTTGTTTTTTTGTTGATGAACATTGGGGTGCTGGAGACAATTATTAGCCAAAATACTTGTCATGAGATTACTTGAAATATATGATTATATGTATTACAAAATTGCTCGATGGTCTATTAAATATGATGACAATCGGAGAATTTCATATACAGCATCTGCTGTTGTGACTTTATCCCAAATTGTTGTCGTCATGGACATTGTTGGGCTGATTTTGTTGGAATTTATAAACCAGGATGAAAGATCTTTATTGTTAAAAAAGTTTTATCCATATTTTGTCATTTTAGTGCTTTTTTTTGCTATCGCAAATGACTGGAAATACAGAAATAAGTTCAATTTATTTCATGATAAATGGAAATCTGATAATAGAAAAACCAGAGTTAGAAAAGGAGTATTAATCTCAATATTAATAATTATACCTTTATTGTTTATTCCCATTTTATTAAACATTATTGATTATCAAGATTAAGCTTGAATCGGTATTTTATTCAATATCTTTTCGTAAAAGCCCCAACGGGGTGCAATCAACAGCTCCGGGCGCCAGCCCGGAGTCAAATATATCCAGGACAAAAAAGCGCCACAGGCGCGAAATCAAGATCCTTACTATAACAGTCTGAATACCCCTCTCAAGATAACAACATTCAATTACATATCTGAGCATTACAAAGAATACAATAATTTAGTTGAAAATATCGCTTCTGGGTTTGGACTTAAATTGATATTGGTGAGTTTTATTATAAAAATTGGTAATATGATATATAAATACTGGTTATTCTATTATCTATTCATTAGGAATATATATACCAGGAAATGGAAAGATATGAGTTCAAGTGTTATCTCTCTTGCTATAGCATGTCTTGTAATTATTTTTCTGTTCATAGAGGTTCTGTTAGAGTCGATTTTTAATTTCAATGGTTTTGCATCCTTCTTTTCCAGAGGCATTCCATTGGCTCCTGTTGCCATGATTATCGTATTTGCAGTTCTTCTGCCGATTATAAACAACGTATCAAGAAAATCTATCCGGAACAAAAGTTTATTATTTAGAACTGCGATTTCAAGAGTAAACCAAATTAGCAAGTATTATACTATTATTTATCTTGTATTGTGCTTTGTTTTATTTGTGATAACAATACTGATTATTTTATTCAACAATTGAATATACTGTGGGACTATTTTAATTGATTCTCTATCCCTGAATATTATTTTTTTAATAAGCACCAACACTGCAAAATCAAAACTTTTCCATCAAAGGGGTACAATTTTCCCTTTTTCCGGTACTATTAAATAAGACCAATGATTAAACAACATTAATTGTTCTAAATACCAGCAACACTAAACGGCTACTGCTATTTATTGGTCAAAGCATCCTACACGATAATGTTTAATATGATTATTTGTATGAAACGCAAACTAAATATTTGTATAAACCAAATTAATTACTCATGGGCATCATAAACAACATCAGAAAAAAACGAGAAGGAAAAGGCTACTCACAAGACTACATGGCCGACTCACTGGGAATAACTGTTAAAACTTATGCCAGGCTGGAAAATGGACAGGGCCGGCTGATAGTTAAAATCATAGATGATATTTCCAAAATCCTCGAAGTGAGTCCTTATGAACTTATTAAATTTGAAGATTACCATAATGAGAACGGAGGATTTCACAATAACGGAACCACATGGGCCAACTATTTTGAAGAACAACAGGACACGATTGTCCAATTGCATAAAGAAAGAATTAAACACCTCGAAGCAGAGATTATTTATTTAAGGCATATCCTGGAAAAGAAATTGATCAAAGCGGAATAATCTTGTTCAAATTGCCAATCAAAAAGAGATTATTTACTTTTAATTACTTCAGCTATTTTACGATCCCTTCACTTATCCCATTTTTGATTTACGGAAAGAATAAAAAAAGCAGCCCGGATCATGTAAAAGGAATCCGGGCTGCTGGTATCCACTGTGAGGCGGACAGTGGAAATATATAGGTAAAGTGAATGGTCGGCTTCAGGCTTAAGATGCCAAATCAGGACCTGCCGCCTTTTTCATGTATTCTTTAATTATTCCGTTCTCAGTCCTCAGTCGGGCAACATAGGTGCCGGCAGGAAGCGTTCTCGCATCAAATTCTACCTTGTGGTATCCCTTATCCCTGTAGCCGCATGCGAGGTAAGTCAGGCAGCGAAACTCCGGATTGTAAACTACCAGGCTAACCATTGAAGGCTGTTCCAGCTTATAGACAATGGAAGTCTTTTGTTCAAATGAATGAGGATAATGGGTCATCGTTTTTACTTTTAAATCCTTGCGATCTCCGTTGGTTCCATTTTTCTTTGCCTGCAGGATCTTTCTCTCAAAGTACTGGTTCAGTATGGTTGATACATTTGTTTTCATTTGATTTGTTTTTGCGCATTTTTACTTGTACAAAGATGGACAAGATATAAGGCATTTTTTTAACCCTTTTCAGGTAAATGGAAAAAATAGCTGAAAACCATGAGTCATAAAGATGTGTCAATTCAAGTAAAAAAAACAGCCTGACCGAACGGCCAGGCTGATAGTAACCTGATTATAGGCGATAGTTTGGTTAATCAGTGATCTTTTAGTTTTAGTTAGTCTGATAAGCGGCATCCAATGCTTGTGCAGCTTTAGGTATTTTCTGCATTACTTCTTTTACAAAAACACCATTATGACGAAGCTGTGCTATATAAATACCTGGTTCGAGCTGGCTGCCATCAAATTTAAACTGATAAACGCCGGCTTCTTTATAGCCGCTAACCAATATGGTGATGCTGTGTGAATTTTCGCCTGATACGGTCAGTCTGACATATCCGGCTTTGTTCAACCGGTACTCAATAGTAGTTTCATCTACAAAAGGATCGGGGAAATTAGTCAGTGGATCGACTTCGATCTGCCAGATCTCGCCTGTTTGATGCGATTTCATAGCCGCATCATTAGATTCAGGTTGAAGGCTGTTGTCTTTCTGGCATGAAGTAAAAGCCAGTAGTCCGCTGAAGAAAAGAACAGCGATTAAAAAATTTCTAGTTTTCATGATCAATAGTTTTAATGATTAATAATGGTACAAAGATGCAGCAGTGCCGGTGTATATTTTTAACCTTTTTCAGGTATTTGGTCAAAATGGCTGAATACCATTAGTCAACCCGGAATATCATTGAATACGAAAAAAGCCTGGCCAAACGGCCAGGCTGAAAGCAACCTTTTAATGGTCTGTAGTCTGATTTTATTTTTAACCTTTTTCAGGTATTGAGTTTAAATGACTGAATACAACCAATAGTAAGTGGGTATTATAAATGATACTGACATCAATTCATTTTAGCACCAGCGTGTCGGGTTTACTTTGAATGCCGGCTTGATGGTTCGTGTTATTCTTTACGGACAACCTCTTTGGGTGTTCCTCTTCGTAGCTCGCAAACAGGATGGTGGCAATGAACAGGGCTACGGCCAGTAGTGCTTTGATCTTATCCATGGCAATAGTTATTAGCAAGTTTTCTTAGCACAAAGTTTGTCATCATCAGCCTGATTTTTGTAACCCTTTTCGGGTATTTGAAGATTATAGCTGATTACAGCCATGCCTTTCTATTTCTTTATTTGTACTAATAAAACAGCCCGCCTGAATAATTCAAACGGGCTGTCTGGTTTTCGGAACATTCGTTGGATTACAAATCCTTATGGATTTTACCGGAGCTTTCGGGACGGACTTTTGTCATGACTTCCCTGATGACTTTCTTCCCAATCTTCAGTTCAGCTACATATTGGCCCGGGGGAAATTCACTCGCGTCGAACTCTACCCTGTAAACTCCTTCATGCTGAAATTCACTGACCAACCTCAGGACGAACTGTTCCTGCCGGTGAAAGACAATCAAGGTTATCCAGGTAGGACGGGGAACCTTGTATTCGATAATGGTCTTGTTCCGGAAAGGGTCAGGATAGTTGGTAAGAACATCGCTGAAACCCCATGGAGCATCACTATCTTTATCCTGATTTCCTGAAGCCAGCAGCATATCAGTATCCTGTTTTAATGTGGCTTCTTCGAGCAGATCATTGTCTTTCTGGCAGGAGTTAAATAACAATCCTGCGAACAACAGACCGGCAATTAGCAATAGTTTAGTTTTCATTTTAGTATATTTTAGGGATTAATAACACCACAAAGTTGTAAATACTTGTATTTATATTTTTAATCCCAAACAGCCATTTGGATAATTTGGCTGCAAACAGCCACCAGATTGGTTTTTAGAAAATAGTGTGAAAATTGCGAAGTGTTCAGGGTAGCATTAACCCCTTTTGATGTCCTGAGTCAGCGGGACAAAAATACTGAACCGGGATCCTTTTCCTTCTTCATTCTGAATCTCCACAGTACCACTGAGGAAATCTATTCTTGAGCGGATACCAAACAGCCCCAGGCTTTTGTTATGCGGCAGGCTTTTTTCATCAAAACCGATACCGTCATCAGCATATTCGATTTCAATGGAATCATCTTTTCTTGTAATAGTACAGGTGATTTTCTTTGCCTGTGCATGCTTGATCGTGTTGTTTACCATTTCCTGTACAACGCGGTAAAGCATGATCTCCGTGTTGTCGGGGAGCCGTTCATCGGAACAATGGAGCTTCAGATCGATCTCTAATTCGCTTATATCTTCGAGATCTTCGAACATATCTTCCAGGGCTTCCCGCAAGCCAAACTTCGACAGCACCCCGGGCATCATATCGTGAGATATCCTGCGCACTTCCTTTCCTGCTTTATCAAGCATATGATGGGCTTTCCTGAATATCTCATTTGTCTTGGTATTGCTTTTGTCATCTTCAATGCTGGAGAATTGGATTTTAGCTGTAGACAAAAGTACCCCTATACCATCGTGCAGTTCCCTGGCTATGCGCTTTCGTTCTTTCTCCTGACCAACGATAACCGATTGTGCGGCAAGCAGTCTTTTTTCGTCCTCAAGTTGCTTGATCTTCTGGTTGGAGATGATCCGGTTCTTTCTTAATCGCATACTGTAGAAGAGAGCAAGCCAAATGAGCAACGACACCACAAAGACGGAAATTCCGTAGACAAGATTTCTTTCCAGTCTCGTCTCTTTTAATTCCAAATCTTTTATCCTGATGTTGTCTTTGTGTTTTTGCAGTTCATACTCAGCGTTCAATCTATTAATCTCCTCTAAAATGGCAATATTCATGATTAATCCAGCAACCGAGTCTGATTTCATATAAAAATCAAGTGCCATTTTGTAATCACCTTGTTCTACATACAGACCAGATAAACTTGAATACACATTTTTTAGCTCCCCTTTATACTGTGATTTTATAGCCAGGTCAAGGCAATTATAAAGATATGATGATGCCATTTGAAGATCACCTTTTTTTGAATAAGCCTGTCCAATGTTATTGAGCGAGCTGAGCTTTAATTCTTCATTCCCCTCTTCTTCTGCAGTTTCCAGTGCTTTTTTACCGTAATCTATTGCCTTGTCAAGCTCACCCAGTTTTTTAAAGGTAAGTATAAGATTAGAATATATCACGGACAGTTCATGGGTGTTGTTGATCTCTTCAAAATAATCTTTCGCAATAAGCAGTTCCGATCTGGCTTTTAAGTATATGCCTTGTCTGTAATAAATAGTACCCCTGTTAATGTGTATTTTATTGATCATCCAATAATCGGGAATCCTTTCACTTAGCTTATATGCAATAGTGTAACAGGATAAAGCTGAGTCGTATGAGCCAATAATATCATAAACATTTCCAAGATTGATAAGTGATCTGACGTATAAGGCAGTATCGCCAAGTTTTTTAAATGTTTTGTGGGTTCGTAAAGCATACCAGAGTGCAGAGTCGTATGTACTCACAGTTTTATAAAACTCGGATAAATTGTGCCCGATTTTTGCCATCCCGACACTATCGTTTAGCGATCTGAATAACTCATAGGCCCTTAAAAAATGAACCTTAGATGAATCTTTCTCAGTCTTAATGCGGTAAACATATCCAATACTCATCTCGGCATCTGCAAGTACCTGGTCGTTGTTGACCTCCTTAGCCAGTTTTACTGCCTTATTAAGATAGAATAAGGCAGAATCGTATTTGCTTAAATGGATGAAACATGTTCCTTTCTTCCTGATTAAAAATGCGAAATTGCTCCGGTCGTGCACAGTATCGATAATATTTAATGCACTTTCGTAGATCATCATAGCCGAATCATAACTTGACCTGTTGTACAGAGTATTCGCCTCATTAATCAGGTTCTGAATGTCATCCTCCTGACCCCGTATGGGGAAGGAGGAGGACCATCCAATTAAGAATATGAGAAATAGAATGGTGAATTTCAATGTCACATTCCTTTTAAGTTTCATGATAGCCGGTTTTTCCTGGAAGTAATTTATAGTATGGGAGCGCCACTTGTATTGATACTGCCGGAATCTTCAATGCCATCGGGTGTTACCAGTGTAACAGCAGATTTATGGTTAGCAGGCAGCGTGTCGTAGTCGTCCTGCAAAGTAACTTCCGGCTGGAGTACAATCCATTTCTTCGGTGTTCTTTCTTCGTTAATATTAATGGTCATTTCAAAGTCAAACAGCAGGTTTCCGGTATTCGGATCAGCAGGGACATGTGATATAATATTCATGTTGTTATCAACATAGAATACTGCGCAAATGGTAATTATTTTCTTGTCACCGGATTTTTTAATCGGCATCCAGGTTTGTAAATAAATGTTGCTCATTTTTCTGTTTTTTTAAGTTGGTGAATTTTGATTATTAAGCATATGTTTTGGAAACTTATTCTCTAAAAACAATATCCCCATATTGAACTACAGCATGGGCACATCAGTAGTTCTCATGGAATCCTGATCCTGTCCGGGATTGTGCAACAATATAAAGGAGACTACGTGCGTGTTATTCTCAGAATCTAAAGTAGCACTCAGGTTATGTTTAACTGTACCAGTATAAGTATATGGATCGGTAGGCCCACCTCCGGTTCCTTTTCTAAGGTCGAAAATGAAGCAAAGGAGTTTGTTAGGATACTCAAGCGTATCTACATGTTCTATAGTGTAATCTATTCCAATTTCAGCCTGGAAAGCGATGTCAATATTGGTGACATCACCTTTTTGATCGGTTTCTTTTAAGGCCATGAACCTTTTTAAATACTTATTTTTCATTTTTCAATTATTTAAAGATTATACAATTTCATTTTCAACAGCCCATTTTACAAGGCCGGCTGTGTTCTTTACACCAACCTTAAGGAGGATATTGGCCCTATGGGTTTCAACAGTGTTGTAACTGATAAAGAGGGCGTCGGCAATTTCCTGGGTATTCTTTCCCTGGCAGATCAGCCGCAAAACATCAAGTTCACGAGGGCTGAGTTCAGGAAAAAGATAGTTTGATCTCTTTTTGGGCTTGTCACCAAATACATTTGGCAATCCGGGGCTCAGGTACATCCCTCCGTCGTGCACCATTTTGATGGCGTGTATAATTTCTTTTGCAGGAGTATTTTTCAACATATACCCCGAAGCCCCCCGCTTTAGTACCTGCTTAATGAACCGCTTCTCGTCGTATTGCGAAAAGGCGATTACCTTGATGTCAGGGTATTTCTCCTTGATCATCCGCGTGGCATCAATACCATTGGTACCTGGCATATTGATATCGGTCAATACCACATCAACCTCTTTCTTTTCGAGGAGCTCAAGAAGGGCTTTCCCATCATACACTTCAGCAACAAGCTGTATTTCTTTTTGATTTTCCAGAATCGTTTTGATTCCGTCAATTATGACCGGATGGTCGTCTGCGATTACTAAACGTATCATTTTGGTTGTGGCAATATACGAATTAAAACATTGTTTTGCAATTTTTTATCTCTTCATTCCTCAAATTCATTCACCCTAACGATGTCGGCATTCCGGGCAGTATTCACTTTAATCCATTTCGGTTGAAGGGGTAACTGCTCCAGGTGGAAGACTACTTTGATTTCGTAGTTTAAGCTCTCTCTCATAAAACCCTCAGTGGGTACAACAACAAAGTCGAACTCCAGCAGATCGTTACGGCTCCCATCCGCAGGTTGTTTCATTATAAACTTTGGGATTCCAGGCTGTTCCTTAACGCAGTGTCCGTGAGCCTCAACAAAAAGTAACCTTTGTGTTTCCCCCCGAGTGATCATCGCGTTTAAATCGTTTAAATAATTTATAGCAACAGTATTTTTCACCTCATATTCTTTTTCGTTGCTTTCTTGCACAAAGTAAGTTTACCTGTTTGGATCAGCAATAACAGTTAACCAGTAAACAAAAACAATAGTGGTTTTCAGGGAGTCGATCATTTTGATAATCCTCCGGAATCAAAACCGATCAGGAATAATGTTTATCTTTCTCAAAAATTAGTTGTCGGATGGAAAAAGTAAAACTGTCGCCACATCTTGAAGTTTCCAGAATTGCACTCGGTTTCTGGCGGCTGATGGATTGGAAAATGACGTTTAATGAACTCGAACACCTTGTTGAGGAATCCCTGAACCTGGGTGTTACCACTTTTGACCATGCCGACATTTACGGTGAATACCAATGCGAAGAAGCCTTTGGAAGGCTGCTCAGAGCGAAACCTACATTGCGAAACAAATTCCAGTTAATAACGAAATGTGGGATTAAAGTGGTATCACCAAAGTTTCCCAATCAAAAAATAAATCATTACGATACAAGCTACGATCACATTATTGAAAGTGTGGACCAATCGCTCAGAAACTTAAATGCTGATCATATCGACCTGCTCCTCATTCACCGGCCGGATCCATTGATGAATCCTGAGGAGACAGCCAGGGCTTTCTTTCAATTAAAAGCATCTGGTAAAGTGCTGAACTTTGGCGTTTCCAATTTCTCCATCATACAGTTTGAGATGCTGAACAAGTATTTTGGAGGGATGCTGGTCACCAATCAGGTAGAATTTTCTCCTTACTGCCTGGAGCATTTTCAAAATGGGAATATGGAATTCTTCCTGAAACAAAAGATCCATCCCATGGGCTGGTCACCAATGGCTGGAGGAGCTTTACTCAATCCAACAGATGAGAAGGGTAGAAGGGTGCATAAAAAGCTTCAGCAGATTGCAGGCGAACTGGGTTTGGATTTTATCGACCAGGTAATTTATGCCTGGATACTTTATCATCCTTCCATGGTGATCCCAATCGTAGGATCAGGGAAGCCCGAAAGACTCAAAAGCGCTGTTGATGCCATGAAAATACAATTAACAAGAGAGCAATGGTATGAAATATTCATCGCTTCTCAAGGATATTCTTTGCCCTGAACTGAAAAGCTTTAACAATTAGATATTTATAAACTTCCGGAAGAATAAAGATGAATATTATCAATGAAATAGACATCGTTGACTATATACCCGGTGACTATGATAAGCTGATCCATATCTGGGATAAGGCGGAACTTTTGTACAAATCCAATGGCAGGGACAGCAGGGAAAAAATTGAAAACGAAATCAAACTTGATTGTAATCGTTTCCTGTTTGCCCGTCTTAAAGATCAGTACATTGCTTCCATTCTGGTAACGCACGATGGCCGTAAAGGTTGGATCAACAGGGTGGCTGTTTTACCTGAATACCGCAATAAAAGTCTGGCAAGACTACTGGTGGAAAAAGCCGAGGAATGGCTCGACAGTGTTGGTATTGACATTTATGCCTGCCAGATTGAGCCCGACAACCCTGATTCCCTGGAAGTTTTTATAAAATTAAATTACATCCCGTTTGAAGGTATGCATTACCTGACCAAAAGAAAATATCCGGATGTGTAAAGTGCCTTTATTGAGAAAGAATTGGTTTAGCTTATAGGGGATTTACTTAGAATCCTGCTTGCTTCTTCAATCCGTCAATCCATTTTTTAGCTCGTTCAATGGTGAGGTCAGCCTGCCGGTCTTCGTCGAGTGCAAGCCCGAAGAACATTTTTCCATCATAACCATCAGAGTCGGTAAACTTGTAACCTTCGATGGGCCATTCGCCAATGATAGTGGCAGAGGTTTGCTGCATCTCCTGCCTGAAGATACCCAGGGCATCAACAAAGTGGTCGGGATAGAGCACCTGGTCGCCCAGTCCGAAGAAGGCAACATATATTCCTGAAAGATCTGATTTTTCTATAGCGCTGAAGAACCTGCTCCACTCGTTGTCGTCTTTTACATCCATCCATACTTCTGCCCCTATGGTGCTTCCCCCAAGGATGATCAGGTCATAGTTTGTAATTGTGGAAGTGTCGAAAGACGCTACATCGAAAATATCAATTCGAGAGGGATCGAACAGTGAGTAAACTTTTCTGGCAGCACGTTCTACATTGCCTCCTTTGCCCCAGAACAACAATACGGTTTTCTTCATTTCAGCAGGGTTAATTATGGGGTAAAATTAAGATTATTTGGCATAGACCCTATCGCCTGAAAGTTTTTTCTTTTGCTTGTTTATCAAACTGTTCGTAAATCAGGCTGGCCGAAACAAAGGACTCTTTTATGAGCAGTACCATGGCAATAACTCCAGCCAGGCAGAAAGGTAAGTGGGGCAAAAATAATTCCGATCTCAGACAGTGTCATTCTATTAATTGTTTACTAAATCCAGGGCATTCTGTATCGCAGTTTCCATGAAGTGTATGGCTGTTTCAGCCTGCGCTTCTTTTCTAAGTCCGGTTAAGTCTTTTCCTTCCAAAACCTGTCCCGTCCACTCATGGGTGTGCCATTTACCCGGCCCCTTTGTTTCGGGTAAATCATTGTATTCCATGCCATCCTTTGCCCATGTAGTTACATAGAAATAGGGATTATCATAATAGCTGTCAGGAACAGCAAGGCCGATGCCAACTGAATGTGTCGCAGCTCCGTTCTCAAACTTCAATGGGATATACAAGCCTTCATCAAAGTGGTGCGGCCAAACCAATACTTCATCTGCTGATGAAAAACGGGAGGCAAAATAAGTGATGATGAGATGGCCATTTGTGCGGTAGTTGGCTAATTCAATAAGATTTTTCTCATCCAGCACCTCGAATTCAGATCCATTTTCCACTTCATGCGAAGGGATTTCGTAATGCATTTTTCCGTCAAAATGATCTGTATGTAATCCCAGGGTTTTCAATTCGGAAGCCAACCATTCAAGCATGTAGCCTTTGGTATTCCCTATGAAGGCTTTTTGATGGATGACATTAAGTTTATCATCGGTTATCATTAATTTCAACTCCGGATAATTCAAAGCAATCCGCACCTTTCCTTTGTCAGTGTTAATTTCTCTTCCTTCAAGAAAATTTTTATTCGGAATCCAGTAACTGCTTGTGTGGCTGTCGTCTTCTTTTTCGGGTATTAATCGCTTTGCTGCATAAGCCATCAATTGTGCTGCATGATGTACGGTATTGGAATCTTTTGCCAGGACTGAAAAATCGACTTTGTTAAGTTCGTTCCAGTTGTTTAGTATTTCATTCATTAGTCTTATGTTTTTATCAAATTCATTGTTTAAGATACTTGCAATAATTATCTATGAAGTCGTATTGGGATTAAAAACCTTACTTCTTTATCCTCCAGAGTGTATCGGTGAAGTATTGTTTTGAATCCAGGAAATGATTGATCACTTCGAAATCCTGTTGCTCAGCTATTGTTTCCAGTTCTTTCAGGCTGTATTTTTTTGATATTTCCGTGTGGATCATCTCATCCTTGCCAAATTGAAACTCCCGGTCAATGGAAGAAACAGAGACCTTTTGCTCTTTCAGAGATTTTAGAAAGCTCAGCACCTCGCCGGTTTCCTTTTCATAGAAAGTGTAATGGCTGAAATCTTCAATCCGAAAATCAGCTCCCAACTCCCTGTTCATTCTGGTGAGCAGGTTGAGATTGAATGCTGCAGTTATACCCTGAGGATCATTGTAAGCATCAACAATCACTTTCTGGTCTTTCTTCAGGTCAATGCCAAGCAGCAGCATATCGCCTTCTTTGCTTTCGTTAGCCAGTTTTCGAAGAAAATCTGCTGCTTCGTGATAGTGGAAATTACCAATGTTGGAACCAAGGAATAAAATCACTGTCCGTCTTTCATTGAGATTTTTCATGGCATGCAATGCAGCGAAATAATCCATGTTCAGCATATCCACTTTTAGTGAAGGAATCGACTCATCCAGGTCTTTTTTCAATTCTTGTAAAATCGACGCAGAAATATCTACAGGGTGATAGGTAAAATCAGCGTTATTTTCAACAAGATAGTTTAACAGAAGTTTCGTTTTAAACCCGTCACCGGCACCAAACTCTACGAGGTTGAAAGGTTCCTGAAAAGTATCCGCAGCTTCCAGTATATTTTTTGTTTGCTTTTCCAGTATCTCAAATTCACATCTTGTAAGGTAATACTCCGGCATTTCCATGATCTGCTGGAAGATCCGGTCGCCTTCTTCATCGTAGAAATATTTCGATGGAACTGACTTAGGCACTTTACCCAGTCCGGTTTTGACATCTTTAGCGAACTGAGTCACCTCAGTCTTTGTCGATTGCATTTAGTTGTATTTGGTTCTCCGGAATTGTACCGGAATTATTAATTAGTTTTCATTCGGCCCCTGGCCTTCCATCGGTTTCCCTCAGAAAAACCCAGGCTGGAATGGATCTTATTGTGCCAGCCGAATTCCTGTAAACTGCCATCTTTCCCAGGGATGAAAAAAGTTTCGGTATGTCTTCCTGCTGTGCAGGGGAGAGGTTACCAACGAGGCGCCTCGCAATATCATCTGGCTAACCATGAACTTTCCATTGTATTCCCCTACCGCACCCTCCGCTTTGCTAAAGCCCGGATAAGGCAGGTAAGCGCTGTTGGTCCATTCCCATCTCGATCCCCATTGAAAATGATCTGCAGCCGCTTCCCATTCAAATTCTGTTGGCAACCGTAATCCTTTCCATTCGGCATAGGCGAAAGCTTCGTAAAAACTGATGTGCTTCACAGCCTCATTCGGTTTAACAGCCATCCTACCTTCGAGCGTATAATAAGTCCAGATACCATCCTCCTTTTCCCAATAGAGGGGAGCATTGATCTGGTTTTCATTCACCCATTTCCATCCTTCATCATGCCAGCAGTTGAAATCCTCGTATCCTCCCTCCTCAATAAATTCGATGAATTCAGCATTGGTAACCAGCCGGTCGGCTATTTCAAAATCATGAAGAAATACTTTATGCCTTGAAAGTTCATTGTCGTAACAAAATCCATCTCCTTCATAGCCTATCTTCACTAGACCTTCATTAAAGGTAATGAAGTTTATTTTTACCGGTTCAGCTTTTTCACTAAATGGCAGGCTGTCCTCATAATAATGGCCAAGAGGATTCAGGCTAAAGGTATACTTCAAATCTGTCCAGAATAATTCCTGGTGCTGCTGTTCGTGTTGCAATCCAAGTTCGATCAGTTCCTGTACTTCCTTTGGGATCTCTATCTCCAGAAGACGGTTCATCTCCTTGTCAACATAATGCCGGTAATTGTATACCTCTGCTACCGTTGGGCGGGTAAGGTCACCACGTTTATGGCGCAGTATTCTGTCGCCTGCATTGTTGTAATAGGAATTGAAAAGAAAAGCAAAGACAGGATCAAAGGGTTTATAACCGGGCTTGTAGGTTTCCAGGATGAATGTCTCGAAAAACCAGGTGGTATGTCCCAGGCTCCATTTAGGCGGACTTACAATGGCGATTGGCTGGGCAATGTAGTCTTCAACAGCCAGTGGTTTAAAAATGGATTCAGTGTATTGCCTAACCTTATTGTACCTTTCCAATAGGGCTTTCATGGGATTTAATGTATGGGTGAAATGGGTTGAAATGTGTTCTGACAAGTGATGGTGAAATTTGAATATTGTGTAAAGATAACGTTTGTAGATAATATTGGTTCAATAACTTCCGGGTAAAGCTTTACCGGGTGCTGAGATTATTCATCTCAAATCGATGAAATCCCTACTTTTGGCCAATTATTCTTTCGCTTATGACGATCAACGAAATCATTGCCATCAGTGGCTTTCTTGTCCTTATCATCCTGATGTTGATGATCGATATTGGTTTATTTCATAAAAAAGATCATTTGGTCAGTTTCAGGGAGGCGATCACCTGGACGGTTGTCTGGATTTCACTCGCCCTGATAACAGGCGTACTGATCTATTTTTTTGGTGAAAAAATCCATGGCATTGAGAATCTCGAAGACTTGTCAGATGTCATTGACAAATACAAGCATCCGATTGCGATTGTTGACGGTAACTTTGACAAATCCATAGCGATTTACAGACATAACCTATCCCTGGAATACCTTACCGGATACCTGATTGAATACTCCCTGTCAATCGACAACATTTTTGTTTTTGTGATAATTTTTTACTCTTTTGGAGTGGACAAGAAGTATTACCACCGCGTGCTTTTCTGGGGCATACTCGGGGCCATCATCATGCGATTCCTGTTCATTTTTGTGAGTTCTGCCCTCATCCAGGAGTTTGAATGGGTGCTGGTACTTTTCGGTGCCCTGCTGGTTTTTACCGGTATTAAGATGTTTCTCGAAAGAAACAAAGAGCGGAAGATTGATACGAGCCAGCATCCGGTAATACGATTAACTTCCAGATTCTTCAGGGTTGACAAGGATTACAGAGGACACGATTTTTTCATTCGTAAAAACGGAAAGTTGTACCTGACGAGCCTTTTCATCGTATTGCTGGTGGTTGAGTTTTCCGATGTGATCTTCGCTGTCGATTCGGTTCCGGCCATTTTTTCGATTACCAAGGATCCTTTTATCGTTTACTTTTCTAACATCTTCGCTATCATCGGCCTGCGATCTCTTTTCTTCCTGTTGATCAATATCCTTGAAAAGTTCAGGTACTTGCATACGGGTTTATCGGTGCTGCTTGTTTTTGTTGGGGTAAAGATGATCTTGCCTTTTGTTGATTTTCTGGGTAATCCGCACATCTCCACACCAAACTCTTTGATTGTAGTTGTGTCTATCATTGCGGTCAGTATCCTTGCATCGCTTATTGTTCCTTTAAAAAAGAGAGCTCAGGATTGATAGAATATTGTGGAGTTTCTAGTGGATGTTTCATGCAGATAATTGCAAATGTTTCACGCAGATGAACGCGGATGTTTTACGCAGATGAACGCAGAACCAAAAAATTAGTTAATCACTGCCTCCGCTTAACCTTTCAAAATAGCTCTTTAACAGTGCAGCAGCAGCTTCATAAGGTGATATCTTTTTTTCCAGGATTTGTGATTCCAGTGATGAGACAGAGGCTTTAACCACAGGATGCTCCATAAATACGGTGGTCAGGCTTTTCGTGATGCTGTCGTGAAGAATTTGGATGGATTGCGACTGCCGGTGTTTTTCGAAATATCCATTCTGTTTGGTAAGTGAAAGGTATTCCCCAATAATTTCCCAGACTTTCTCCAACCCTTTTGAATACAATGCCGATGCTGTCACCACACCCGGGCTCCAGCCGCTCTCTGTCAGCGGGAAAAGATGCAGTGCATTTTCATATTCCTTTTTAGATAGCACTGCTTTTCTCTCATTGTCACCATCCGCTTTGTTGATTACGAGGAGATCAGCCATTTCCATGATGCCGCGTTTGATACCCTGCAATTCGTCACCACCACCTGCCAGCATGAGCAGGAGAAAGAAATCAACGATCTGTGCCACTGCGGTTTCCGATTGTCCAACACCAACTGTTTCGATGATAATCAGATCGAATCCGGCCGCCTCACAAAGAATCACCGCTTCGCGGGTAGCCCTTGCTACGCCTCCTAGTGTTCCCGAACTGGCAGAAGGTCTGATAAACGCATTGGAATTTGTACTCAGGCTTTCCATCCGGGTTTTGTCACCAAGGATACTTCCCTTCGACCTTTGGCTGCTTGGATCGATGGCCAGCACAGCCACTTTATGATTATGATCAATCAGGAAATTTCCAAAAGTTTCAATGAAAGTACTCTTTCCTGCTCCTGGCACACCGGTTATCCCCAGCCGTATTGAATTGCCGGTATGTGGAAGGCACCGGTTGATCAGGGCTTTGGCGGTTTCCTGGTCATCCGGCCTGGCGCTTTCGATCAGCGTAATGGCCTGGCTAAGCATGCTCCGGTCGCCATTCAGAATTCCTTTGACATAAGTCTGAACCGAAAGCTTTTCTTTCTTAAACCTCTCCATCCCTTTTGCCAGTGCAGGATTCACCTGTGATGGCTGGTCGATGCCTTTCTGAACGCTGAGGGCTGAATCGTGATTTTTGTTTTTCTCTTCCATGCTGTTCATGACAAAGATAGAGTTTAGAATGGAAGGAGGAGGAGGAGGAAGGATGGAATATTGGAAAAATGGAAGGTAGAAGAAAGAAGCCAGGACGTACCAATGCAATCCAACAGCTCAACAATCGATCAATCGAACCATGAAACCATTGAGCCATTCCACAAAACTTAATTATACTACCTGACTTTTGAAATAAACACCATAATGATGTAATTTTGCTATCACCAACTCTCCGTAGCTCAGTTGGCAGAGCAGCTGACTCTTAATCAGCGGGTCGTAGGTTCGAGCCCTACCGGGGAGACA
>JAUXDH010000116.1 GCA_030618545.1 Chlorobiota bacterium
CATCAGAATTAAAAAGTCTTATTCGTTTTTGCAAACAAAATAAATTAGAAACAGCATTGGTAACAACAATAGATAAAGAAGGCATTGTCGAAACCGATGGAATCCGTATTCAATTTGTACCTGCTTCAACTTATGCTTATACAATTGGAATCAATACCCTTGACAGGAAAAAATATTACATTTAACCAATTACCCAACAAACCAATTTAGCAGACTTTTGCCAAACCAGGATTAATACTAATTACTATTCAAAATGAGTCTTTATTTCTCATTGTTCATAAAGGCACTTTGAATATGCACCCACCAGCCGCAGGATTGTCGGCATTAACCATTGAAATTTTTATTTATTAACTTTGTAAAAATAAATCGAACATGGAAAAATTCGTCAACCTGCATATTGAAAAATTACCCGAAGGCTTTTACCTGGCTACATCCGATAGCATCCAGGGACTTGTTGCACAGGGCCGTACTATAGCTGAAACGATTGAAATAGCCCGTGATGTTGCTAAAAAACTTTTAGAAGCACAGGAAGAGGAAGGAATTAAAAATGATCTGGCAAATATTAGTGACCAATTTGATTATCCACTGGTAGTTGGCATCTAAAATGGGAAGACTTGGAGGTTTTTCATACAGACAAATAATAAAGAAATTAAAGCGTTTAGGTTTTTCTTTTTATCGCCAGGCTTCAGGCAGCCATGAAATCTGGTATAATTCCGAAACCAAAAAATTTACCACAATCCCAAATCACTCCGGTGACATGCCTGAAGGCACTTTGAGAGCGATCCTAAAACAGGCTGGAATTTCAGTTGAAGGTTTTCTAAACCAATAATCCCGTGCCCCTCTCCTGGAACGAAATAAAAGACCGCGCCCTGAAATTCTCTAAAGAATGGTCGGGCGAAACGCGCGAACAAGCTGAAGCAAAATCTTTCTGGGATGACTTTTTTAATGTGTTTGGCATTTCGCGCCGAAGGGTGGCAACCTTCGAAGAACCGGTAAAGAAACTGAATGATCATTACGGTTTTATCGACCTCTTCTGGAAAGGCACTTTGCTCATCGAACACAAATCAAAAGGCAAAGACCTTGACAAAGCCTACTCGCAGGCACTGAATTATTTCAGTGGATTGAAAGAGCATAAAAAATAAACAAAGGCTGTCATTTCGAAGCCCGAGCGATGGCTACTGTGTAAACACTGAGAAATCCCCAGGAGTCAGCACATCGCTTTAAGGTATTTTATTTTCAGGAGAAGGGAGTTTATGAAAGTTTCTAATTCTTTCCTTTTGGCACATTATTAATTACCAGTATTTCCTCAGAACCGGTAAATTCACCTCCATCACCTGTTAGCCCTTCCAATTTGAGTGTGTTGTATTCACCAATTTCCAGTCCGGGCAAATCTTTGATATCATCAATGTTGAATTTTGCCACAAAGTTGCCCTGATTGTCAGATTTCCAGCTTTGGATTTCAACACCATTTAGCAGCACCGTGGAAGCATCTACAGTTGAATATGCAATATCGGTATGGATGGTAACGACTACACCATTGCTTTGCAGGTTAAGAATATTTGGTGATACCTGGATCTCGATAACAACCTGGCTAAATAAGGCTGCCGGGGCCAATGCCACCAGCATGACAAGTGTTATCAGCACATAAAGTTTTTTAATTTTTTCCATAGCTTGTTTCATTATTTTAGTTTGTTGATAAAAACACCGGATGTAAATATAATACTTTTTGTGATATATATCATAAAATGATGAAACAATTTTGCACTTTTAAATTCAGATGTACAGTAAAAATCCACCCTCCAAGAAGATGGCTTTGAATTGCACCCTTAGGGCGCTTGTTTTAATAAACGATATATTTGGCATAAAAGACATTAAGTATTCTCACACAGTCCTTATCTTTGTCATGTGACTCTACTCATTATTTATTTTCTCATCGCCCTGTTGTTTTCATTTCTCTGTTCACTGATGGAAGCCGTTCTACTCAGTGTAACCCCATCTTACGTGATAAAAAAAACACAGGAAGGAAAGGGTTATGCGATTTGGCTTAAAAAGTACAAAGACAATATCGACAGGCCCCTGGCTTCTATTTTAACACTGAATACTTTTGCCCATACCCTTGGGGCTGCCGGTGTGGGAGCACAGGCGCAATTGCTGTGGGGCGATGAATACCTGTCGATAACCTCGGCTGTTTTGACCATACTGATTCTGATCATCTCTGAGATCATACCAAAAACAATTGGCGCTAACTATTGGCCGGGTTTAACGCGTTTTACAGTTTTTATGTTGCGGATACTGATGTTTGTGCTATACCCTTTTGTTATCATGAGCCAATGGATCACGAAGATCTTCAACATCAACAAACGCAAAAGTGTATTAAGCCGGGCCGACTTTTCTGCTATGGCTGAATTGGCTGAAGAAGAAGGTGTCTTTGAAAAAGGAGAATCATTGATTATCCAGAATATTGCCAGGTTTGATAAACTGAAAGTAAGTGATATCATGACACCGAGAATGGTACTTTTTGCTGCCTCTGAGTCAACTAAAGCCGGAGATTTTTACAGGAACAATCCTGACCTTGTTTTTTCCAGGATACCTATTTACAATAATTCAGTGGACAACATTGTTGGTTACGTACTAAAAGATGATCTGCTCACCAGCCTTATCGAAGGAAAGAATGATGACGAATTGAAAAGCATAATGCGTGAGATTTTAACTGTTTACGAACACCTGCCCATTCCTGCTTTGTATAACAAACTGACACAGGAAAAAGAACATATCGCACTGGTTGTAGATGAATACGGCGGCACCGAGGGAATTGTTACCCTGGAAGATGTGATCGAAACAATTCTTGGACTGGAAATCACCGATGAGACCGATAACATCGAAGACCTTCAGAAAGCAGCCCGTGAACGCTGGGAACAACGGGCCAAAAAGAGGGGGCTTGATATTCAGAAACAATGATTCTGTCTTTGGCTAACCCTCATGGATCCCTAACTCATATCCGCACTCAATACATTTTACCGCGGTGAAATATTCAGCCTGACCAACAATGAATCTGTCACTGTTACAAATCTTACAAATCAGTGTTTTGATACCTGCTGACTGCGATCCCCTGTCAATCTTGAAATCATTTCTATTTTTCATCTCTACCACAAACTCAGCAATCACATGGTCATCATCGAGAGAATCCTCTTTTAAATTTAGTTGATTTTTATCTGTTATCTTATTTAGTAGTGATTTGTTATCACCTGAATAAAACTGGCTCATCCTGTTCGCATTTTCGTCAAAACTAATGATTAATCTATCATGTTTTGCCGCAGAATCCTGTTTTAAGATTTCGCTCTATAAGTTTTTCTATTCGCAGAACCATTGTAATTTTGCATCATCTTTACCGGCTTGTAAATAGCGATTGCAATCTCAAAAAAAGGACGGATAATTCCATGGGAAAGAAGGTTAAACTAAAGATTGGTGAACAGGAAGAATTTAAAGAAGGGATTATCAGGCTCTTTAAATCCATGCATGTGGAATCTGCCCGACTGATATTGCTCAGGTCGCATCAGCATATTTCAGTACATGAGCTTCGCAAGAATATAAAAAAGATAAGAGGTATGCTGCGATTGGTCAGGCATGAGATTGGTAAAAAAAAGTACGGTAAACTGAATGCTTATTACAGGGAAACAGCCGCTGTTATTGCTGTGTTGAGGGATGATACCTCACAGATAGAACTCTTGCAGGGCATGAGAGATTCAGTAAAATCACCCCAGGTCTACAGATCTATCTCAAGGGCAATAAAACAGGTTGAGGCAAAGAGAAAAAAGGAATTCACCAGGTTTTACGACAGCGACAAGCAATTTGAAATTAACCAATCATTAAAAGAAAAAGTCTCTGTTTATGACAGTCTCAAAATCGTTGGCAACCCCAAGGAATTTATTCTGAAAGGTGTGAAGAAGACTTATTGCAAAGCCAGAAGGGCATTGGAAGCAACTGAGATAGTGGGCAGCAAAGAAGTTTATCATGATCTCCGCAAGCAGGTGAAATACCTGATGTATCATCTGATGACGATCAGCAATTCATTAACCCCTGAACTCAAAACCTACATCACAGAATTAAACAGGCTAAGTGACTACCTGGGAAACCTGCATGACCTGGATTTGTTTAATGATCACATTAAGGAGGGAAAACTTATCATTCTGGATAAGATTAAAAGGCAAACAATGCTGAAATACATTTACAGGCGAAGGGCCTACCTTAAAAGGAATATTCATAAAATGGGTGATGTGCTGTTTGATGAGAGCAGTGGTTCTTTTTCAGTAAAGGTTTATGATGCGTGGAACAATGCCCTTAATAACCATGAAAATACCCCCGCTTAAATTGTCCCTTCAGCGCCATTCCGGTTTATTCTATTCATTTTTACCACGTTTATACCCACGATTGAATTTTTACACTTGGGACTTAAAAATTGAATTTCTTACATTTGCTATTTTCACATTGTTCATTCTGTCCAATTAAATACTTACAAATCCCAGTTATGAAAGAATTTTCCTACTTAGCCTTGTTATTTTTCATTCCCATTTTTTCATTTGCCCAGAACGGCTGTATCACTTATTTACCGGATGAGGGTACCAAAATGACCTATTATAATTATGATAAAAAGGGCAAGCAACAATCATCAACTACCACTGAAATAGTGTCAGTAAAAATTAAAGGCGACGTTACTTACTACAAAGTTCACCAACTCGTTTCCACCGGTAAGAAAAAGAATGATTATGAAACCGACATGACGTTCAAATGCGAGGGAAACAACTTTGTGGTGGACATGCAATCGATCTTAAACAGTGAACAGATGGCAGCTTACCAGGATGCTTCTCTCGTTGTTGAATCTGAAGATATGTTTATCCCTGGAAATCTTGAACCCGGAATGGAACTTAACGATGGCTCAATCAATGTCATGGTTAAAATGGATTACCTGACTACCAATATTACCGCCAGAGTTTTTTACCGGCAGGTATTAGCCAGGGAAGAGATCACAACACCTGCCGGAACTTATCAAGCCTGGAAGATCGAAGGTAATGTTGAAAGCAAGTTCGCCTTCATGCGTGTAGCGGTCAGGATCCTGGAATGGTATGTTGAAGATGTAGGAATAGTGCGGTCGGAGACATACGACAACAAGGGAAAAATGTTAGGTTATACCGAATTGCAAAGTGTTGAATAGAACCACAATTAATACATTTCAAAATTTTTACCATGGTTGAAAGCGATTTGGTTAGGCTGGAGTTACAAATATCTTGTGTTTCGATAATTTCATGAAAAGAGGTCTGCCATTTGCCATACTGGTTCTGTTAAGTTCAATCATTGTACTTACCTTTTACCATAAGGTTATTTTCTTCCCCAATGATTACATGTTCAGTGATTCGGGCGATGGGATGAAAAACTATTTCACTTACTATTATCATATCAAGCATGATACTTCATTCATTCAGTTTGAAGGGATGAACTATCCTTACGGCGAGCACTTCCTGTTTACAGATTGTCATCCCCTGCTCGCAAATACCCTGAAAGGGTTGGGCAAAGTTGATCCCTGGTTTGTGAATTACTCCATTGGCATTGTCAACTTCTTAATGATCTTATCGGTGTTTATCACCTTCCTGCTAATGTATTGGATCCTCATTACTTTCAGGATCAACAGGTGGTTTGCAGTGCTAATGGCGCTGGGAATAGGCATGCTTGCCCCCCAGGTATTCAGAATGGAGGGGCACCTGGCGCTTTCTTACAGCGCGGCTATTCCCATAACCTGGGCATTGCTCATCCTGTCAAGAAAATATATTCCGGACAGGATCTTCTTATTGATGTTGCTCATCAACAACCTGATCTGGCTTTTCATCCATGCCTACCTGGGAATGATTCTGATTGCCTTCCAATTCGCGTTTTTGTTATCATTGCTTGTTATACACCGCAAATTCAGGGAAGAACTTTATCGATACATTGCCATGGCGGCGACCATTGTCATCCCTGTTGTGTTTTTCTACTTCTTTGCAAGCATCACCGACAACCACACAGGCCGGACAAATAATCCCTCGGGTTTTTTCCTGTACAATGCCGAACTGGACGATGTTTTTCTTCCGCACCACCCGCCTCTGCGGCCATTGCTTGACATGTTGTCAGCGGGTGCGATAAAACTGCAATGGGAAGCCTGGAGTTATGTCGGGATGACGACCACCCTGGTATTTTTGCTTGTAGTGATAGTTTTAATTAAACGAATATTTACAAGGAAGACCGGTGGTAATATCACAGCCTTTTTTGAATACCGCCTGCTCAATGTTTCGCTCATTTCGGCGACGATAGTTCTGCTTTTCGCAATGGCCATTCCGTTCAAACAGTTCCCGCAATTACTGGATGCCTTCCCAATCTTCAAACAGTTCCGTGCAACAGGTCGCTTTACCTGGGTGTTCTTTTTTGTGGGAACGGTATTTGGAGCAACGATAATGCAAAAAATTTATCGCTCTTTGCGCAAAAAAAATAAAGGAAAGGCTGGAATGATCATCGCCGCCCTGGGAGCGCTTTTCATGATTTCAGAAGGATTTGCATATCATCAATCTATTTCTGCATCTATTATCAGGTCACCCAATCTTTTTCGTTTGGAAATGTTGAGTGGGCCCTTCCAGAATGCCCTGGATAAATTTGATCCGGCCGGTTATCAGGCAATTCTACCACTACCCTTTTTTTACCAGGGATCAGAAAGTTTTGCAAGGCCGGGACAGGATGAAACAGTCAGAGCATCCATGGTGGTCGCTGCCTACACGGGGCTTCCGCTCCTGGGTACAAACCTTACCCGGACCTCCATCCGGGAAAGCAAAAACATTGTCCAGCTCGTTACCCCCAATTTTTACGAGAAGCCCATTCAAGTTGACCTAGTGGATGACAGGCCTTTTCTTATCGTCAGGACAGGGGATGCAATTTCAGGTTATGAAAACCTCATCTTTAACAAATGCGACACGATCTATCAAAACAAATCAATATCAATATACAGTGTCAGCAAAGAGCAATTATTTAACACTCACTCCGAAAGCATAATCGAAACCCTTAAATCCGGGAAAACCTATTCAGCCTTTGACGAGTTTTTAATAACAGATTCGCTCTCATTTATATATTATAAAAGTTTTGAAGAGAACGAAGCTGAGCATACATTCAGGGGAAATGGAGCTTTTCAATCTGTAAAAAGAGGAAAGAATGTACTGGCAGAATTTCCGCCGGGAACATTTGATAAGGATAAAGAATATCACTCAGGCATCTGGATGTATAATGGATACCAGGATGCGCTAAACCTATGGTTCAGATACATAATTGAAGAGTACGATGAGGAAAAAAATGCCTGGTATGAAACAATTTATTTTCCCGAGCAGGCTGAGGTGATTTATGGGAACTGGTCCCTCATTGAAGGTCACTTCCAGGTGCATGACCCGAAGAATTGGGTTTATATTGTTACCAGAGGAAAAGATGATTCGAAGGCTCAATTTATTGCTGATGATTTATTCATCAGGGAGAAGGGAGTGGATGTGTACAGATGGGGGGATGACAGCACAACCCTCTTTTATAACAATCATCATTTAGAAATTTTCAGTCAGCCATAATTTAAAATATGGAGATTAGACTCGCATACAAATAAATCCATAAAATGAAATTAAAATCATCCCTGAGTTGGTTGTTGAATGTTTTACTTGCTATTGCAGTTATTGCGATATTATTTTTCAACGCCGGTTTAAAAGAAATTAAAATGGAAGAAACCCAAATCAATCCCGAAGGATCAGACCTTAAAATTATTAGCCAGGATCCCTTAACTTACCGGCTAGCATCTCCCAGGATCAGGAGCGACTTTTCGGTTGAGAAAGCCATGTCAAAAAGACGTTCGCACAGGAATTACGTCAAAAGTTCAATCAGTGGTGCCGAACTCTCCCAGGTACTCTGGGCAGCATATGGTATTACAAAACCCGATGACAGCAGAGACGTATTTCGCGGTGGTTTCCGAACAGCCCCTTCTGCCGGAGCTACCTATCCCCTGGAAATCTATGCTGTTGTCGGCAAAGTAAAAGGCATAGAACCCGGCGTTTACCGCTACATTCCTGATGGCCACCAACTGGTAATGGAAAACCCAACGGACATCAGAGAGGAACTGGCAAAGGCAGCGCTAAACCAGGAGATGATAGCAGATGCTCCGGCCTGTTTATTCTACTCTGCAGTATTCGAAAGAACCATGCAGCGCTATGGAGAACGCGGGAGGAAGCATTATGTTCCAATGGATCTTGGCCACTCAGCCCAGAACGTGTACCTGCAGGTTGAAGCCCTTGGACTGGGCACCTGCGCTATTGGCGCTTTCAATGATGAAAAAGTAGCTGCTGTTATGCAATTGCCTGAGGAAGAAGAACCGCTTTACATCATGCCGATTGGAAGGTACTACAGAGACTAAGAGTACTTAAAATATTTTAGGCACTCTTAACTTTAGGCACTCTTAACTTTAGGCACTTTCAACTCTACTTCTCAAAAGGTTCCTGATAGATTTCGAAATGGACAACTCTCCGTTTGTCACATAGGCTTCATGGTTCGACTCGATGCTTTTCAGGTCATACAGGTAGTTTACCATGAGGCCTGAAGATTCCTCGATTCCATGTTCCGATGAATTCCCCATCCAATTTATACGATGGAGTTTGGCGCCATTTCCAAAATGGAACCTGGCAACCGAATTCAAAGGTTTGTTTTTTCGCTTTGCTTTTACCAGGTAGTTTGCACAGGCTCGCTTCAGTGGTTTTTCAATCTGTCCTTTGATATCCGGAGCTTTGTACCAATCCGAGGTAAA
>JAUXDH010000015.1 GCA_030618545.1 Chlorobiota bacterium
TGAAATGGGATATTCTACCAGGCTGGTGGAGTTGATGGAGAAGTTTGTGTGAGATGGGGGGTAAAAGTTTAGAGTTTAGAGTTTAGAGTTTGTGCCAAAGGCCTGCCCGAATACGTTCAGGCGGGCATCCCTTCGGGAGAGTTTGGAGTTACCAACTGAAAGTCAACTGAAAACCCCCATACAGTAACCAATGACCAGTGACTAATGACCAGTGTGTTAATAATTTCAACCCTTAAAAAACTCAATCCTCATCTTCCCATTCTCAAAAACACCATAGGAAAAATGTGATAACCAGTCGCCAAGGATAACGACATCTGCTTTCTCGCTTACCTTCTTTTGAATAGGAATATGACGATGACCAAAAATGAAATAATCTAATTCAGGATTTGACTTTGCTTCAGTTTCAGCAAAATGGATCAGCCTTTCCTCATGGTGAATGGACTTGTTCTCTGATTTTCCTTCTTTTGTAAGGTTTGCCAAACGGCTTTTCTTTGAAAAATAAAGCCCCATCCTGGAACCAATGTCAGGGTGCAGCCAACGGAATAGAAACTGGTTTAGTCTGAATTCAAAGACTTTCTTTAAAAACTTGTAACCGTGGTCACCCGGCCCCAATCCATCACCGTGAGCAAGGAATAACTTCTTACCGTCAAACTCCCTTATCACCGGCTTACGGTGAAGCTGCACGTTCAATTCTTTATTCAGGTAATCGAAAGCCCATACATCATGGTTTCCCCTGAACAAATGCAAAGGGATGCCACGGTCGGTGATTTCGGCAATTTTACCCAGTAACCTTACATATCCTTTGGGAACAACAAACTTGTATTCAAACCAAAAATCAAACACATCACCCATCAGGAATATTTCTGTAGCATCTTTTGACACCATGTCAAGCCAGCTCACCAGCATTTTCTCACGTTTGAGGCTACTTTCAGCATCGGGGATACCAAGGTGGAAATCTGAGGCAAAGTATAGTTTTGATCCTTGCAATTTCAGGAGTTTAGGATTCAGGGCGTAAAATTAACAAACTGAATAGAATGCATAAAGTTAAACCTCCTGCACCAGGTCTCTAATGATAAGATTTAGTTTTGGGGCAGCCAGAGAGGCTGCATCCACTACTTCGTCATGACTGATTTCAACGATCTTCCCCTCTACCCCCAGGTCGGAAATCACCGAGACGGCAAAAACCGGTAAACGCATATGCCTTGCAATAATCACTTCCGGCACTGTTGACATCCCAACAGCATCTGCCCCCAGGGTTCTGATATATTGATACTCTGCAGGTGTTTCATATGTTGGTCCTGTAACAGCAGCATAAACACCATGTTTGACGTGTATGCTATGGTGACGTGCCACTTTTCTTGCTTTACTTAAAAGTTTTTTGTCGTAAGCTTCACTCATATCCACGAATCTGGGTCCAAAATCAGACTGGTTAGGTCCTACCAGAGGATTAGGCATTAAGCTGATGTGATCGGTGATCAGCATGATGTCTCCAACTTCAAAAGTGGGGTTCACCCCACCTGCCGCGTTCGACACAAACAAGTACTCAATTCCCAAAAGTTTTAATACCCTCACAGGGAATACAACCTCATCCAGATCATAACCTTCATAAAAATGAAACCTTCCCTGAAGAGCAACCACCTGTACACCGCTGAGCGTTCCGAATATCAACTGCCCTACGTGTCCCTTTACTGTAGATATTGGAAAGTTTGGAATATCACCATATGGTAATCCTGCATTACTCTCAATTTCGGAAGCCAGTTCACCCAAACCAGAACCAAGAATAATCCCAATTCTGGGTATCTCAGTGATTCTCTCTTTGATGAACTTAACTGTTTCTTCGATTCTCTGTGACATAGTGTAATATTTGTTGATTAAATTCTTCTTTGTCAGGCTTATGAATATTAACCTCGACAGGTTTGTAATAAAGTGGCACGCTGTCCAGCTCTCTTAGATAGGTGGATGTCATTAATCGCATCGCATCTTTTTCTGTGGTTACCACGATCTTTTTAGATCTGTAAATATCGTCAAAAGTTTTCCTCACTCGTTGCAGATCCTTCCTTTTAAAGACATGATGATCCGGAAAATCAATGACAATCATGTCGAAACAAAGGTCTCTGAGATGTTCCTGAAGCGGATATGAATTAGCGATACCTGTAAAAAGTACTATTGAGTTGATCTTCTCCGGCACTTGCTTTGCCTGGGTTCCTGGCACAGGAACAAAATCTTTGTATTTCAGGTAAGAAAAATACAACTTCTGATGTTTACGAGGTTTAAGTAGCTCACTGATATTTTGCCTTGTGATGGGAGATAAAACTTTCGGAGCCTTGGTAACGATAATTATGTCTGCATTTTTCGCAACGTTCACCGTATCACGCAATGTTCCTACAGGTATAAGGTAATCATTCATGTACAGTTTGTGGAAGTCTGTCAGTAGAATGGAGATTCCAGGCTTCACATAGCGATGCTGAAACACATCGTCAAGAAGTATGACACCCAGGTTTTTGTCGTTGGCCATCAGGTGTTGTACACCCCTTCGCCTTTTCTCATCAACAGCAACTGTGACTTTCTTTCCGAATTTCCTGTAGTATTGCATGGATTCGTCTCCTATATTCCCATGCTGCGAGAACTGATCTCCAATCAGAAAACCAGCCGTTTTGCGTCCATATCCCCTGCTTAAAATCGCCACTTTATTGTTTTTTTCCAAAAGCCTGACCAGGTATTCCACCATTGGTGTTTTTCCTGTACCTCCCATAGTCAGGTTACCTACTCCAATCAGAGGTATGGCATAGCTTTTTGATGGCAATATCCCCTTGTTGAACATCCAGTGCCTGAGCCTGATGACCCACCCGTATATCCAGGCAAGGGGGAAAAGAAGAAATTTTAATGATTTCATTTACAGAATTTACCTGTTAATTAGCCGTACACCAATATTTCGATTAATTTTATTTTCGAAACAGCCCCTAAAAAATCTGTTCAATTTACAAAAAACACAAACCGGATTTAATCGATATAAAAAATAATCTTCCTATGATCGTAAAAGAAATTTGCAGGCTACTCGAAAAACAGGCATCTCTCTCCCTTCAGGAATCCTACGATAATTCAGGCCTACTTATCGGAAATTATAATTCAGAGGTGAACAAGGCTCTTATCACTTTGGATGTAACCGAAGATGTGCTTGCCGAGGCAATTAGAGAAAACTGCAATTTGGTGATCTCGCATCACCCGGTAATTTTTAAAGGCATAAAAAAGCTAACCGGCAGCTCACTTACCGAAAAGCTCATCACCATTGCAATCAAAAATGATATTGCGATATATGCAATTCATACCAATCTTGACAATGTAAACACGGGAGTAAACGCCATACTGGCAGAAAAACTTGGATTGAAGAATCTCAAAATACTGTCTCCCAGGTATGGCAATCTTAAAAAGCTTGTTACTTTCTGCCCAACAGATCATGCCGATAAAGTGAGAAAGGCTATTTTCGAGGCCGGAGCCGGTCAAATAGGAGATTATGACAGTTGCAGTTACAACATAGAAGGCAAAGGATCTTTCAGGGGATTGGATGGAACAAATCCCTTTGTGGGTAAGAAAGGAGAAATTCATTTCGAGGAAGAACTCCGTATCGAAACAATAGTTCCTGATTTTCTGATAAAACAGGTTTTGACAGCAATGATCGATGCCCACCCTTACGAGGAGGTTGCTTATGATATTTATCCCCTGGATAATGCGAATGAAAATACCGGTGCAGGTATGATTGGTGAACTTAAGCATGAGATGCATGGAACTGATTTCCTGACCCATGTGAAAAAGGTCCTTGGTTCCAAAGCTTTAAGGCACAGTCAGGTGACAGATGGAAAGATAAAGAAGGTTGCCATTTGTGGAGGGAGCGGTTCATTTCTGATTGACAAAGCTTTTAATGCCGGTGCAAAGGCATTCATTACTGGAGATGTGAAATACCATGATTTCTTTGAATACCATGGACAGATGACAATAATAGATGCCGGACACTATGAAACCGAGCAGTTTACAAAAGAACTAATCCATTCATTTCTGAAGGAAAAAATTCCTACTTTTGCACTCCTGATTTCCCGGGTTGATACAAACCCGGTAAACGTTTTCTAAGAACTTGCAAACAAGTAGATTATGGTAAAAGAAAAACAAAACGGAATTAAAGAAGTAAGTGTTGAACAAAAGCTTATCGCGCTTTTTACCCTCCAGCAAATCGACTCACAAATAGATAAAATCAAGATTATTCGTGGTGAACTACCATTAGAAGTTCAGGATCTTGAAGATGAATTAGCCGGATTGGAAACGAGGATTTCAAATTTCAAACAGGATATTGAGAAGCTAAACCAGGGGATCGATGACTGGGAAAATGCTAAAAAAGAAAGTGCTTCTCTCATAAAGAAATATGAAGAACAAAGGATGAACGTCCGCAACAACAGGGAATATGATTCACTGACCAAAGAAATCGAATACCAGGACCTTGAGATTCAGCTTTCTGATAAAAAAATCAACGAGTCAAAGTTCAAGATTGAAAACTTTGATGCAGATATTGAAGAAGCAGAATCACGCCTGAAAGAAAGAACTGCTGATCTGGATGCAAAAAAAGGGGAGCTGACTGACATCGTTACCGAAACTGAAAAAGAGGAGATTGATCTCCACGACACATCTGTAAATAATGAAAAGTACATCGAAGAGCGTTTGCTGTCAGCCTATAAAAGGATCAGGAAGAATGCAAGAAATGGACTGGCTGTAGTTCAGGTTGAGCGTGATGCCTGTGGTGGTTGTTTTAACAAAATTCCGCCTCAGCATCAGATGGACATCAAAATGCACAAGAAAATCATTGTGTGTGAATACTGTGGCCGTATCCTCGTAGATGGAGAAGTTGCCAATACGGTAAGCGAACAGATGAAATAGTATTTTTGTGTTTCACACTGCGACACAGCGACACAGGATAAATTAACGGAAAGGCCCTCTCACGGGCCTTTTTCATTTTGATGTATGATGGTCTTTGCCTCAGTCGTTTTCCTGATACCATTATTGAGGATCCACATCAAACTGTATCCTAACTGGTTTATATTTTGCCAGTTTACGGAAGTCATCAAGTGCATCATGTATTTTGCTCTTGGCCTCATCCATCCTGGACGTCCTCTTTTGTTTGAGCATAATATGTTTAATGAAATAAGACCTGATCCGCGAAACCATTGGAAACTCGGGGCCATAAATGTCGTTCCCGAAAATGGCTCTTAACTGCTTACCGAAAGACGAAGATGCTTCGTTGAGCAAATGGTGGTCTTTGTGCTTCAATTTAATGATGATCAAACGATAAAAAGGAGGATATCTGAATCTGTTGCGGTGGATCAACTGTTGTTCAAACATGCTCAGGTAATCATTTCTTACCACATCAGCTATGATCGGGTGGGCCGGCTGCCAGCTTTGAATGATGACTTTGCCCTGTTTGTGTTTACGACCGGCCCGTCCGCTGACCTGGGCCATAAGCTGATAGCTTCTTTCGTGCGCCCTGAAATCAGGGAAACTCAGCAAATTATCAGCGCTTAATACCCCTACTACCTGTACATTGTCAAAATCGAGTCCTTTGGTTACCATTTGTGTGCCGGTGAGGATATCTGTTTTTCTGTTTTCAAAATCGCCGATGATCCTTTGAAAGGAATGCTTTTTCCTGGTTGAATCGAAATCCATCCTGTCGATTTTTGATCCATGCATCAACAATGAAAGTTCTTCTGCTACTTTCTCTGTGCCGAAACCTTTCATTTTAAGCGAAGTGCTTCCACAATCACCACAGGTGGAAGGGATGGTTGTGGCATATCCACAATAGTGGCATTTTAACAATTCGCTATGCTTGTGATAAGTCAGGGTGACATCGCAATTTTTACATTCCGGAACCCAACTGCATTGCTCACATTCCAGTCTGAGTGAAAACCCTCGTCTGTTCTGGAAAAGTATGGCCTGCTGGTTTTCTTCAATTGCTTTTTTCATTGCCTCCATCAGTACCGAAGAAAAATGGGATTGCGACATTCTCCGGCGAAGCTGATCGCGCATGTCAACCACCTCAATCAATGGCAGGTTGATCCCGCCATATCTTTCTGTCAATTCCACAAGGCCGTACTTCCCAATTCTTGTATTAAAATAACTTTCCACTGCCGGCGTAGCCGATCCCAGCACCACCCTTGCATCATGAAGTGTAGAGAGGTAGATGGCAGCGTCTCTGGCATTATACCTGGGAGCAGGATCGTATTGCTTGTATGACTGATCGTGCTCTTCATCGATGATAACCAGGCCAAGGTTATCAAATGGCAGAAAAGATGCCGACCTTGGGCCGAGGATGATTTGATAGGGTTCACCTATCTGATCTGCATCTTCCCTTTTAGCAATATTGTTCCATACTTCAGCACGTTCATTTCTGTTATACCTGGAGTGATACACACCTACCTTTTCCCCAAAGTATTTCCTTAATCGGTTGATGATTTGCGTTGTCAGTGCAATCTCCGGCAATAAATACAACACCTGCCTGCCCTGCTCAACAGCCTCTTCGATAAGTTTGATGTACATTTCAGTTTTACCACCTGAGGTAACACCGTGAAGCAGTACCACACGGTGTTTTTCAAACTCATTAATCATCTTTTGATACGCCTCTTGCTGGTGTTCGGTTAACATTACAACCGGCAAATCCTCATTATCTGCCATCTTATCAAATCGACTGACAGCCTTTGCTTCCTCAATAAAAACGCCTTTCTCCAGCAAAGCATTGAAGGCAGCCGTACCGGCATTGGCTTTTTTCAGTAAATCACTTTTTTTAACCGGTTGATCGTCTTCTTCAAAGCGGGAAAGGGTCAGGTAAGTCATCACAAGTTCCAGTTGTTTGTAAGCCCTTTTCCCAAGATCTTCCAATAGTTGCTGAAGGTTGGCTTCTTCAAGATAATTCTGTTCGAGACGGATGTATTTCTCCATTTTTGGTTTGTACCCACCTTCCAGCTCCTCATCCATAAGGATCATCCTCTTGTCAATCATTTTCCTCAGCAAAGGCAACACCTTGGCAAACCCTACCTGCTTGCTGATCTCACCGATTGTCAATCTCTTTTTCTGAAGCAATGCTTCCGTAACCCGATATTCATTTTCATCCAGAATCGCTTCATCAGGATTAAAGCCGGGGATAAGCAGAACCTTTGATTCGCTTGCCAGCTTAAATGCTGAAGGAAGCGCGGCATTCATCACTTCGCCTTCTGTGCTCATATAATAGGAGGCAATCCATTCCCAAAAAGTGAACTGAATTCTATTTACAAGCGGTTCTTCATCCAGCAGGTGCAAAATATATTTTGGGGTGTATTCAGGTACTTTTTCGTGCAGATTCTTTATCAGGCCGGCATACACTCTCTTCTTACCAAACTGAACAGCCACCCGCTGACCTTCTTTAACAAATTCATTAAGCTCAAAAGGCACACGATAGGTAAAAGTACCTTTCACAGGAAGGGGTATAAGCACATCGGCAAAAAGGGTGGTTCTGCTCACAAAAACAAAGGTAGGGAAAAGGAAGTTCTGAGTTTGGAGTTTGGGGTTTAAAGTTTTGAGTTTAGAGTTTTGAGTTCTGGGTTTTGAGTTTTGAGGTCAGGCAACTATTGAAGATGAAGGGTGAAGGAAGAGAGTGAACGGCCTTCAGCAATCCCAACAATCCTAAACGCTCATCCCAAATCCACCCATTTCGGTTCCCGGTCGGTATAGTCAAGAAGCTTTGTTTTTAGTTTTTTAGCGATTAATTTGCCGGCCTCCATGGCCTTTTCTTCAGAGTTGAAAAACCCGGCATCATAGCGTTCTGTTTGTGAGGTTATAAGACTGACTTTTACTTTGCTGTATCTGTTCACATTGTCGATGCTCACCATTGATCCCCGCTGGGCATAATGCTCTATGAAAACAGTAACGTACTCTATTTCCGGAAGCCTGGTCCATTTGCCGAACTTATAGCCGGCCAGGCCAAAAAACTCCCGGTGAAGCTTCTTTTCAAAATCAATCTCAATACCCACTGTCGCGAAGAAAAGGACAAGACCCACTACAAGGGCAATCAGACCGAACCAGTTTGTGACTGATATGAAATACCCGCCAAGCACGATAAGCACAAAGCCAAACATCTGGAAATGGGGCAGGGAAAACCTGCCGACAGTGTGGGTGTATATGTCAGGTCTTGAATTGATCTTAAATTACTCCACCTTAAAAACACTCTTGCCTTCCTTAAAATTTTTCACCCCGGTATTAAGGAATTCTACAAACGCATCAATGTCGAGGTCGTAGGCACGTGGCTGGGCAAGCACTTCTCCGTTGAGCCCCATCAACACGTAGAAAGGCTGTGCATTGGCATTGAATTTCGACTTTTGGAAATCGAAGTTTTTAGCCCCTAAAGTCTTTTTCATCTTTCCATCATAATCCGACTTGTGCCATTCTGATTCGGGAAGCTTAATGCGTTTGTCATCAACATACATGGCTACCACCACAAAGTCCTCTCTTAATATCCTCAGGACTTTCGGATCAGACCAGACGTTGGCTTCCATCTCGCGGCAATTCACACAGCCATGTCCTGTAAAGTCAACAAAGATCGGTTTGTTCTGTTCTCTGGCACAGGCAAGTGCCTGGTCAAAATCAAAATACCCATCCAATCCGTGTGGTAGATGGAGCTTGTCGTTATACTTTGGTGTTTCACAGATTTCAATTGTATTATTTGATGATCCACCACCATACACTTTCAAATTATCCCTTACGATCTTGTTCATATCAAAATCGTGGGTAGTGAGCGGAGGTAACCATCCAGACAATGCTTTTAGAGGGGCGCCAAACAATCCCGGTACCAGGTAAACCACAAATGTAAATGTGATAACGGCCAGCATTAATCTTGGCACACCAAGAGACTTAACCTCGGTGTCGTGAGCGAATGTCAATTTTCCAAGCAGGTATATGCCCATTAAGCTAAAGATCACTATCCAGAAGGCAATATAAATTTCCCTGTCGAGAAGACCCCAATGGTATGTTTGATCAGCAACACTGAGGAATTTCAAACCGATGGCAAGTTCAAGAAATCCGATAACAACTTTCACCGAATTAAGCCACCCGCCTGATTTTGGCAACTTATCCAAGGCAGCCGGGAAAACAGCAAACAGTGTAAATGGAACTGCAAAAGCCAGCGAAAAGCCCAGCATCCCAACAATTGGCAGGATTACTTCACCTTGTGTTGATAAGGCAAGAATTGACCCGGCAATTGGTGCAGTACAGGAAAACGAAACAAGCACAAGGGTAAAGGCCATAAAGAAGGCTCCGATATATCCTCCCTTGTCGGCCTGTTTGTCAGATTTGTTGACAAGCCATGAAGGTAGAACGATCTCAAACATCCCGAAGAACGATGCGGCAAACAAGGTGAATAGCAGGAAGAAAAATATGTTAGGAGCCCAATGAGTGCTCAACCAGTTCGTGAAAGCCTCACCAAGGGTAACAGCTACTATGGTTCCGATCAATACATAAATTAAAATGATTGATAGTCCGTAAACGATGGCTTTGGTGATGGCTTTTCCCTTTTTCTCACTGCCATGCATAAAATATGAAACCGTTAAAGGAATCATTGGGTAAATACAGGGTGTTAGCAGTGCAATCAATCCACCACCCAATGCAGCAAAGAAGAAAGCCCATAATGACATCCTTTTGTATTTTTCAACCTGGTCAGCAGTTTCAGTTTCTGAAATTTCTTCGGTATCTTCAACCGTAGCCGCTGCAGCGGTTACTTTTCCTAATCTGAACTCAAATTCAACTTCTTCGGGTGGGAGACATTTGGTATCGTCGCAGCACATAAATTCCAAATATCCCTTTACAACCGCACCATCATTAATTTTTACCCTTTGCTTAAAGACAGCTTTATGTTCAAAATATTTAAGCACCATCTCGAAGTTTGGGTCGTATTCTTCATGGACCTTACTCTTTTCGCTTACTGAATCAACCAACTCAAACTGGTCATTTTCTTCGAAATGAAAGTTGGTCGCAGGGGGTATCATTGGTATATCCTGCGAATAAAGATGCCATTTCTCGTCAATCTTAGCAGAAAAAGTCAAGTCGTATACTTCATCACTTACCTTTTCTGATGAAAAACTCCATTTAACCGGTTCAAGAATACCCGGTGTTGACATGCCTGTGACTGTTGGAGCGCCGGTTGGCACCAATTTAAAATCAAAATCCACTTCTGTTGGCGGCAGACATTTGGTGTCGTCACAGCACATGTATTCGAGGAATCCCTTGACTGTTGCTGCCTGGTTTCCGGAAACTTTTACTTTTTGTTTGAAGACTGCCTCAGTGGCATAATACTTCAACTCAATTTCGAAATTGGGGTCATATTCCTCGATGACCTCACTTTCTTCTGTTACTTTTCCAACAAACTCCAGCTTGCTGTTTTCTTCAAATGTAAAGGTAGTTGCAGGAGGTGTCATGGGTATATCCTGCGAATAGAGGTGCCATTTTGGGTCGATATCCGCCTTAAAGACCAGCTCAAACTCATTATCACTTAGCTTGCTTTGCGAAAAGCTCCATTTAACCGGTTCCAATATCTGAGCATTCAGGCTCGCTGTGAGCATGAACAATACAATAATCCAAATGCTTTTTCCTCTCATTATCTAATGGCTTGATATCTTCAAAAAATAAATTGCAAAAGTATTAAATCTGACGGTTTAGTTTACCTTACCTTACAGCTTATCGATGATTAAGATTTCAGGCGGGTATCCGGAATTGATGTAGTGGCTATTTGAGAATTAGTCTTTATGGCAAAGGCAGATATTTCCCGGTTGTCAGACTTTTTAGATCAGTAGCTGTAGCCGGTAAATCATTTCTGTATTTTTTTCTACTTTAAAATCCTCTGAACTTCTGTAGCCTACAATCCAGACAATCTCTTTTCCTGATAGCAGTACAAGAACTTTTTCTTTATCAAAAAGGTTCACTTTCTCATCTGTGAGATAATCGCTGACCAGTTTATTTCCCTGCATCCCGAATGGCTTAAACCTGTCCCCGGCCAGCCAGGGTCTTATTTTCAAAGGGAAGGTCAACTTATCCAAATCAAACCAGGCAGTTCCGGGATCATTGTAAGGGCCATCAAATTGATCATTGTCCAGCAAGCTGATCTTTAATTCAACAGGGAATGCAATATCCTTATCAGATTTTTGTATCAAAACTTCTTCAGAAAACCGGTTTTGTTTTATATCTCTGATCAATAAATGATCCCTGTCGACCAACAACTCATGTGTACCTGAATAAAAAATCTTACCGGATTCCTTTTTTTCAGAACTTACAGCAATCGAGTCAGTAACATCCCTGTTAAATCCAAAGGGGAATAAAAGGTAATAACTCCAGGTTTCAACCGGCTGCAGTGTAAGCAGGTCATCAATCCGGATTGTCAGGAATTCATCATTGCGGATGATCATCTCTTTTCTTTTTTCATCAATTAATTGCGTCAAAACTAAGTAGTCTTCCTGTAAAAAGGAAATACTTTTTTCAATTCCTTCAAGTCCCCGCCGGTCAGCCTGCATGAACTCAGGAATTAGCTGATGCCTTATGCGGTTTCTGAGGTATTTATCGGATTTGTTAGAAGAATCTTCCTTAAAATCCAATGCATTGTTCATTGCATATTTTTCGATCTCCTCTTTGCTTGCAAAAAAAAGCGGCCGGATTATTTTACCTCTCTTCACAGGTATTCCTTTTAATCCTTTTAGCCCGGATCCCCGGATTAAGTTGATAAAAAATGATTCGGTAACATCATCTTTGTGGTGAGCTAAAGCAATTCGATCAAATCCCTTTTCGACACTTAATTCATCAAACCATTTATACCGGATATTACGGGCAGCTTCCTGAACAGACAAACTGTTTTGTTTGGCATAATCTTTTGTATCAAACGATTTAACAAAGAGATCAACCTGATAGGCTTCTGCAAGTCCTTTCACAAACATTTCATCGCCTGCAGACTCTTCACCTCTTAAGTTAAAATTGCAATGGGCTATCGAAATGTTGAATCCCGATTTCGCAAACAAGTCAAGCAAAACCACTGAATCGACACCTCCGCTCACAGCGATCAGAATCCTCTGACCCAAGTTGCAAAGATGTTTTTCATTTATAAATTGCTTGAAGGCTGCGATCATCTTGCAAATTTAGGCATTGTGTTGATTAACAAACAAAGAACATAACCACCATCGAAGAAGGTAGTTTTCCAATTGAAATAAAAAAATTAATTCAGAAGCAGCCCGTTTCCACTTTAATCAATGGTCCAGGTATTTCCGGTCCGCATCAGGTCGTCAACAGATTTCAGGGGTGAAGTTTTCTTCTCATGTGCTACTGACTCCCAGACCAATTCCTCAAAAGTCTCGGTCTGTACTGCGCGGATCACCCCAAGTGCTGAAGGATAATCAGGTGGCCTCATTTCACAAAGCATTATGTGGACACCGGGATCTACCTCGAAAGGATGATGCACCGAAATATCTTTTTCCGTAATGCCATTCTCACCGATTGTTACTACTTCAATTCCACGATCTCTCAGAATAAGCCCCTTGTTCCTGTCTTTTCCAAAGATCATTTTCTCATTGGCCTTCAGGTAAATCTGGTTGTCTTCTTTTGTCTCGCGTGAAGTGATCAGTCCATGTATTTTATTGTTAAAGATCACACAGTTGGCGAGGATCTCAACGATGGAAGCGCCTCTAAATTTTGCGGCTTCAAAAAATACTTCAGTCATCATTTTCGGATTGGTATCCACTACTCTCGCAAAGAATTTCCCTCTTGCGCCAATTACAAGCTCTCCGGGATTGAAAGGTGGCTCAAACGATCCTTGAGGAGATGTCTTTGTTTTTGAGCCTTTCGGGGTAGTGGGTGAATACTGACCTTTGGTCAAACCATAAATCTTATTATTGAACATCAGTACGTTGATGTCGGGATTGCGTCTGGCGAGGTGTATGAAGTGGTTTCCACCGATAGCCATGGAGTCGCCATCACCGCTGATCATCCAGACACTTAATTTGGGATTAGCCAGTTTGATACCTGTTGCCAGGGCGGCAGCTCGGCCATGGATTCCATGCATACCATAAGTATTCATGTAATAAGGAAAACGCGATGAACAGCCAATACCTGAAACAACAACATAACTTTCTTTTTTATAACCAAGTGCCGGAAAAACATTTTCAACAGAGCGCAAAATAGCATGGTCCCCACAACCCGGACACCACTTCACCATCTGGTCGCTTTCAAAATCGGCTTTTGTCAAATTAACCTTCTTCGTTTCAATTACAGCATCCATAATCCTATTTATTTAAAAAGTCAGTGAATTTTTCTTTCAGTTCGGCAACCATAAATGGCAGCCCCTGAATCTTATTGTACTGGTCGTAATGATACTCCGGGTATTTCATCCTCAGGTAATTGGCAAACTGCCCCATATTGATCTCGCAAACAAGCCTCTTTTTGAACTTTGAAAAAACCTCACCTGTATTTTTAGGTAGTGGCATGATGTGTTTGAAATGCGCCAGGCTGATCTTCATTCCTGTCTCCCTCAACGCTTCTATGGCTGTTAGCATTACACCATAAGTTCCTCCCCAGCTTACGATCAACAGTTCTCCTTCATCCTCTCCATAAACCTTAAGGTCCGGAATATAGTTAGCAACACGCTGCACTTTCTCATCCCTCAGATGGGTCATCTTTTCGTGGTTCAGCGGATCATGAGATACATTGCCGCTGCCGTCTTCCTTTTCCAACCCCCCTATGCGGTGACGCAATCCTTCAGTTCCCGGAACCGCCCATGGCCTGTTTAATTTTTCAGGATCCCTGTTGTAAGGTTTGTATTCAGGGTCGTTGGCTTCAACAATAGGCGGTGTTATACTGGGAAGTTGTGCAACTTCAGGAATTTTGAAGACTTCCGACCCGTTGGCCAGAGCGCCATCGGTAAGCAAAATCACCGGTGTCATGTGTTCAAGAGATAGCTTACATGCTTCGTAGGCCGAATAAAAACAATCCGATGAACTCACTGCAGCCATAACAATTACAGGCGCTTCGCCATTTCTGCCAAATAAAGCCTGCATTAAATCTGATTGTTCCGATTTTGTAGGCAGACCGGTTGAGGGCCCACCACGCTGAACATTCACGATTACAAGCGGCAATTCCATCATTACAGCAAGTCCAATGGCTTCACTTTTCAGCGAAAGGCCCGGACCAGAGGTACTGGTTATAGGCAGGCAACCTGCAAAGGAAGATCCTATCGCTGAAACAATTCCTGCAATTTCATCTTCCGCCTGGAATGCAATTGCCCCGAACTGTTTGTGACGTGACAATTCCTGTAGGATTTCTGATGCGGGAGTAATGGGATAAGAACCTAAAAACAGTTTTCGACCTGATCTTTCGGATGCTGTAAGCAGCCCCCATGCTGTCGCGAGGTTACCGGTTACATTCCTGTAGAGCCCCTTTTCAAGCGGTGCAGGTTCAATCCTGTAGGTATTGGCAAAGGCTTCGATAGTATGTGCAAAATTGTAACCGGCAGTAAGCACTTTCTTATTGGCCTTTATAACAATGGGATTGGCTTTGAATTTCTGCTCAAAAAACTTGAATGTCTTCCTGTAGTTCCGGTTGAACATATAAAAAACCATTCCCAGGGCGAACATATTCTTTGTCTTCTGCGCTGACTTGTTATCAATGTGCAGATCTTTTACCGCTTCACGAGTGAGGTTGGTAATGGGCGCCTGGACAAGCAGGTGACCGGTTAATGATCCATCCACCAGTGGGTCATCATCATAACCGGCTTTGATCAGGTTCTTTTCGATAAATGCATCGGTATCAACAATGATAATAGCTTCCTTGGTAATCCAACGCATATTGGCTTTTAACGAAGCAGGATTCATTGCGATAAGTACATCGGCGAGGTCTCCTGAAGTATGGATACCGGTGCGGCCAAAGTGTATCTGAAAACCCGACACTCCGGCAACTGTACCCTGAGGCGCCCTGATTTCAGAAGGGTAATCGGGGAAAGTTGCGAAATCATTGCCGGCAAAAGCAGTGGAGTCTGAAAACAAGTTTCCGGTAAGCTGCATTCCATCTCCTGAATCGCCGGCAAACCTGATCACTGCCGTTTCCAGTTCTACTACTTTATCTCTTTTTACTGCCATGAGAATGTAATTTAGTGCTGAGGCAAAATTAGTTTTAAAATTTGCGTACAAACAAAAAAAAACGCATTTTTTTAACATAAAAATAATCATGCCAAAACCCGCTCATTACTTTATTATTTCTTTGATTATTAACAAAATAATTGACTCGAAAAAGCACCGGCTTGATCTCACCTGCACTATTTGTATTCAGTCTGAATTCCAGATAAGAAACTTCTCAGGTTTAGAAGGGATGAGACAGCAATTATTTAGATTTTTTAAAAATTGAAAAACCTCGATATGATGTTAACTATATCTATATATTTGCGGCAAATATTAACAACAATTTAAATCATTTTATTATGGCATACGTTATTAATGATGACTGTACTGCATGTGGATCATGTGTTGATGAGTGCCCTGTTGATGCAATAGCAGAAGGTGACATTTATGTTATCGATCCTGATCTTTGCACCGATTGCGGAGCATGTGCCGATGTTTGCCCCGTTGAGGCCATTCATCCTGAATAGTCAAGACCTTAATAATCAATCGACATAAAACCCGGATATTTTCCGGGTTTTTTTAAACCTTTTAACACTATTTTGAGTTATTCTAAATAAGCGGTATTGATTTATTATTTCTAATTTTGCTCAACTTACGGTTATCCGAGAACGATGGACAAGCTAGAATTCCTTAACAACACTGACCCGGCGGTGATTGAAGAGCTTTACGAAAAGTATCAAAACGATCCTGATTCACTGGAAGAAGGGTGGAGAAAATTCTTTGAAGGTTTTGATTTTGCCAATGCACTTTATCCTGCTAAGAAGCAGA
Source organism: Chlorobiota bacterium (assembly GCA_030618545.1). GTDB lineage: Bacteria > Bacteroidota > Bacteroidia > Bacteroidales > F082 > JAADID01. Next base: position 15,975 of record JAUXDH010000015.1, read on the forward strand.
GTGGACTGCAAACGTCTGATGAGTTTAAAGTGATCAACCTCATCAATGATTACAGGAGGCGTGGACACCTGTTCACACAGACTAACCCGGTGAGAAAGCGCAGGTCGTATTCACCCACCCTTGATTACCAGAATTACGGACTGGAAAGCAATGACCTGGAAAAAACATTTCAGGCAGGTAAGGAGATTGGAATAGGGCCGGCCAAATTAAAAGATATCATTGCATTTCTGAAACAAACTTACTGCCGCTCCATTGGAGTCGAGTATCTTTTTATCAGGGATCTTGAAATTGTAAAGTGGCTTCAGAAAAAGTTTGAAAGTACACGCAATACGCCTGATTACACAGCCGAAGAAAAGACATTCATCTTAGAGAAACTAAAAAGGGCTGTCTTTTTTGAAAGCTTTCTTCAGAAAAAGTATCCCGGGCAAAAACGATTTTCACTTGAAGGCGCGGAGTCTCTGATCCCTGCGCTTGAGGCGGTAATGGAAAAAGGATCGGAACTGGGTATCGAAGAGTTCGTTATCGGTATGCCGCATAGAGGAAGGTTAAACGTACTTGCAAATAGTTTACGCAAGCCATTTGTAGACATATTCACCGAATTCGAAAGTCCCGAATACGCTGAAGAAGGGCTTTTGGGAGACGTAAAGTATCACCTTGGACACACCACCACCAGACAAAGCACACTTGATAAAAAGGTAAAATTCACTCTTGTACCCAACCCTTCGCATCTGGAGGCTGTTGACCCGGTGGTTGAGGGCATAACACGTGCAAAGATTGACAACTTTCACAATGGTGATGCCAACAAGATTGCTCCTATCCTTATCCATGGTGATGCTTCCATCGCCGGTCAGGGTTTAGTTTATGAAGTGGTTCAAATGCAGGATCTCAAGGGATACTCTACCGGCGGAACTGTTCATCTGGTGGTGAATAACCAGCTTGGGTTTACCACTGATTATCTTGATGCCCGATCCAGCACCTACTGCACCGATGTAGCCAAGACTACTCTGTCACCTGTATTCCATGTCAATGGTGACGATCCGGAAGCGCTTGTGTTCTGTATCCAGATAGCCATGGAATTCAGGAACAAGTTCAGGAAAGATGTTTTTATTGATATGTTATGTTACCGTAAATACGGGCATAGCGAAGGTGATGAACCACGGTTTACACAACCTATTCTTTACAAGGAAATTGAAAAGCATCCAAATCCCTATGAAATCTATAAACAACAACTGATAGCTGAGGATATAGTAACAAAAGATGACTGTGATGCATCGGAGTATGCTTTCAATCTGAAACTGGAAAGCAAACTTGAAGAGGCCAAAAGCCATGGGATCGTAACCATTTCCAATTTTCTGGCTGATACCTGGAAAGGAATACGTAAAGGAAAAGCAAAAGACTTCAGGAAATCTCCTGACACATCTGTCCCCAAAAAAGAACTTTTAAATATTACGAAGAAGATTACTGAATTACCTGAAGACAAGCATTTCTTCCAAAAAACCATCAGGCTGCAAAAGCAGCGCCATGACACGGTAATAAATGACGGCAGGATGGATTGGGCAATGGGTGAATTGCTTGCTTATGGCAGTCTTGTCAATGAAGGTGTTCCTGTGCGCATCAGTGGTCAGGATGTTGAGCGTGGCACATTCTCTCATCGTCATGCAGTTTTGAGCATTGAGGACAAGGTTGAAAAGTACACCCCTCTCAAATATGTTTCTCCTGACCAGGCCGCATTTACAATTTATAATTCCAGCCTTTCCGAATACGGCGTACTGGGTTTTGATTATGGCTACTCCCTTGCGACACCTAATGGTCTCACGATTTGGGAAGCACAGTTTGGCGACTTTGCCAATGGCGCCCAGGTGATCTTCGACCAGTTCCTCAGCAGTGCCGAAGACAAATGGAACGTCATGAGTTCCCTGGTCATCTTTCTGCCTCATGGCTATGAGGGTCAGGGGCCTGAACATTCCAGTGGAAGGATAGAACGTTTTCTTATTCTTGCTGCAGAATGCAACATCCAGATTGCCAATTGCACTACGCCGGCGAACTTTTTCCACATCCTTCGCCGACAGGTAAAAAGACCATTCAGGAAGCCATTAATTATCTTCACCCCAAAGAGTCTTTTGAGACATCCCAAATGTATTTCAACCACTGAAGATTTTACTAAAGGTGGTTTTAAAGAGGTGATAGATGATGATCAGGCAGATGTGAATAAAATAACAAAACTTGTTTTTTGCACCGGCAAAATCTATTACGACCTCCTGGCTGAACAGGAAAAACTGGGAAAAGAGAGCATTGCCCTTATCAGGATTGAACAGTTGTTTCCTTTCCCAAAAGAGCAGTTGATGGCTTTGAAGGAAAAATACAAGAATGCAAAGACATTCATCTGGGCGCAGGAAGAACCGGCTAACATGGGAGCATGGGAATTTATCAGAAACAGACTCGAAGGCGACATCAACATTAAGGTAATTGCACGCCCACCCAGTGGAAGCACAGCTACCGGCTCATCGAAATTCCATACCATCCAGCAGCAAAAGATCGTCGACAAAGTGTTTGAAGAATGTGATTGCCCATATATTGATGAAGAATGCAAAATGGCGTGTATCGGCAACAAGTGGAAGTCGTTTGAAGAAGAGCTGAGAAAATTGCAGGTAGAAAATATAGACAGTAAATTCCATAGCGGAACGAAACCGTTGAAATAAAAAAATATAACCAATCCGAAAAACCAGTTTTGAGGCCAATAAATTAACACATGCTAGTAGAAGTTAGAGTTCCAAGCCCCGGCGAATCTATTACCGAAGTTCAGGTAGCTGAATGGATGGTAGAAGATGGCGATTATGTAGAGAAAGACCAGGACATTGTAGAGATTGATTCCGACAAAGCCACCCTCCCACTCGCCTCTCCTGCTGATGGCAAAATACAAATCGTGGTTGAAGAAGGTGAAACCATCGAAATCGATACCCTGATTGCCAATATCGACACAGATGCCAAAAGGGTGGAAAAGCCAGCTCCTAAGAAAGAAGAGGCAGTTGCAGAAGAATTAAAAAAACCTGAAGCGAAAGCTAAAGAAGAACCGAAAGCTGAAAAACCGAAAGCGCCTGAAGCAGAAAAGGAAAAAGCGGATGTTGACCTGACCATTTCGCCACTCGCACGTAAACTAATGGAAAGTGAAGGGATTGGAGAAAAAGAGCTGCTGGATTTTTTCAAGAGTTACAGGGTTGGCAAATCAGATGTTGTGTTCTTTCTTAAAGAAAAAGGCAAAGGCCCGGCAACAAAACCGGCTGACCAACCTGTCACATCATGGACAGGCAACAGGAACCAATCCCGGAAGAAGACCACCATGCTGCGCAAGAAGCTGGCCCAACGACTGGTTTCCGTAAAGAACGAAACGGCTATGCTGACCACCTTTAACGAGGTGAACATGACGTCAATCATGAACATTCGCTCAAAGTATAAGGAAACATTCAAAGAAACCCATGGTGTTGGTTTGGGATTCATGTCATTCTTTACAAAAGCGGTTACCGAAGCCATCGCCCATTTCCCGTCAATCAATTCCCAATACGATGGAGATGAAGTGTTGTCTTTCGACTATGTGGATGTCGGTATTGCCGTAAGTGCACCCAAAGGTTTGGTGGTTCCTGTTATCAGGAATGCGGAGGTGTTGAACCTGGCGCAGATAGAAGACAAAATCAAGGAACTGGCTATCAAAGCCCGCGACAACAAAATCACCCTGGAGGAGATGCAGGGAGGCACATTTACCATAACCAATGGTGGTGTCTTTGGTTCGATGATGTCTACTCCTATCATTAATCCACCGCAGAGCGCCATACTTGGCATGCACAACATTGTGCAGCGACCGATAGCAGTAAACGGCAAAGTTGAGATCCATCCGATGATGTATGTAGCAGTTTCCTACGACCATCGCCTGGTGGATGGCCGTGAGTCAGTAGGCTTCCTGGTTAAAGTGAAGGAAATGCTTGAGCAGCCGGAGAAAATGCTTTACGGTGGCCGGGATGGTGTGGAAGTGCTGCTTGGGCTATAGAGAATGAATTGGGTTTTAATCCTCCTTCGTTGATTTTCATTTTTGGGATATCTTAAGTTCACACTATTTCTTATAGTTTTCTAGTGTCTTTATATGGCAAACGATAGTTATTTATTTCAGATAGAATTAGCCCCAAAGGGGTGGTTATCATCAGCTTCGGGCGAAGCCAGGAGTCTATTCAATCAAATTCGCCAAATGAACCCTGTTTAGTTTGGAATAGAAATTATACCGATGATTAATCAGACGCAGCCCAGAAAAACATCGATTCCTTATCGCCGTGAGTAACCATTATGAAATCTGTCGTTTCATCATTGTTGTCCTTTCTGGATAGCATTTTCACACTGCCGTTGCCTTCGATGTCAAGCATGGTTTTAAAACCTTTTTTATCACAAAGCTTTTGCAATTTGCTTTCGAACGCGTCTCTATCTGACAACCTTCCTTTTTCCTTATCGAATTTTAGAATGTATAGGTTTTCGATATTGTTCAAAAAATTGCTTAAGTTCCCATCCAGATTGATATCGATATCCGGATCTTCTGATTCCATGCTGAATCCTGTGACGTCATCATATCGCTCAAATAACTTCTTTATTTCTTTGTCCTGAGCAATGAGCACAACAGGAAACAGGCACAGAGCCAATAATATTAAGGCAAGTTTGTTCATCACTTTTTCTACGGATTAATTGTTAATCATCAATCTTATCCAGGTTTTCAAGACCATCAATATCGAGTGACTTAGAGATACTCGAGATGGTACTCATGTCGAGGTTGCCGGTCATGCTCATCACTACGGCTTCATCCTCACCAAGAACAATCATCAGCATTTCACTCACTTTTCCATTCTTATCTTTCTTAACCAGGAATTTCACCACTTCATCTTCGCTATCCACCGACATGAGTTCTGAGAAACCCTGTACCTTGCTGAGATGGCGAACTTCATCCATAAGCTCTTCATTCGTCTGGGATGAATCTGCCTCATAAACCAGCATTTTCAGTCCGCTTAACTGCTCCATCACATTCTGTGCATCTTTGGCCTTGTCTGAGCTGTCATCCATATCCAAGGAAGAGAGCATACTAAACATTTCAGGTGAGATGTTGATGCTGGTAACACCTTTTTTTCCGGCATATTTGCTGTACAGGTCATCGATTGTTGTTTGGGCCATCAATCCCGTTGATAACAGGATCATTGCCATCGTCATTAATGTTGTCATTATCTTTTTCATGATTGCAATATTTAAATGTTTAAACTTTTAAGAATTTCCATATTCTACATACACTTTATTGAATGACCTTATAAACTCGCTTACTTTTTCCAGTTTATTGATGTTCCTGGTCTTCTTTAATGCATTATTTATTTTCTTTATTTCTCCTGCTTTCTTTACATTTTCTTCAACTTTATCCACGGTTTCCTTCGCAGGCGTCAGTCCTTTCTTCATTTTCTTTGAAACCTCGTCTAACACCTTCTTTGTTTCCTGGAATGCGATAACCGGATCATCGATGGTTCCATAAACTTGCTTGGGCTGTATTAAATCCTTTCCAAACCAGATGGAGATAAGAAGTAAAACTGCTGCTGCTACGGAAGTTATGCGATAAGTCCACCGTCTGATTTGTGGTCTGGCTTCTTTTGTTTCTATCCGGGAAAACAGCCGATCATCGAATGCTTCATCAAGTGATTCTTCTCCCAACCTATCCATCACATCAAAATAGTGTTTGATCTCTAAAAGATTTTCAGTCACTTCATTCATCCTGATGAATGCCTTCAATTGTGCCTCCTCCATCCCGGTGGTTTCACCTGAAAAGAACTTCTCGACCAGTTTATCAATATCTCTAAGATCCATAGCGTTGAAGATGATTAATTGTTTCTCTAATTTTTTTCCTACCCCTCGACAGGTTTACCCGTACATAATTCAGATCATAACCGGTGATCTTCATTATCTCTTCAAATTCGTATCCTTCAATATCCCGAAGGTGAACGATGGTTTTCTGCTGCTCGGGCAGTTTTAGGATTACCCGCTTAACGCGGCTTACCAGATCAGAATGTTCAGCCATTTCCTGTACATTTTCGGAACTGTGATTGGTGTGTTCCACATTCAATGAATAGGCTTTGTTCTTCTTGACTTTCAGTTTATCCAGGCAATGGTTGCGCGTGATGGTCATCATCAGTGCTTCTGTGCTTTTGTATTTTCCCAGATCGTTGCGCATATCCCACATTTTCAAATAAACTTCCTGGACTGCATCTTCTGCTTCTTCCCTGTTAGACAGGAAACTTAAAGCAAACCGAAACAATTTATTCTTTGCCGGCAACAGCCGGATTTTGAATTCTTCAGCAGTCATTTCAAAATGTATGACGAAAAGGGAATTAAGAAATTACACTTCAAGTAAAATTAAACTAAAAAAATAGGTCACAGGTAAATTGGTTTTGGTGGGAGAGAATTAAACTTACTTAAGAAGTTCTTCATTATAGAAATTTGGAATCATTCTAAAATCAATGTCACATCTTAATAAATTCCTACTGTAACCCTGCTATACCATTTTTATTTCATAACGCGCTAAAAACAAGGATGGCCTAACTTTATTTGTAGTTTACGATGTCTTGTCTAAGGTCTAAGGTCTTGTGTCTAAGGTCTTGGCTCTCGGCTCATTTTCATTTTAACCTGGTATTAAATAGGCATCCCATGTCAATAACTCAATACTAATCAAATTGTAACACATCAATTTTTACTTACATTTGCGACTCATCCAAAAAAAGTAAAATCAAAAATCAATTATTATGTTAAAAGGACACCCCAGGGCGCTTTATGTAGCCTTTTTTGCCAATATGGGTGAGCGATTCGGTTTTTACACCATGATGGCATGTCTGGTATTTTTTCTTCAGGCCCGTTACGGGTTGGGAGAAGATGTTGCCGGTGATTTTTATAGCTGGTTTTATTTCTTTATTTATGGCCTTGCTGTGGTAGGCGGACTTATTGCAGATAAGACAAAAGCTTACAAAGGGACCATCTTTGTGGGTCTTGTTACCATGCTTGCCGGGTATATCCTGATGTCAACTCCAGGACTCACACTTTATGTAACCCTTTCAGCTTTAATGATCATTGCCTTTGGAAACGGTCTTTTCAAGGGTAACCTTCAGGCCATTGTCGGCCAGATGTACGATGATAAAAAGTACAAGAAATTCCGGGATTCGGCCTTCATGATCTTTTACATGGGTATCAATGTTGGTGCGTTCTTCGCACCCAGTGCGGCCAATGGCGTCAGAAACTGGTACATGAGATCCCAGGGCTATGCTTATGATGCCGACCTTTCAAAACTGGCAACCAAATTCAACCAGGGTTTACTGGAAAACACTACGGAATTTGAAGCAATGATTGGCAACCTGGGTTACCAAACCACTGACATTGCTGCTTTCAGTCAGGAATACATGAATGTGTTTTCAACCGGATACAATTATGCATTTGGTGTCGCCGCTTTCGCTATGCTGATCAGTATGCTTGTATTTGTCATCTTCCAGAAAATGCTGCCAAGCAAGAAGATGCAGGATGCAGAGCAAAAAGAGAAAGGTGAAGCAGTTGAAATGCCATGGTCTGAAGAAAAACCACGGCTTATCGCGCTTGGACTGGTGTTCCTTGTTGTGATCTTCTTCTGGATGTCGTTCCATCAAAATGGTTTAACACTTTCTTTTTTCGCCCGGGACTATACCGATTTTGAAGTAAGTCGCATCACCAACATATTTTTCGATCTCAAGGCCTTCCTTTCATTGATAACAGCTATCATTGGTATCATTCTTCTGTTTAGAAAAGGTGTGAAATCTACCTGGAAGTTTATCGGAGCGGCAATGGTTGTTGCCGGCGCCGCGCTTACCTATTATTTTGCCGCTACTTACGGTGAATTAAACAGGATCGAGCCTGAGCTTTTCCAGCAGTTTAATCCCATATTTATTGTATTTCTCACCCCATTGATCATTGGCTTCTTTGCTTACCTGAAGAAGCGCAACAAAGAACCTTCAACACCACGAAAGATTGGAATAGGTATGATCATCGCGACACTTGGGTTTGTCGTGATGGTATTTGCCTCTATTGGATTGGTATCACCGAGTGACCTTGATGGTGATCCTGCCATAGGACGTGTTTCGGTTTACTGGTTAATCGATACCTACCTGGTGTTAACAATTGCAGAATTATTTCTTAGCCCGATCGGTATCTCCTTTGTTTCCAAGGTTTCTCCACCCCGGTTCCAGGGACTGATGCAAGGTGGGTGGCTGTTTGCTACTGCCATTGGAAACAAACTGCTTTTTGTGGGTAGTGCGCTGTGGGTAAGGATTGAACTGTGGCAGTTGTGGAGCGTATTTGTGATCTGCTGTCTGCTCTCAGCCATCTTCATTTTCTCCATTATGAAAAGACTGGAAAGACTTACAGAAGGTCATTAAGGAGCAATTAGATATTAGAGAAAAGCAGGGCGAGAGTCCTGCTTTTTTTGATTTAATAATATCGAATATCCAATAAGAAATAAGAAATGTAAAACAGATTTTCCAATTAATAAAGGAAAACTGTATTAGTTATTTTTGCCTGATGATTTATCCCTGGGGCCACGACCGCCGATACAACGCTTACGCACCTTATTTTAAAAAACTCTTTGGAGAGCGGGTGCAGAAGATCAGCGTGGACGCGGGCTTTACCTGTCCAAACAGGGATGGCGCAAAAAGCCGGGGTGGTTGTACCTATTGCAACAATGATGCTTTCAACCCTTCCTATTGTCATCCGGAAAAACCCATTGAGCAACAGGTACTGGAAGGCATCGAGTTTCATAAGGTCAGATACCGGCGGGCAAAGAAATACCTTGTTTATTTTCAGCCCTATTCAAACACCTATGCCCCGCTTGATGAACTTAAAAACCTTTACGAAGCTGCCCTTTCACAAACGGGAGTGGTTGGGTTGGTGATAAGTACTCGTCCCGATTGTATAGATGAGGCAAAGCTGGATTACCTGGCAGAATTATCCGGACAGTTTTACATAGTTTTAGAATATGGTATCGAGAGCATTTACAATGAAACACTGATTAGGATCAACCGGCAGGACACATTCGAACAAGCCCAAATAGCCATTTCAGAAACTGCTAAAAGAGGAATTCATACCGGCGCCCATTTCATCTTTGGCCTGCCCGGAGAAAGCCGGGAAATGATGATGGAATCATTGCATGAGATCAACAGGCTTTCCTTAAGCAGCATCAAGTTTCATCAACTGCAGATAGTGGAGGGCACACAAATGGCCGGAGATTATAAAAAAAACGAGGAGAGTTACAGCCTGTTCTCTTTTAAAGAATATGTTGATTTTATTGTCCGGTTTGTTGAGAAATTAAATCCTGGATTCATCATAGAGAGGTTTGCCGGTGAAGTGCCTCCGCGATTCCTTGCAGGTCCGGGATGGGGGCTGATCCGCAATGACCAGATCAATGTAACGATTGAAAAGGAACTGGCAAACAGGGACACCTGGCAGGGGAAGTTTTTTAATCCCAAATAAAGCTGCTCATTCGTCTGATGAATTTGCCCTTACTCCAATTGAAGAATAAGTTCTCTGGTTGTTTTCAGCCAATATTTTAATATAACTGAATTGTATGAAGAATATGAAGCCAACCATCTTTAATATTGCATTATCAAATCAATCAATACTATACGATCATGAAGACACTGACCAAAACCTTAGAAATGGCTCTTTTCAACTCCTACCCTGTTTATGTAATCGTAGTTATTCTGATTTCTGTATTGTAACAGGTCGACTGAAAAGACTGGTTTATCAATACCGATTCAGAATCAGGCAATTTTACCTTCAGAATAATAAGATAAGAGAACAGCCTTTAAAGGCCTTTCCGGTTCTATTTAATGGGTGGCGACTTATACCCAAGCTCTTTGAAGACTAGCGTTTTAGCTGTCTGTCATCTTACTCTAAAAAAGTTGGCAAATTACTTGCAAGGATAAAAAATAGCAGTATATTTGCAGCCGCTTTTCAGAGCCATCAAGGCAGGTTAGCCCTGCTGGTTCAGGGCATCCCGATTTTACATCGGGAGGGTCATAGGGAAAGCAAAAATAACGGGCGGTTAGCCCTGCTGGTTCAGAGCATCCCGATTTTACATCGGGAGGGTCATAGGGAAAGCAAAAATAACGGGCGGTTAGCCCTGCTGGTTCAGAGCATCC
>JAUXDH010000040.1 GCA_030618545.1 Chlorobiota bacterium
AGGGCCCCTATAATAAGAATAAAAGACCCTTAATCAAATTAAGGGTCCTTTTGAGGCCACAAAGGTATAAAGAATTACTTTGCAGTTGATTTTTTATTACAGATTAAGAATTATCCCAATTGTGTGGTTATTGTTAAAGTTGATCGTTTGCCTGAAAGCATAATCTATACTAATATAGGTGCCTTTTTCCTTACTGAGAGGTAAAGCAAGACTAATACCAGCGCTTAATCCTTTACTTACATTCGTATTATTCGGGTCAGTGTAGTCTGTCCACATGCCATTTTCGTATGTATATCCACTTCTAAGCTGCAGGATATCCCTGAAGCTGTATTCCAAACCCAGGGTAAACTGATCTTTGGAGAAAGAATTGGATACAAACATTGCCGCCAGTGTAATCCTGTTTTCGGCCGGCATAAGAAAATCGTACGAGAAGCCGATATTCAACTGTGCGGGCATTTCAAATGGCATTGATCTTTGTTCTGTGGTAAACAGGGATTCCTGGCCGGGGATAAGTGATTTTAAGGAAAGCCCATCACCGCTAAACTTCATCTTGGGTCCAACATTTTTCAACGATATACCAAAGGCCACCTGTTCCCTTTCGCCGGTAACATATTGAATACCCGCGTCGATGGCAATACCAATGCCGCTAACATCGGCAATTGATTCTGAAATTAGCTTAACGGCCAGACCTCCATAAATTCGGTTAGAAAATGCCTTTGAATAAGACAGTTGAAAATTAAGGAGATTGGGACTGTACATTCCAATTCCACCATCAGGACTTTGTGTTGTTGTAATCTCAACTTCACCAAAGTTCATCGACATAACCTGTATACCAAGTGCGCCGGATTCTCCTATTTTTTGTGTAAAACCGAGTGCTATCACGCTTGTTCCGGTTCCACGCAGCCAGTCGGTCCAGACCAGTTCAACGTTTGTACCTTGGGTGAATGCGGCACCAGCGATGTTACCCCACAGGGCTTCTACTCCTCTTACCCTTGCCATATTAACACTGCCCCATCCACTGCTTCTTACATAGGGATTAATCAGCAACTCGGAAGCACCTGCCTGTCCTGACCTGTCCTTATTACCAGCAAATAATGAAAAATCTGCCGGCAATAGCATCATTGCGATCAGCACTATGGTCAGATATCTGTAAAAATATTTCATAATCATTATGATTTACTCCTTTTCGAAATTTTAACCTTAATTACTAGAATGTATTCAAATCCGGTATCCTCTGGATACAGAAGAATTTCAACAATTTTTCTCCATTATCACTTGTGACATGAATATAATATACTCCACCGGCGATAGGTACTGTTGCAAAGTTTTTAAGATCCCATTCCAAAGTCGTAATTGGTGAATCCTTTTTAAATTGCCTTACTTTGGTACCGCTGACATTATATATTGTGATTACACATTTCTCTGGGAGGTTAGTGATCTTAACACGGGTGTCAAGAGGATTATTTTCATAGGTAGAATATGCATAGTATGGATTTGGAACGATATTGATTATTTCCAGGTCTTGTTCGAACTTTTCTTCGTTCTTGTACTCAGTTTCAAATCCTTCCATAGAATATTCGTACATCGGGTAGAAATTGTTTATATCCATACCCGGATAAACTGTATCAAGAGGAACGGCTGAGTAGCCCTGCTGGTAAGGAACGCTTACCCTGAGCCTTATTTTTGCTTCACTTGACAGCCATTCCTGACCTTCAATACCCATAGGTAAACCAACATACATGGTCGTAGCAAAGAAAGGGCTTGCCAGAAACGGAAAGGCTGAAGTGAATATGGTATCCAGGATACTCACTGCATAGCGTCCGGCATCGTAGGCGGGCATAGGGAATTCAAATTCACCTAATTTTTCCGTTCTATGAGCCATAATATACACATAATGTTTACCACCCATCACGGCTGAAACGTTCGGTAAGGTACCACTGTAGATATTCTGATCGAAGAGTTGCTCATTAGCTGTAAGCAGCGTAACGTCTCGCCCCGGAGGATTGAAAAGCATATCACGTCCATTCTGTGCTGCAAGGAAGGAATCCTCGCCAAACATAATATTCAGTCTCTCTCCGGTTTCAATATCAATGGCATAACCGGGGAACCAGCCCATTCCATGATCGCTAATGTAATTTGCATCCGATTCGCTCTCGCTGGGACCTGAACCAGGTACTGCCGGGTTGCCGTCCTTATCAACTGATGCAGCAGCACGCAGTGCAAATTTATTGACATTACCCTCTGCCAGATCCCTGTCAAATGACATTTCCATTACAGCAGAACGTGTCCATAGTGACTTATCCGGTGTAAAGACAATATCCACACTATGCATCTCATTCATTTTTGAATCGAATTTTGAGTCATAGTTCATTGCCGGTGCCACCCGGCTCTGTACACCTTTTGAGGAAAGTATTGGCATATTAATGCCGTATGCGGCAAGACAGTATGGAGCCCAAGTACCAAGGATCATTTTTTCATAAACCTGCTCAGGATCCCATGGGTTCGGTGGTTCTTGCTCCATAATCCAGTCATTATTGAGAGTCGTACCCGTATTGGCATCTTCTCTGTGGGTTCCTGCCCTGATCCAGTCGAGTTCCAGACCTGGTACATCTAAATCTTCAATACCACTCAGCCACCGGCGTGAGCTGTCGGCATATTCAATACTTGCTTCAATCAAACCATTATTAGGTGCAAAGATAGAATAGGTGATTTTGTCAATGTTATCGATAGATACTGTTCCAACCGGAATCGGACCAGGTTCAAATTGTTGTACGGCATTAACAGAAAATCCCAGTCCTGCGAATAATTGTTCGTTATCAGTAATGATAGTTGTATCACTTTTATAATCATAGCCTGTCGCCTGGGCAAATACTGTCCAGTTACCAACATATTTGCTGGTAGTATCACCATCAATATCGATTTGCCCGGTTGCATTCTCAATTAAAACATGTCTTAATGTATCAAGCTGCCAGGTATAATTGTCAGCCTTTACATCCAGGGGATCCACAACTTTAACATCCAGTGGGCCTCCGTTAAGTACATAAACAGGATTGTATGCAATCGGATAATCTGGTGAACCAAAGATATTATCCGGTCCGGCAGGAGGTTTTGACAGAATTTCATCTACAGTTTCTTGTGTGAGGTCAAGATTCATCCCACCGTTACCAAATCCGGCGATTCTTTTTAATTCCGGATTTTCACCATAATCAGAATTAATTATCGTTCCATTCACAATCCTGTGAGGCATGGCTTCATATGGCTTGAAGTTATTTGTTTTATCACCGATATTTTTTCTACCTGCAAGATAAGGTAATGTCTGTCCCTGAGAGTTCGGATACTCAAGCCCGAAGTCAAGGTAATTGTTGTGAGCGTAAGCCAGTGCAAGATAATAATAGGTTTTGTTATTAACCAGTGCTACCTCTCCTGTGGCAAAAGCATCCTGTAAAATTTCAAAGGAATGTTGTATGCCATTATCATTTCCTACCACTTCTACAACAGGAACAACAAATCCTATAAATTCATCAAAATTGTAGTTTACAATTTTAGTCACACCGTTTTTAATGTCGAACTGGGCAATTATTCTTGCCTTATCAGGATCGTGTAATTCTTCAACACTAACTTCTTTTGTGGCTAACTGGAAAATCTGGTATCCCTCAAAACGATAGTAAGGATCGCTGGAATCACCGTCACCACCAGGAAGAGGTTGAATGATGTTGGGATCAAATTCGTTATATCCTTCTTTGTAATTGTTCGAATTAGGTGAGTTGGAGAGGAAGAAGATCAACCTTTGGTCCAATTCACGGATAGCGATGTCCGGAGCTGTGGGTCCATCAATGACTTTAAAACAGTTATCGAACAGTGCCTGGCATTTATCATCAACTACGCGAAGCAATTCAACCGAAGCCCAGGCTCCACCCGCCTGGGCACGTGCCCACGGGATACCCACTGTAATGTAGTTTACAGCGCCTGATTTCAATGTGAAGGGTCCTGCCGATTGCATGAATCGCCTGTCACCCGGAGGGTTGGGCTGCCCGTTGTTTCCGGTTTCCTCAGTCCAGTAGAAACCATTCTGGTTAAAGCCTCCGTTCGGTGGTTGACCCTGCGTACCCCAGTTACAAGGATCGGTATCGCCCGGGAACATGAAATCACATTCCGGCCCAACGGCGCCACCTGTGGCACTGAAGGCATCACCACCATAAATCATCTTTTCACCATTCTTCCAGATACCTTTCAGATAATTATAATACTCAGGTGCGATTCCCGGATCACCCTGGTTACCGGCAGCATTGTTGTGATAAACGAATCTTCTCATTCCGAAACGCTCGTCATCCACAATACCGTTTCCAAAGTTTACTCCATTGATCGCCGCAGCATTAACCAGGAAATTCCCGGTGAGAGAACCATCAGGCCCATAAGATATAGTTGACCATGTACCATCAAGGTTAACAATGTTACAGTCATCAATGCTTGGCCCGTCTATACCTGTCCCCTGGAAAGCAGGGTTGTCAGATGAATCGGGATCCATATACGGACCCTGGAAGAAGTCCACTCCAATTGCAGGTGGTTGTACCCCATAAGCTTCAATTTCACCGCTACCGTCAACATCAGTACCATTGTAGCAATATCCAAGTCCGCGACCAACATCACAGCCAACAAAATCATCCCATGCATAGCCGAGGTCGGTATCCACCCACGGACAGAAATATGTTTGGGTCAGTTCGAAAGTAGAACGGTTAATGATTTCATAACTGTAAAAAGTCATGTTGTTGATCACATCGTTTGTAGCAAAACCAAACGCCTGCGCACGGATTTCCATTCCAACTGCAGCACCTTCAGTCTCAGTATGGATGTTACCCTTGTCATTGAAAATCCACCAGAGTGTCTGGTCACCTTTGATCACCTGGTCTACAAGAATACTTCCCTGCACTGTTCCTTCCAATTCTTCTTCCATGGTAGGGACTTGCGTTTGGCAAAGTTCGTTGCTGATATCATAATAAGGATAGTCACCATCTTCCGGATTATATTCACCATCGCCATCGTTGTCATAGAAAGGAGCGAGGTAATAACTCTGATTCATGGAAATGTCACCGTGAGCCGGCCAATTGAGTATATCATTGGGAATTGAATAATCATCGGTGGGGATAAAGCCTCCTGTGATCGGATCAGTATGAGCAATGAATTCATCAACCATAGCACGGTTCATATGAAAAAACCGATCGTATTCTGAACATACCGCTTCATCAACCGCTGCAGTACCGTCAATTGTAAGTGGGCCGGTCCAATAGTCAACCCCAATCTGCCTGTATCGCTGTCCGGCAAGTTTCAACTGTTTGTTGATGTCAAGCCCACCAATCCATAGCGCTCCCGAGAACATGGATGTAGCAGTACCTGCTTTTGGGATAAAGTATTTGGCTCCTACTCCTCCGGGAAGATCCCACCACATGTCTCCACCGGTATTTATCCTGGCCCTGACATTGTTGATGTCAAGCCAGTCGTATGCCGATGCCGGAGAACACCCGGCCGCTGTTTCCTTTAGGTTTGGACTTACCTTTTGATTTTCATACTTATATTCTTCAGAATATATCTGGCCTGCAAATATTGCCGTGACCAATAAGATCAGTACAACTCGAGAAGTATTCATGATAATCTTATTTTTTTCTTTCATTTTCATTGTTATCCTTCCTTCAAACTATCATTTAAGTTAAAAGTTGAAAATAACACCTAAACGGATATACCTGGGCCGGCTGTAATTGGCCGGGTTATCCACATTCAC
This sequence comes from Chlorobiota bacterium, assembly GCA_030618545.1. Classification (GTDB taxonomy): domain Bacteria; phylum Bacteroidota; class Bacteroidia; order Bacteroidales; family F082; genus JAADID01. Next base: position 5,774 of record JAUXDH010000040.1, read on the forward strand.
ACTATACAGATCTCTAAATGACTGCGGATCTACCTGGCTGTTGATTTGTCTTTGCCATTCGGGTGCTGACAGGTAACCATCATCATTGGGGTTACCCGTATAAGGATAAACATTAATAACATTCTTGGTTCCTAACAGGTTAAGCACCTGTAGGAAAATATTCATATAGGCGGTTTTCGCATTATCGCCTTTTGACTTGTTCATTTTGAAATAAATATCTTTGTCAACCCTTAGGTCCAGTCTGAACTGCCATGGGAGTCTCGAACCATTATAAGTACCTTTCAAAAGATTGTTTCCACCAGAAAGCGGCGAAACCACATTACGTGAAGCTGTATAAGGTACGCCGGAACCACCTACGATCGTCAAACTGAAACCGGTGTTGCTAAACCAATCGATCGGTTTTTTACCGTTTTTACGATTGGTTCTGGGTCCATTGTAATTCTTACCGGAAGCCCAACGGTAATCAAACAAGATATTGAACGCATGTCTTCTGTCCCAGGGCATCGGGTAGGTTGACCGGAGGTTTGGCAGACCGGCAGCTACCAGAGAGGCTGCTGTAGTAGGCGATGAACCTGTACCATCAGCAAACTGTAAAGTGTAAGATGCCCTGATTCTTGCATTCCTGGTTCGACGGAGGTCATACTCCAATGTGAGACCCTTAACAGTTCCAAAGTCCACATTATTATAAGAGGTATAGTCTCTTGGATAGGCGCCATTGAATCTGAATATCTGAAGCATACTACGCATTTCTCTATAGAAAGTTGTAATAGTAAGAGAAGATGTGTTAGAAATTTTCTGTGTAAAACCTAATTCATAATCAATGGTCTTGGTGGGTTGCAATGCAGGATTTGGAAGCGCTCCAATTACCTGTCCGATGTTTTCAAAATAATACCAGACTGCCGGACTTGCATAAACATTGCTTGTAGGTCTTTGGGTTAAAACATCATAGTGCGCGAAGAACAGGGCTTCATCTGAAATCGGGAATGAGAAAGAAATCCTCGGCATTACATTGATCTCCGGATCATAATCCATAAAAGACCCCGTGCTGACCTGATCCTGTTCCGGATTTTGAAGCAGGGGAGATATACCATTACCAACATCAAGGGCATTCGGGTCGTAGATCTCATTACCATCGGCATTATACCAGATATATCCATCACGGTAACCTGTGATATAAGTTGGGTCATCCACCCTGTTTACATACACCACATAATCACCTCCTATGTTAGATGGATGATCAATCGGTTCACCACTAATGTCAGATACTTCACCGGCTTTGATAGTCGGATAAAGTACGAATGGATCCTTGAGAATTTTCTGGTTTGCATCAAAACGGTCGACACGTACACCAATATTAAACACGAGATCTTTGAAGGCAAACTGATCCTGGATATAACCAGCCATATAAATTGGTCGGTAAGCGCCAATGGGACGGGTATATTCGCCATTCTCATCTTTTGCTGTAAAGAAATCATCGAAAGATGGTTGTGAACTGAGTTTGTCTCCTGTATAGCTGAATCCGTTGTACAGGTAATAACTAAATCCCTGGTTCCATAATTCATCAGCCGAAAACATTCCGATGTCCCATCCACCATTTAACTCAGCCTTATGCTTTTGACCATACTGATCATAATATTCCATAGTGTTGTCCTGAGAATCATACGAATCAGTAACAATAAAATCCAATCCGTTTTCCGGAAGTCCAAGTTTCAGCCTGAGATTCTTATCGAAAACACGCTGAGAGGCGCCATCATATCTCCTGTAGTAAATGATGGTATCAACATGACCGTCCCAACTAATTGCGACAGGATTATCAAGGTCAAGCTCCCTGATATGGAAGTTGGTTAATCCACGCATATGTCTCCACAGACGTGTGGCCCCAAAAAAATTACTTGACCTGACCTCTCTTTGCTCATATTGGAAACCCAGTTTGAGCGCGTGGTTCTTAATATCCAGTGAAGCATCTATGCGGATATTGTATTGATCGTTGTCGTACTTGAAATATCCCCTCTGGTTGTTACCAGGGGTCTGGTAAACGGAATAGATATTATCAGGCTGGTCTCCATTCAACTGTCCTCCACCAAGCTGAATCTGTGTCAGATTCTGGTAGTGGTTAAATGGATCACCCTCATAAATATCGTAATAGCTTGAAGTATGCTGAGCTGTTAATGGATTAAAATCCCGCGGACTCCAGTCAACAAGCGTATCAAAGTCCCAGGAGTTAAGCAACCACACATTTTGGTAGTAAACCCCATCCACAGTGTCACTGCCTATTTCGAAGGTTGGTGTTTTATAAGTGGAGAATTTACCGAGATATCCGTATTTGAACAAGTCATCAAAATGATTAGGATCACCTACACTACCTTTGTCTTTTGAGTAGTCGAACTGGATGGAATAGTAAAAGTTCCTGAATGCTGATGTGCTTTCTGCAGATCCCGGAAAACGCTGTGAAAATTTCACGTAGCCCCTGTAATTTGTCCGGTTTCTTAATGGATTTTTATCATAATTTGCAAGCGTTGCCGCATAGCTGTAATCATGACCGTTATAATAATAGTAACTACCACCCACTGTGAGGTTAATTGTTTCTGTTGTACGAATGTTAATATTACCAATAAAATTGTAGGATTGTCGTGAGGTGTTATTGCTGGTTTTGATGTATTTCAGATCGTCAGCTCTAAGAAACTCCCCATTCAGGTAAGTACCCGATCCAACGCCGGTTGGCCTCAACGGGTTTTGCTCGATAAAGCTTTTGGCTTCATCAGTAGCTGTATGATAGCCAATATTCGAAGGGTTTCCATCCTTGTTCCAGTTGATATCACCGGCGATGAAGAAACCCAGAAAAGCAGTGTTGTTTTTATTCTTACCCCTGATCAGTGGCCCCATAATATTAAAGCCTACCCTGTTGTGGCCGTAAGGGTCAAGGAATTGTGAACTCTCGAGTTCAACTCCGGCATTGAATTGTCGGGCAGGCCCCCTGGTTGTAATGTTGATCACACCTGAAGTGACGTCTCCATACCGGGCAGGTAATCCACCCAGGATAATGTCAACCTGTTCGATGGCGCTTTGCGGCACAGTTTGAACCCCGATGACACGCACACCATCAATGAACGTAGCCGTCTGATCCTGACGGGCGCCACGGACACTGCCGCGCTCTCCGTCTTCAGAGAACACGCCACCCACAGTAGTGGCAACAGCATTTGCACTTCTCACAGGCATTTTGTTTATTTCTTCCTGGGTGATTGTTGCCCCGCTGGCAGTCTGATCCTTGTCGATAAGCGGAACTTTGTAATCTACCACTTCAACGGTCTCGAGCATCTCGGATGTTGATTCCAATTCAATATCGAGGAACCGGATTCGGTCGGCACCAACGGTTACCCCTTGAATAAGCTTTGTCGTATACCCCACAAATGTTGCTTTTACATCAAATTTACCCGGCGGGATTGGCTTGATGGAATAATTTCCGTCAAAATCACTGGAAGTACCTCCCACCTGTGAGCCCCTGTTCTCGACTACAATGTTTGCAAAAGGTATCGGTTCTTTGGTGTCTTTATCGATCACTTTACCCTGTATAGCACCGTCCTGTGCGAAAAGGTATACTCCGGTAAATAGAATGATGCCAACTGTGAGGAGTAAATTTCTTATCATACCTGCAAATTTATATTCAACTAAATCCTGCTTTATTTCAATTGGTAAAAGGCAGTAAAATTACTATTATTTAGCAATGCCTTTTAACATTTATTAACAACATTTTTTATTCATCAAAAGTAGCGTCTATTCAGGATTTCCGAATAGATCACCGCTTTTTTCAAATCGATCCGCGGTCTCCTTCTTCTCGGCAGATAGGTAATCAGTTTTTCTTGCTTTGTTGGTTTAGTTGCGGTCCTCTCTTCATTATAGACGTCAGTTTGACCGGGATAGTTGCTTTCTTCATGAAAATCATCATAGGATGATGTAACAGAAGAAACGTGGTCCTCATATCGGGCAGTGGACTCACTTTCTTTATTGACTTCCACAGGTGAATGGGGAACAGGTTCATCCTGTTTAATGATTTCCTCCAGAAAGGAATCAAAGACAGATTTTCTCACCTTTGTTTCGGAAACATCTCCAGGTTCTTCTTCATAATGATCCTCTGTGGTTAAAGACTCAGCCTTTTTCTTTTGTGATCCTTTAAACCCCTTGTAAATGCTGAAAGCAATCCAAATGATTCCGATAAGGATATATATGAAGTCTTCTACTGAACCTTTAACTATCATTTCTCAACCGATCGTCTGATGAATTGAAGCCTAAAATTAGAAATTTATTGAACATAACCGCACGGCAGTTGAAAATGGCCTTGTCCTTTTGTGCTATCTTGAAGGAATAAATCTTTATGCTCCTGTTATTTAGGTCTTTGTACTTATTTTAAATTAGTATAAATTGAATAATTAGAAGATAATAAAGTTGCTATCGATCTGAAAGATGAAAAAGGATTGAATTAGAAACAGATCAGGCCGGTATCCGTTTCAACTGTTTTCTTTCTGCTGATTGATCTTTAGCAGGACGAATATTTCAAATCCTGTGTAAAAAATATAATAGATGAAAAAACTGATAATGAAGGAAACTGCCTCATCACGATTCAGGTAAGCATAAATAAATATTATGACTATGTAAAAAAGTATTTTCCCAAAGATTAAAAGCATGAACGCATTTGCAAAGCGACTCAGCTTTACATCCATACTTTTGTTAAGTAACCAAAGAATAGCAAGTGTTACCCCAAACATGAAAAGAATAATAAACAGGTAAGATGAAGTGATGGGAATTTCCGGCACCCAATGCCTGATCACATAGCTAATCACAGCCAGTATTACTGTGTAAACTGTTAAACTCCTTATAAAACTTTTGTATGAGGCTTTTGGGTAATCGACCATAAACGGATTATTTATCTTGCCTGAACAATCCACGCATACCATAGATTGTAGCTCCTACAACAGCAAGTATTGTTAAAACGACTGTTAATACCGGAAACTCCCATTCGATGAGTTTATCCAGTTCCCTGCCTCCAAACGCTCCTGCAAGAATGATTACGATCATTTGGAATGCAAGGCTGGAATATTTTGCATAGAATTTTAAAGGGCTGTCTTTTTTTTGGTTTTTATCCAAAATCAGGTTTTGGGTTTAAGAGGAGATACCGGTCCCTCAGCAGCCATCTGGCAGGTTCCGGAAAATAATGCCCCGGGCTCTATTGATATTTTTTTTGTTACAATATCTCCTGAAAACTTTGAAGTAGCTCTTAAAATAGTAAGATCAGTAACCTCCAGTTTAATCTTTGCCCTTCCTGAAATATCAGCACTCTGGCATTGTACCTGGCCTTCAATCTGGCCCGATTCACCTACTACGATCTTTCCTTTCGCTTTCACAGTGCCATTTACAAAGCCCTCAATACGGAAATCCCCCGCTGACTCAATATCACCCTGAATACGAGTTCCCTGAGAAATGAGGTTTCTCGTCTGACTCTCTCCGTTACCGTTTTTCATCTTTTTCAATGTATGTAAAATTAAGGTTTTCTTTTTAATTGGTACAATCAATCTTCTTTATAATAATCATCAAAAAACTCCCGGTAGGCAGTGACGTTTTTTTCCCGGTAAAAAATCGGGTAGTTATTTATTGAAATAGTGAATAGTTCGTAATCTTTAGGTGACATGCCGGATAATACATATTCATCATTAGCTACTGTTGCAAAAAAATTAAATGCTTTTTCTGCATTTTCAAAATTACCAATGGTAATCAATGCCTGCTGATTGTCGAGCATCACGCTTTTTATCCTAAGCCGTTCGAGGCGGAAATACTTTTTCTTGAAGTCAGACAATCTTACTTTTAGCGGATCGGTTTCTACTTCCCCCGAATTGGTAACGATCAGAAACATATGCAATGCATCAGGGTCATAAGAAAAGAGTGAGGGTTCTTTTGACCCGCCTTCAAGTAACTCTTGTTTCTTGTCTTCAGGTATTCCCAGACCATACTCAAGCTGAAGCATCCTCAGTATGCTTTGTGCCCTGGGTATGACAGGGCTTTTGGGATAGGTGATGATCAGGCGGTCCAATGCTGCATAAAGTGTATCCGGAACATCTACTTTCCCAAGTGAAATGGCTCTGAGGAAGAGGAAGCGGGGAATCAAAACAGTGTCGGTTGGATATTCTACCACAGCCCTGTCAGCATAAGTGATTACCCGGAACCACTGCTCACGCTCAAATGCCAGGTAAGCACGCTCGTAAAGCTTGGCCGACTTCCCTTTCTCTTCTGATTGTTTAATGAAATAATCCGGATCCATAATTACCTTAGCGTAATCACTTTCCGGATAATTACTCACAATCAAGCTCTTATAATAGGCGGCCTTTTCCGCATCACCTCTCTGGTTGTAAATCTTGTAAAGGGCATACCATGATTCTATCCGGTATTTATTATCAGGATATTTTTGCTGAAACTCAAGGTAAGTTTCCAGCGCATTGATCGTATCATTTAGTTCTTCAAGGTATAGAAATCCAAGCTTCTGGTAAGCTTCGATGATCATTTCTTCAGATGCAATAAGCTCTTCCTCAGTTTTAGGAATATCGGCGAGATAAAATCCGCGGGTCATTGGATCAGTAGGCCTGGCTTCAGCCTGAATGGAATCTCCCCTGGCAGGTTCTATTTTTTCAGATACTTCTTCATCAGCAACACCCTGTAACATTCCCCTTTTATCAGAAATTCTCCAATTATCTTCAAGCTTACGGTTACCCCATTTACCAAGGAATTCTGACCTGCCTGTTCCCATAGCCTGAGAATTGTAAAAATACCATTTACCTCCGAGTCTCTGGCTACTCCGATCACTTACATTTACGAACTGGGTGCCGCCCGACTCCATCATCTCTTCAATCTCTTCCTGTTCTTTTTCTTTGTTGATTTTGTAATCTTCGATTATATGGTCGATTACAGCGTAGAGTTCTATACTGTCCATGGCAGAAAGGCGCTGCAAACTGTCCTGTAAATTAATGGTCTGGGCATAAATAACTATTTCGGATAAAACATTTGCTTTGTTTTTAATGATATCGTAGTTGGGATAACCCGGTGGTAAGAACGTTACAGCAGTATCGTAATAGGCCTCGGCAGGAACGTATTCTGATTGTTCGAAATAAAGATCGGCAAGCCTGAGGGCAGAAGTCGATTTCTGATAATTGTCCTTTACACTGGTACTAACCGATAACTTGAGATATTCAACGGCTTGTTCAATATTTCCATCTTTAAGGGCAACATCTGCAAGAGCGTAATAAATCTGGTCGAGGAATTCCTTATTCCTGTAATCCTTCGCCATCTTATTCAAAACCTTAATGATGTTTTTGCTGTCGCCTGTGCCTTCATCATAGCATTGAGCCATATTCATCCTTGCTTCAAAAGCCATGATGTAATCAGGATTTCTGTTGACGACTTTTTTGTAATAAGCCGTGGCAAGATCAAGATCGCCGTCCATCTGGTTAATCTGACCTAAGATAAAATTAGTTCTTGTAATTACGTCACGCTCATTACCTAGCTCAATACCCCTTTCCAGATAAGAGTAGGCTGCATTGTAATCTTCAGTAGCGATAAAAAAATCTGCCTGAACAAGTACAAGATCCCTTTCTACGCTGGAAGGAAAATCCGGTTCATCAAGCTTGCTCTGCAGAAAATTCAATGTGGCTATAGCTTTCTCATAACGCTCCATCTGGATATGGGTTTTCGCTAACCACAGATATCCTTCATAATGTATCGGATCTTCCTCATAATCTTTAGCCACATAATCAAAAACCCTTCTGGCGCTGATGTAGTCCTGCTTGATAAAATGTGCCTTTCCCATCATGAGGTAACTGCGTCTAACCCACTTAATCCTTTCCCTGCCACCGAAATACATGGAATGTTTCTGAATGCCAATGGATGCCTTTTTAATGGTTCGGTCCATCTTGGGATAGGTTTTTTGGGCATCAACCTTTTCCCCATAGTTGTAAACCCGGAGTACGTCATTGTAGTTCTCAGCAATGTTTTCCTGGAGATTTTTAGACCCTTCTCTCAGGCTGTTACCTCCATTCCAGTATACGTTGTATTTGCAGGTAACACTGTGATATGCCCTCCTCGTCCAGGTGTTCTTTTTAGTAGAACATCCTGAAATCACCAACAGTCCAATCAGTACGGCAATCAGAGAAAAACCAATATTTAACTTTTTGGGATTCAATAGGCTAATTTTCCTGTATAACTAATTTTTTATAAAATTATTACAATTAGGATTGGCAAAAATAGCATGAGTTTACAGATAATGAAGTAACTGAGAAGATTTTCATACACCTTTTATAACTTTGCCTTCAATTTACTTACAATGGCTAAACGCAAATCCAGGGAAAAATGGTATCAAAAACTGCGTGTTATCTACCGTTTGGTATTGCTTAATGAGCAGACTTTTGAAGAACGTTTTTCTTTCAGGCTTTCCAGAATGAATGTAATTATTTCTCTGCTGAGTATAATTGTCATATTAATTGTCTTCACTTTTTTTCTGATTGCGTATACACCAATACGGGAATATATTCCCGGCTATCCAGATATTGATCAGCGAAAAGAATTGTACAAACTGAACATGATAGCCGATTCGTTAACCAACAGCATGCGCCAGAAAGATATTTACCTGCAGAATATTAAAAATATAATTGAGGATAATAATGATCTTCACGTACAGCCTGAGTTGGAAAATGAGGGCATCCTCTATGATTCAATCACCATTACCAAGTCAGAACAGGATAGCATTCTCCGGGCGGAATTCGAATCACAGGAAATGTACAACCTTTACTTTACGGAATCGGGAGTAAAGGCTGAATCTTCAAGAACTTCCATTCGCAATTTCAACTTTTTCAGACCATTAAACGGAATCATCACCTCACCATTTGATCATACGGAAAAGCATTATGGGATTGACGTGGTTATCGCTAAAAATGAGGCAGTCATGGCCACTTTAGAGGGAACAGTTATCTATGCGGGTTGGACTATTGAAACCGGTCATGTCATAGTTTTACAGCATGAGCAGAACCTGGTCTCGGTATACAAACACAATTCTGTTCTTTTAAAAAGTGAAGGAGACATAGCCAAAGCAGGAGAGCCAATTGCAATAGCAGGACAATCCGGCGAACTGACCACCGGACCTCATCTGCACTTTGAACTCTGGTATAACGGAACACCATTGAATCCGGAAGAATACATTATTTTCAACTAACGCGCCAATTTTGAAAAAGAATATCGCCATTATTGGTTCTACAGGATCTGTCGGCAGGCAAACGCTGGAGGTCATCGACTGGCAGTCCGGGTTCCTGGAAGCAGAAGTACTTACAGCTCATAGCAATGCTGATCTGCTGATCCGGCAGTCAATGAAGTACAGGCCCAATGTGGCGATCATTGAAAATGAAAATCTATACCGCAAAGTATTTGAGGCGCTCGACCCGCTGGACATTAAAGTGTATGCCGGTAAGGAGGCAATTGCACAGGTCATAGATATGGAAAGTATAGACCTTGTGGTGGTTGCTGTAGTGGGGTTTGCCGGTTTAATGCCCGCTTTATCGGCCATTGAAAAAGGCAAAAGTGTGGCACTGGCAAATAAGGAGAGCCTTGTTGTTGCAGGTCATCTTTTAAGAAAAGCTGCTTTGGAGAACAAATCCCGGATTATTCCAATTGATTCAGAACACTCGGCTATTTTCCAATGTCTGATGGGTGAGTATAATAACCCTTTGGAAAAGCTGGTTTTGACTTCATCGGGAGGGCCTTTCAGGGGTTATACAATGAAACAACTTGAAGTCGTTACACCTGAAATGGCGCTTAAGCATCCTGTCTGGAATATGGGCGCTAAAGTCAGTATCGACTCGGCTTCATTGATGAATAAAGGACTGGAAGCTATCGAAGCTTATTGGCTTTTTGATGTTTTGCCATCACAGATTGAAGTGGTTGTTCACCCTGAATGCATTGTCCATTCACTAGTCTATTTTACAGATGGATCGGTAAAAACTTTGTTGGGCCAGCCAGATATGCGTTTGCCTATCCAGTTTGCACTAACCTATCCTGATCGTTTGGCGAATAGGGTTAAACGTGTTGATTTATTGGAGCTTAAGTCCTTAAATTTTGAGGCTCCCAATGTTGATATTTTTCGTAATCTTGCACTCGCTTTTGAGGCCCTCGAAAAAGGAGGAAACATGCCATGCATCCTCAATGCTGCCAATGAGATGGCAGTGGAAGGATTCCTGGAGCAAAATGTTAATTTTTTACAAATTCCGGAAGTGGTGGATAATTGTATGCAATCTGTATCGTTTATCAATGAGCCCTCTCTGGAAGACTTGATCGAGACAGATAAGATGGCGCGATTGAAAGCGAAAGAGTTTATACAAAAAGTTGATTAGACAGCAGAATGGATATATTGATAAAAATACTTCAACTGATTTTAAGTTTGTCGATCCTCGTGATTGTTCATGAGTTCGGACATTTTATGGCAGCTAGGATTTTTAAAACACGGGTAGAAAAGTTTTATTTATTCTTCAATCCCTGGTTTTCGATCTTTAAATTCAATTACAAAGGCACCGAATACGGAATGGGCTGGCTACCTCTCGGAGGGTATGTAAAAATCTCCGGAATGATTGACGAATCGATGGATAAGGAGCAGATGAAGCAGCCACCGCAATCATGGGAGTTCCGGTCAAAGCCTGCGTGGCAGCGGTTGATCATTATGCTGGGAGGTGTGATAATGAATGTGGTACTTGCCGTATTCATCTACATTTTTCTGCTCAGTTATTATGGTGAAAAATACCTGCCCACATCCGAAGCCAACAAATATGGCATCAGTGCTGATTCACTGGCACAGGAAATGGGGTTTAGAAATGGTGATCAGATTCTTTATCTGGACGGTGAATACATTGAGAACTTTGAAAAAATACCGATTAACCTCATCCTTAACGAATCCAAATCAGCAACAGTTTTGCGGGATGGAGATACCGTAGAGGTTGTTTTTCCTGAGGGTAGTCTCAGTAAGCTGGTCAAACATAAGTCTCCTTTCCTCATGGTGCGGATTCCATTTATAGCGAGTAGTTTTTCAAAAAACTCGGCAGCCGAGGATGCGGGGATGCACGCTGGGGATACAATTCTTGGCATCAATGGAATGGAATACCGCTACTTCGCTGAATTCCGGGATGAAATACAAAAGCATAAGAATGAAGCGGTCGTCATTGATGTAAAACGAAATAGCGATACCCTTCAACTGGCCATGCAGCTTAGTGAAAATGGTTTGATTGGTGTTTATCCGAAAGGCGATCTGAATGAGTTTTTCGAATTGAGGGAACTCAACTATTCTTTTGGAGAGGCTATTCCAGCGGGTTTTAGCCGTACTTGGTATGAGATTGGCAATTACCTCAAGCAACTTAAACTGCTGTTCTCTCCCGAAGTAAAAGCATATGAAAGTGTTGGGGGATTCATCACTATAGGGAGTATTTTTCCTTCAGAGTGGGACTGGCAAAGATTCTGGCGGTTAACAGCTTTTTTATCCATCATGCTGGCTATCCTTAATATCCTTCCAATACCCGCGCTTGATGGAGGGCATGTGATGTTCCTGATGTACGAAATCATTGCAAGGCGCAAACCAAGTGACAAATTTCTTGAATATGCCCAGATTGCAGGCATGGTGATATTGTTCAGTTTACTCATCCTGGCTAACGGAAACGACATCGTGAGGCTCTTTAAGTAACCGATTTATATTTTCTTCTCAAAGAAAAAAGGAAATTTTTTACCGTAAGGGGGGTACAAAAATTACCTTTTATGGTACTAATAAATAAGGTAGACTCTTTTGATTTTAGTAATTATGTGGTATAAAAGGATAGTAGGGATGAAAATGCTTTTTCTGGGTCTGATCATTGCATCGTCAAATCTGATGTTTGCACAGAATCAATTGGTGGGATATGTGTATTATCATGGCAATGAAGATTCTCCAATGGAGGATGTTGATGTAGGTTTATACGACAGTTTAAATACCCTTATGTATGCTGCCCAAACGGATGTAAATGGTTTATTCCAGTTTGACAGCGTAAGCGATGGGGCCTATTTTGTTAAATACAGTTCGGATGCCGAACCTGCCGGTGTTGACCTCACAGATGCCTACTACCTGATGCTTTACCTGCTTGGCATGTATGAGTTAGAACCTATCCAGTACCTGGCCGCAGATGTAGATGGCAATGAAGATGTGGAATGGCTCGATTACATTATAGTCATCATTTATCATATCCTGTATGATGAACCTTTCCCGGTCGGGGATTGGGTGTTTGAGGAGAATTACATCGAGTTTTCTAACCGGTCAAACGGGGATACAATTTCTAACCTTGGTTCAGGTAGTGGAGATGTTGATCCCCCATTAGGAGGAGGAAGATTTGAAGAGTTGGTCCATATTACAACTATTCCCTTCGATATATCAGCAAATAAAATGACCGTAGATATTTTAGCCAGGGATTTCAATAATTTAGCTGGTTTTAATTTTAGCCTGGAATACCCGGCGGAAATGATCAGCATTATTGACATTGAAGGGCCTGATGATAATTTCCATTACGGCCTTGAACCGGATAAGGGATTGGTTTCATTCATCTGGCTCGATCAAAACCTTTACGAAAGTTCGATTGATAAGGGTGACAAATTGGCTACTATCCATTTTGAACCAAACAACAGCAGTAGTGAAAGTGGGCGCTTTAAACTGATACAGGGAGGTAATTTTATTGGGATGGATGGTAATAAACTACAGGAGGTGGAGATCACCCTTCCTGAACTACACCGAAAAACTGATTTGGATGTTACAGTCATCACTTATCCTAATCCTGTGACAAATCAATTAATGTTTACCATACATCAGAAAGAA
>JAUXDH010000093.1 GCA_030618545.1 Chlorobiota bacterium
CAGCAGAATTATAACATAAGGGATACGACAATTGGGCTTCAACGCCAGGCTCTTGCAGCGAATTTCTTCTTTACCGTTCCGGGACCTAAAATGATCTGGCAATTTGGGGAAAGAGGATACGACTATTCCATCAATTACGATCCGGACAACCCCGGGAACGAATGCCGTCTTTGCGAAAAGCCTCCAAGATGGGATTACCTTGAACAGTGGCGCCGCAGAACACTGATGTATACCTGGACTTCATTGATCGACCTGACAACCAAAGAAGATGTGTTTGAAACAGATGATTTTGATCTTGATGCAGGAGACGCCATGAAAAAGATCCGGCTTACTTCATCAGATATGTCGGTCGTCATTCTTGGCAATTTCGATGTTGTTGAAGGAGAGATTGATCCCTATTTTTATTCAACCGGAACATGGTATGATTTCTGGACCGGTAATTCTATCGAGGTTACTGATGTAAATGAAAAGATAAAACTTGAACAGGGAGAATTCAGGCTCTACACGGATAAGAAACTTCAAACACCCGATTTTGTTGGTGTGGATGAAGCCATTGCCGAAGGTCCTGTCAGCGATTTTATCGTTCATCCCAATCCTGCATCTTCAAACATTTACATCAATATGCACCTGAAGAATAATTCAACAGTCAAGGTAACATTGTATGATTTTCAGGGAAGAGCTGTCAAAGAGATCTACTCCGGTCAGTTACCTGGTGGATTGAGAACCCTGGAGGCTGCAGTTACAGATTTCGATCAGGGATTATATTTTGTGGTTATCAATGCAGGGGGACAGAAACTTGTGAAAAAGGTTATGGTGAGATAATCGGCTGGAACAAAATCAAAATAATAACAGCCCGTGAATTAGTTCATGGGCTGTTGTTTTTTGGTGTCTCTTTTACTACTTTTATACTTTAATTGGTATAACCCAACCAAAACCTCATGAAAAAGAATGCCCTCACAATGGTTGTTTCTGTCTTTCTATTCCTGAATTCCTATTCACAGGTTTCAGATAGTCTATTCGATATTTACTGCGAATATGAAGACCTGGTCATACTGCAGGAAAATATGGATGTGACATTCACCGGCGAAAAAGCAGAGTTCATCAATGTGGATGTTAAAAACACATCAGTGATCATATTTAAAAATGAGAAAGGAATAAAAAGCTACCAGCCATTTGTCCTGCCAAAAAGATTTGATGAATTGTACATTTTCCACGCTCCGGCAATCAGAAATACAGACTGGGATTATGACGATATCCAGGTACGAAAATTTGAAGCTTTTCTTATTCAGGACGGCGAAAAAAAACAAATTGAAGTAAATGCCTCAATCGCACAAAAAAGGGTTATTGACCGCAAAGGTTTTTTTGGCGCCACTAATCTATACAAATATGCTATTGATGACATAAACACTTATGATACTATCGAAGTAAGCTATCATTACCGCATAGCTTTCAGGGAAAATTGGATACGACTTCTATCCAACAGGATTTTTCTGCATGGCAGGTACCCCAAAAAGACAATCAGGCTAAATTGGCGCTACAACGTAAACATGGAAGTGGATTCACTTTTTGCAAACATGGACGCTCCTCAAGTGGCTATTGATGGAAATGAAATATGCTATAGCTGGGAGTATCAAAACCTCCCTGGTTTACTCGATGAAGCAGGCAGCAGGCCTTACGAAGAATTACCTCATATGATTTTCGTACCTCAGCCTTATGAATTTGAGTATACTCATTTTGACTCTTACAAAATGGAATTTATTCCAATATATTTTTTTCTGGCCAAAAGAAGACAAGACCAGATCAGGGTGGAAATGTGGGATAATGTGATCGGGAATATGAATAAGAATAACATCTATTACCAGAAAGTTGCTGATAAAATCATAGCAAAAGCACCAGTTGATTCTACAGGAATAGCACGTATGAGGTATTTTCAGCAATTTATGGTGGACAGTGTGAGATACGACAATGCGGTAAAATACTACATGGCAGAGGAGCAGCATATCAGGCAACGGCCGGGAGTTGAATTGTGGGGATATACCGTTTCAGATAATAGCCTTGAACGTATCTATGGAAATATGATACCCAGGCTGGCTAAAGACCTTTTTACCGCCTATCCTGTAGATAAGCGAACAGGTAGCGTAAGCCCCATCTACTGTCCAACTGTACATACGAATGACCTGATGTACCTGGCTGTTTTCCATAATGGCACAGGAGGCTATGTAATTCCCCGATCCGATAAAAACCATTATTATCTGGATGAAATGCCTTTCTATTATGAGGATATCCCTGTTATGCTGCTGCACATCTACGACTATGCAAATCCCAGGTTTATTTTCCCGGAGGATTATGATTTTACTGCTGCTTATTACCCATTTGATGTTGGCAGCGGCAGAAGAAATTTCAACTCGAAGTACAGGGAAACAAGGACCCCCGCAAGTAATCCTAAAGACAATTACCGTAAGGTGCAAAGTATGGTAAACATTGATCTTGATAAAAGTACTGCTGCTTTCCAGACCAGGGTTTATGTATCAGGACAGTATTCCACACTGACACGCTGTGTGTATTGTGAAAAACCTATAGACTCAACTATAAATCCAAAGTACCTCAATCCTGTTTGGAATGTATCCGAAAATGTTGAGGTTGAAAAGATAGAGCCTGAGCATCCGGAAATATATTATCCTTTCAAAACAACCATTAACCTTAATTACTCCGCTAATGATATTGTGTTTGAAAATGACTCAGCAATTGAGATAAGGATCGGCAATTGGTTTAAGCTGGTATTTCATGAGGATATAAACGGCCCGCGTTATCTTGATTACTACCCCGACTTTCAGGGCAGGGACCAGTATTCATATCTTATCGAGTTCAGCAAACCGGTGGAATTGGTCGGCAGCAATAATCCTGTAGAAGTAAAAAACAAATATGCTCAGCTATTGTATTCGATCAATCAAACAGAGGAGAATAAAATTCTGGTGATATGCAAATACGGTATTCTGGCAAGAAAAATTGAGAGTGAAGAATTCGACTTCGTTAAAGAATTAAATACAGCTATTGTATATCTTTTTGATGAGAAACTATTGGTCAGGGTTCGGGAATGAATGCAAGTGTCTCAGGTCTTCTGTCTCAGATCTTCTGTCTAACCCGAAAAGCCCCCCAACAGGACTGTTAGAGGGCCTCAAACCAAATTAATTAATGAAAAAGTTATTTTTTGTCGTCGCTGCTTTTGCTTGACTTTTTGTCGTCGCATGATTTTTCACAGCATGATTTCTTTGCTGAACATTCAGCAGATTTATCCGACTTCTTTGTTGTTTTACTCTTATTTTTGTCATCATCATCAACTAGCATAATGTCGTTGGTGGTGTTCACGGTCATTGCAAATGTTGATGTGGCTATGCTTGTAAAAAACAATAGGCTTAAACTCAGTGCTAATACTTTTAATCTCATTTTTCTTTTTTTAAAATTAATTAATGAGCCAAAAATAGGACAGTATCGAAGCCTTTGTTGTTAAGTCATTGTTAAAAACTGTTAATATTTTGTTAAATTGAAATGCACACAGCATGTTTGGGCATACTTTTGAAATTAACAAATGAAAAAAAAGGCTATCGTTATCATTGTTGTATTGAGTTCCATTTCGTTGTTGGGGATTGTTCTGACACAGTTATACTGGGTTCAGAAGTCGATGGACCTTGCCGAGGATCAATTTGATAACAGCGTGCGTATTGCCTTAAAGAGCGTATTAAACAGACTCTTGGATAACAAAAACGACACTGTTTTTCAGCAACACCTTTACGATCTGTCTTGCAATAAGCCACGCCTTGAAGTAACCGATTACATTGTTCCACAGATGCTGGATTCCCTCATGTGGGAAGAACTTGTCTGGATGGAACTGGGTGACACATACTCATATGCCATCTACAATAAAAACAACAACCGTTTTGTTACCGGAAATTATATTGATCAGGAAGAGGCGTTACTGGATTCACCGTTTCAGTTTTCGGTATCCAGCATTTACAAATCCGGGGATTATTTTCTGAGCGTTTTTTTTCCGACAAAAAGGAGCGTGCTATTGCAGAGGATGGAAGGCTGGCTCCTGATGTCCGTTTTTTTTCTGATCGTACTCACCATCAGCTTTGTTTATGTCATTTTTGCTATCCTTCAGCAAAAAAGGCTCTCGGAAATCAAAACCGATTTCATCAATAATATGACGCATGAATTCAAAACGCCCATAGCTACTTCAATACTGGCCGGTGAAATGTTAATGAAACCGGAAGTTCAAAAAAACACGGACAGGATCAAAAAATATGCTAAAGTTGTCCTCGATGAAAACCTGCGTCTTCAGGGGCAGGTAGAACAGGTACTTCAGGTTGCTACTCTGGAACGGGGTGGTCAGAGATTCAGATTAAAAAAGATCAACCTCCATGAAATTCTGAAATCAGTAATTGAAAGTTTTGAACTCCGCTTAAAAGAAAACGAGGTAATGATCAAAGTTGACCTTGAAGCCGGGGAACCTCAGATTGTAGCTGACAAAACGCACATTGGCAATGTGTTTTACAACCTGATGGACAACGCCATTAAATATTCAACAGATAAGCCAAATGTTGAAATAAAGACATGGAATGACAAATATGGGATTTGCGTGAGGGTTAAAGACAATGGAATTGGAATTGATCTGCACCATCAAAAGAATATTTTCAAAAGCCTGTACCGTGTGCCTACCGGAAACATTCATGAAGTAAGAGGATTTGGACTGGGTTTGTACTATGCGAAATCGGTCGTGGATTTTCATCATGGACGCATACATCTGGAAAGTGAACCCGGCAAAGGCTCATCCTTCGATGTTTATTTGCCCTTTAACAAATAATAATGTTGTAAGGATGTTTTTTATATTGCGACTAAACAAACACCATCTTCTTTCTGTTAAACAGAAAGGTTGATGAGAATATTACTAAACAAATAAGCTAATGGAAATAGATACAAGAAGTGCGAAAATCCTTTTTGTAGAAGACGATCCAAACCTGAGTATGATTCTTCAGGATTACCTTGAAATGATTGGGTATGATGTGGAACACGCCGGTGATGGGGAGAAAGGTCTTGAATTCTTTAACAGGGATAAGTATGACCTTCTGATACTCGATGTGATGATGCCTAAGAAAGATGGGTTTTCCCTGGCTGAGGATGTCCGCAAACAGAACCCAACGATTCCAATTATTTTTCTTACTGCCAAAAACATGAAGGAAGACCGCATTCGTGGTTTTCAAACCGGCTGTGATGATTATGTAACAAAGCCCTTCAGCACGGAAGAACTCAACCTGAGGATAAAAGCCATTATGAAAAGATGTGCTATTCTGGAGGATCCGGGTAGCAACACCAAAGAAACAGAGGTTTTTGACATTGGCAAGTTAAGATTCGATTGCACAAATATGATGCTCATTTCCGGAGGTGAAGAAAGACGTTTAACAAGGAAGGAAACCAGTCTGTTAAGATTACTGTGCCTGAACATGAACAACCTTCTGCCAAGAGATGTTGCCCTTGAAACCATTTGGGGAGAGAATGATTATTTCATCGGACGCAGCATGGATGTATTCATCACGAAGTTAAGAAAATACCTCAAAGAAGATCCCGAAGTACGCATTACAAACGTACATGGAATAGGTTTTAAACTGGAAGTGAAAAACGAATCTATGGCTGGAGCATTGTAATTTCTACTCCTCTACACCAAGCAGTTGAAACATAAAAGCATATTCTAAAGCAGTCTCTTTGTAGCGCTCAAACCTGCCGGATGCACCGCTGTGGCCAAAATCCATATTTGTCCAGAGCAGCAACTGCCTATCATCCGTTTTCAGTTCCCGCAGTTTAGCAACCCATTTTGCCGGCTCCCAGTATTGCACCTGGCTGTCGTGAAGACCGGTAGTCACCAGCATATTAGGGTACTCTTTCGCTTCCACCTGGTCATAGGGAGAATAAGATAACATATAATCGTAATACTGCTCTTCATTTGGGTTCCCCCATTCATCATATTCACTTGTTGTAAGTGGGATGCTCTCATCAAGCATAGTGGTGATGACATCTACGAACGGCACGGCAGCAATAACACCATGGAACAGGTCGGGTTCATAATTTACCACAGCGCCAATCAGTAATCCTCCGGCACTTCCACCCAGTCCAAAAAGTTTTTCTCCTGAGGTATAATTATTTTCTACCAGGAACTTACCACAATCGATGAAATCAAAGAAAGTATTTTTTTTCTTCAGGAGTTTTCCATCCTCGTACCATTGCCTTCCCAACTCTTCACCACCCCTGGTATGGGCAATGGCATAAGCAAATCCACGGTCCAGCAGGCTTAACCTTGATGACCGAAAGGTGGATTCTACACTATAGCCATAGGAGCCGTAACCATACAACAACAGAGGTTGTGACCCGTCTTTTTTAAATCCTTTTTTGTACACGATGGATACAGGAACTTTCACGCCATCTCTTGCAGTTGCATAAATCCTTTCCGTAGCATATTCTTCAGGATTATACCCTCCTAGAACTTCATACTGCTTTTTTAATGTTGACTCTCTGGAAACCAAATCGTAGTCGTAAATGGTAGTGGGAGTCTTTAAGGATGTGTAGCCATATCTCAAATGCCTTGAATTATATTCAGGATTAGAACCGGTATAGGCATAGTAGTCCACTTCCTGAAATGCCACATAATGTTCACTTTTATTTTCCAGATTAAATACCCTGAAACGAACCAGGCCGTTTTCTCTTTCAGTAAGCACAAAATAGTCCTTAAACACATCCACACCTTCAAGCAATACCTGCTCCCTGTTGGGGATTATTTCCTGCCACTGCTGCTTTCCGGTTTTGTTTTCCTTTGTCTCCATCAACCTGAAGTTCTTTGCATCCATATTGGTTCTGATCAACCAACGATCACCCTGATGAGAAATGGAATATTCAAGTTCTCTTTCCCTTTCCTGAAAAACCTTAAACTCACCATCCGGTTTACCGGCATCAAGTATTCTGTATTCGTCTGAAAGTGTACTGCCGGAAACAATGACCATGTATTTGCCGGTCTTTGTTTTATAAACATAGCTGGAAAAAGTTGGATCATCTTCGTGATAAACGACCGGATCAATATCAACAGGATTTCCCAGCTTATGCTTTAATATTTTGTAGGGCCTGAGTGTTTCATCTTTAATAGCGTAGAAAACTGTATTATTGTCATTTGCCCATGTTACATTCCCTGATGTATTAGGAATACTTTCTTCGTACACTTCTCCGGTTTTCAGGCTTTTAAAATGGAGGGTATATTTTCTCCGGCTTACAGTATCCACGCTATAGACAAGCATTTCATTGCTCTTGCTGACTTCCCAGCTTCCAATCTGAAAATATGGATAACCTTCAGCCATCTTATTCCCATCCAGCATCACCTCTTCAGGTGCATCCTGAATTAACTTCTTTCGACAGTACACAGGATATTCTTTCCCTTCTTCATATCGCGTATAATACTGGTATCCATTCAGGATGTATGGCACCGACATATCTGTTTGCTTGATTCTGCCGACAATCTCGTTAAAGATCTTATCCTGGAGCATTTCAGTATCTTTCATCACCTCTTTGGTA
Source organism: Chlorobiota bacterium (assembly GCA_030618545.1). Taxonomy (GTDB): domain Bacteria; phylum Bacteroidota; class Bacteroidia; order Bacteroidales; family F082; genus JAADID01. Next base: position 7,609 of record JAUXDH010000093.1, read on the forward strand.
TAAGTGTTCTCAGCCTCCAGATAGCTGATCACTTCCTTATCCTCCCTGTTGTTCAGCCAGTAGTAGTTATCCACTCTCGTATTACCGAACTCGACAAACTCCTTTTTAATTTTTTTTGCAGAGGGTGCTTTCATATTTATTTCTTTTTCTTGCTCACAAGCTGTAAATTGTATGGATAGGGCCAATACCATCATCCATCCCAAAAAACGATTAATCTTTTGCATTATGATTTATATTAAAGAGGCCATTAAAAATCTGTTAGAAATAGAAGGTAATGCCAAAGCTTGGCATGATGGGGAGCTGGTATACAACATCACCGGTAATGAGGTCAACATAAAAAACGTTCTGGCGATCATACACATTGATCACACTCAGGTCGAAGACGAGACGGGATCTGGCGCCGAGGAAAAGATTGTATTTTACGTCAATATCAAGTCGATGATAATAAGGAAGTCTGCCCTCAAACAAGTCAGCATAAATAACCCCAAGTTGTCCGTTTTCAGTAGCGTAATTTGAATTAATTCCTCCGGGCAATGTAAGGTACTCATAAAAGCCCTGAACCTGGGTAAACGGGAAACCTGAGCCGAGGTTCCAGCGGGCACTGAATTCCCATTGCCTTTTTGCCCCGGCAGTGTATGCGAGAACCACGTTGACGTTGTGTCTTCTGTCGAAATGAGGTGTATAGGTAATCAGGTTACCATCACGGCCTTCATACTGACGATTAACATAGCCAAGGGAATAAACAAACCATATGTACAGGTTTTTCCTGTCGAATTTGAGGGCCATGTCAACACCATAGGCATTTCCTCTTTCTACGATAAAATCTTTTGTTTCAACGTCAGATGCTCCAGGAGGTGCTGATGCTTCGTCGTATATCTTAAAGCGGTTGACGTTTGTTAATTGAGGGAAGTATTTGTAGTATCCTTCAATATTCAGGTTAATAAATCGCCCGATATCGACCTCAGCTCCCAGGATGAGGTGGTTTGATTTCTGCAGCTTATGGTCCAAATCTTCACCATCATATGTTTTGGGCAGGTTTTCCGGTCCGGAAATAAATCCATAAAACAGGTTCACCACATCCCTGTCGGAAGTAGCTGCAATAAAGTTCTGCGAATAGATTCCTGCTGCCAGTTTCAGCCTGAACCTATCTGTTACATTGTATTTTATCGCCAGCCTCGGCTCCGGAGAGGTATTCGCCAGGGAGGCATACCATTGCAAACGAAATCCGGGTTCGATAATAAACTTTCCAACGGTGGCTTTGTACATCACATAAAGTCCCAATTGCGTTGTATTCTCAATCAATTCATTCTTCTGGCCAAGAAAATTTTCGAAAATATATTCTGTCCGGAATCCCTGCATCTCAATTCCATATTGCAAAGAGTTTTTACCCATGAAGTAGGTAAAATCCAATTCCATGGTAAAACCGCCGATATAGCTTTCGCGTTTGCTTAAGGTGGCTGAATTTATCTGACTCCTGTATTGAGAATAGGCAAGTGTGCCCTCAATGAGTACTGCGGAACGTCCCGGAATAATGACAAAATTAGTTCCGCCGCCGTATGATTTCCAGCCAAAATCGGCTATTGCCTGGTATTCTGTTACATTATCACTGAATCCAAAACCAAAGAAACTGATCTTGCTTCCATTTGCGGCATTGAAAGAAACCTTCCCATAGATATCGCTGAAATCAAAAGGGATGCCGTCTTCGTTGATATAGCTGTAGAAAATCTTTGAACTCTGCGACAAATATGAGGTTTTGTATGAAAGTATAAGTGAGGCGCTTCCTTTGTCGGGCGCTTTCTGCTTTACTATAGGACCTTCAATTAATGCCCTGGCGCCGAAAGTGGAAGCGCCTACCGCACCGGTCCATCGTTTTTTGTTCCCATCCTTGTAAGTGATATCCATAATTGACGAAATGCGTCCGCCATAATTGGCATTGTAGCCACCGGTATAGACATCTGCTGTTCTGATCAAATCGGTTTCAAACACAGAAAACAGTCCGATGGAATGAAAAGGATTGTAAATGATCATCCCGTCCAGCATTACCTTATTTTGAACCGGCGAACCTCCACGGACGTAAAACTGCCCTCCCTGGTCTCCTGTGAAAATGATCCCCGGAATTACCTGGAGGTACTGCGCAAAGTCGGCCTGGCCACCAACAGATGGTATTAGTTTAATATCCTTTGGGGTAATCTTTACTACGGAAGTACTTGTTTCCGTTTTCTGTTCAATCCTGTCTGCACTAATCTCTACGGTCTCCAGTCTTACTGATGATTTTTCAAGATAAATCTTTTTAGCAATGATATCACCATCATCCAGTTTGATTTGTTCCGTGATGGTGTCAAATCCCAGGTATTGCGCGATTAACGTATATTCTCCAGGTGGTATTTTGGAAATAAGAAAATACCCGTTTTCATCGGTTGATGCGCCATAGGTTGTACCCAGCAGATAAACACTTGCCAGGATAGCCGGCTCTCCGGATTCTTCCTCATAAACAAATCCCCTGACGGAAGCGGTTTGCGCCAGAATTCCGGCGGGGATCAAAACTATCAGAAAAAACAGAAAAATGAAATGCGTAGTATTATTTTTCATCATGTATTATACGTCTCAAAAAGAAAGGTGAAAAGTACTCAAAAAGTTGGTTCAAAAAGTTAGGAGTCTTTGGTATTTTAACATTGTCTTTTAGGAATTTAGATTCAAGTGTAACTTTCTGTCTGTTACCTGGATTTTACATCTCACCGAGGATATGCCTTAGGCACTTATTCGATACTTGGATACTAGACCAATGGGTAAAAAAAATTAAATAAGAAACTACTGTTATCAGATTAACTTAAAGGTAAATTCAGATATCGTACCTACGGCACTCTTTTGAAAATTGTATTCATTTGTTCTATAAATATTT
>JAUXDH010000147.1 GCA_030618545.1 Chlorobiota bacterium
GTAACCCTTAGGGTAAAATTGGCATCCGGATAGAACCGATGACCGGGCTGCATTTCCATTTGTGCTTTCATGAAGATCCGCTGCAGGCTGTCGGCCTGATTGCGAAGGCTGGTCAGTTCAGGCTTGACCCGGACTTCGTATAAGTTAACCAGATCCGCATACATTTTGTAAGCAGGGTCTTTTTCTATTTTCTTGTAATGGTTTTGTTTATAACCGGATAAAAAGTCATTGATTTTATTTTCCTCTTTAAACATCGATTTGTCAAATACATATTGAGTAAAAGCTTTATAGTCACTATTGTATTTGGAATAGAGGGTGGTAAAAAATGCCGGCTTGAATGCCTCGTCTATGTTTTCGTCATAGAGTCTGAGCAAAGCGGTCATGACTTCCTCATCTATCGTCCGGAAATAGTCCTTAAAGAATGTGGCTGAGGATTTTTGCAATTTCTGAAGTTCGCTGTCCAGCAATAAAGAATCTGCTGATTTATCCTGGCTCAGCTCAACCAGTTTTTTGAATTTACCTGCAAAACTTACCAGTTCGATGGCCAGCCCTGCCTCCCGGTAATAATCGTATGCTGTATTAAAAGGGATCATTTCCTCATAGGTATTTTTCATTGCCGGCAGCAGGTTCCCATATTTCTTTTTCATAGCAGGTGAAGAGATTGCCCATTCATTGAATTCTTTCTCAAATGCTTCTTTTTGGGCTATGCCATTCATCCTTCTGATACCTCCGCTTTCGCCTATCATCTTCTTCCAGTAATTCGAAACACGGGCATGTTTGGTAGCATACTGTATCCTGACCTTAGGATCCATGTTTGAATATTTGCTGAAAATGTCCAGGCGTGTTTCCCTCAACTTTATCTTTCCCGGGTTTTGTATTTCCGTTGTCATTTCAATGGCATAACTTGGGAGGTATTCGTTGGTCCTTGCCGGATAACCAAATACAAAAGTGAAATCTCCTTCTTCAACCCCTTTAATAGAAATCGGAAAAAAATAATTGGGTTTATAAGGCACATTTTCTTCTGCAAATTCTGCAGGCTTTCCATCGGGGCCCACATAAATGCGGAATATTGAAAAGTCTCCCGTATGCCTTGGCCACATCCAGTTGTCGGTATCTCCGCCGAATTTACCAATGTTGGAAGGGGGAGCTCCGACAAGCCTGATATCTTTGAAAATCCGGGTAATGATCATGTAGTAAGCGTTGCCTTTAAAAAATGGCTTGATCGCAGCCTTGTATTCTGAATCTTTTTCAAAATCACGGATTACCTGCAGGGCATTTTCCTTTATTTTAGTATTCCTTTCAGCAGTTGTCATTTCAATAGTAACACCTTCAAGCACCTTAACGGTTACTTCTTCCATTCCAACCATCATGGTGGCGGTAAGTCCGGGATTAGGCAACTCCTCTTCCCTGCTCATGGCCCAAAAACCATCAGTGAGGTAATCATGCTCTACGGAACTATGTTTTTGAATTTGCCCAAATCCACAGTGGTGGTTGGTCAGCAGCAATCCTTCGTTGGAGATGATCTCTGCAGTGCATCCCCTGCCAAACAGGACAATGGCGTCTTTCATGCTGGATTTGTTAATGGAATAGATGTCCTCAGCAGATATCCTCATTCCCATGTCTATCATCTCTTTTTCGTTTAATTGTTCCAGCAGCATGGGAATCCACATGCCCTCGCCGGAGTATGAGATAAAACGGAAAAGAATAATGAACAGAAAAGCTATTGAAAAGGTCTTGAATTTCATGACGAGTCTGTTTGAAAATGAAGAGGTAAAAGTATTGAAAAATGAGAACTTTTGTGTTCTTTCAAATTCGTAATCTGAAAGTTAAAGGAATTCGGATTTTTAATCCCGGAATATGCAGAATTCAAATCTGCATCCCATTGCGTCCAGATTACAAATCTAGAAGAGCGAACGGTTAAAACACTAAAAATGTAATTATAACAATTGATGTTGAAAAAAATGGATACATGTAGAAGTTGTTAAAATTATGTGTATAAATGTATTATATTTGTATATTAATTATACCATTATTATTTTATGTATGAGTTTAATGTAATTAAGAGTGAGATTAACAAGAAAAAACATGGTATTGATTTTGAGGAAGCCCGATCACTTTGGGAGGATAAAGACAGAATTATCATTCCGGCTAAAAATCTTGATGAACCCAGGTATTTATTAGTAGCTAAAATTGATGATAAACACTGGTCGGCCATCTTCACAATCAGAAAAAAAAAGATTAGAATTATATCGGTAAGAAGATCAAGACCTAACGAAAGGAGTATTTATGAAATCTGAAGAGTTCGACAAGAAATTTGATTCGGGAGAAGATATTATGGAATATCTTGACCTTACAAAATCAATCAGACCTGCACTAATTAGCAAAAGAGTGAATGTGGATTTTCCGGATTGGATGATCCAGCTTTTGGATAAAGAATCTAAAAGGCTTGGAATTACAAGACAATCAATTATTAAATTCTGGATTGCTGAGAAACTTAAAGAAGTTGGCGTTTAATAGTAGTATTAATGAATCGCAGTTATCTCAATATCCACCTCATCCTCCAATCGTATCATTGCATTGATAAGACGTGCTTTTTGAAAATGCTTCAAATCTACCGGCCGGATATCTGCAGTTTTGATTCTTCCGGTTTTAAGAAGCGATGTCCTTTGCGTTCCTTTTAGTAATGGGCTTAAGGGAGTGAGCCAGTCATTACCATCGTAAAAAAGAATGTTCGCAAACCAGGTATCAGTAATCAAACCATCCTTCACAATCAGGATGTCATCATATTTTCCTTTCTTTCCGTACAGTTGATCAAGGTGGCTGCGGTCGAGGTATTTGTGGCTATACTCAATTTGATCATCAAAAACTACTTTCAATAACTTAATAGAGGGGATGGAATAAGGGATGAATTCTATTTTTTCAATTTCTGACGAATAGATGAGTCGGCATTTAAAAAGTCCGCTGAACTCTTTCAAATTTGTAACCTGAAAGTTAGAGAAACCAGGATTTTTAATCCTGTGAACTGCAGATTTCAAATCTGCCTCACTTTGCGTCAGGATTGCAAATCCTGACGAGCTCATTGATAATTCCCTTTGAAGATCAATATCGTCAGCACAACCAAACAAGGCCTTTCTTGATTGGTTCATGCGAAGCTGATGATAATTAAGATTGGCGAAACTGCCGTTCTCAAATCGTATGGTTTCAAGGAGTTTCAATCTTCATTGTTTGTAAAACTCCTCCAGGTCCGGTGGACTCCGGAGGGTTGTTAGATTGGTAAATAGATTTTATCAATTAATTCCTGGTATTCTTCTTCTGCATTGCTCATTGATGTGATGCCTCCACCGCTTTTGTAAATCATTCCGTCAGGAGTGTTCTCAATGTAACGGATCATCACTCCACTGTTGATGTTCTCTCCATCAAAGATGCCAAATACCCCGGTGTAAAATCCTCGTTGGTATTGCTCTGCCGCTTTAATGACTTCCAGGGTTTTTAGTTTTGGGGCCCCGGAGATCGACCCTGCCGGTAATATTTTGAATAACAGATCGCCAATGGCTCGCTGATAATCAGGCGGCAATTCTCCGGTTATCTCAGAACTCATTTGCAGCAGTTCGTGTTTGTGGGTTTCGATCCTGTCGATGTATTGAAATTGTTCAACCTTAACATTCTTAGCTACCATGCTCAGGTCGTTTCTTATCAGGTCGACGATGGTAAAATGTTCTGCCAACTCTTTTTTATTCGATAGTAATTTCGCTTCTGCATTGGCCAGCCTTGCATCAATTGTTCCTTTCATTGGGAAGGAACTGATCTTTCTCCCTCTGGTTTTAATAAAGATTTCCGGAGAGAACACCACAAATTGGTTTTTATACCAGAGTTTGTACCTGGCCTTGCTTAAGAAAAAAATTTCCTTTAAAGATAAATCTGTAGAAACTTCACTGGGCATTGTGAGATTCAGCAGAAAAGAATCTCCGTGATTGATGTGTTTTTGGACGAGGTCAAAAGCTTTTGAATAACGTTTTTTGGATACCGGTTCAGCAGAAAAGTCAAATGATTTGGAAGAATTACGGATGATAGGATTGTTGGTGTTTCCGTCGATCTCATATAATATTTCAGACTGATCTACCTTTTCAAGTGGAATGACAATGGGTTGTGTCAGTTCAAAATCGATGATAAAAAAGAATGGGGTTTCCTCTGCCCCGAGTTTGTTCATCAACTTTATTGCTTCCTGTTTGTCCATTATACCTGCTGCTTGCACAAAGTTAGTTTTTTCGGTGTTGCATATTTCAACATAGAATTAGAATCTAAAACTCTTTACTTTTGTCCGGTCTATTCGGAAATGAAGCTTCTAATCATCGACAATTACGATTCTTTTACTTACAACATCGTTCAGCTTGTTGAGCAATGCGGGGTAAATGATTACCTGATGGTAAAAAATGACAAATTATTGGATCTAAAGACTGATGACTTTGACAAGGTGATCATCTCACCTGGTCCGGGGATTGCCGTTGAGGCTGGTGATTTGAACTTGTTTGTCAGAAATTATTACAGGGATAAATCCTTCATGGGAATTTGTCTTGGACATGAGGCTATTGCTGAATTATTTGGGGCAAAGCTGGTAAAGATGTTATACCCATGGCATGGTATTCAGGGGCCGGGGATAGTAACTGAGAACAGGTTTATCTTCGAAGGATTACCGGATCAGTTCAACATCGGGCACTACCACTCCTGGATTATCGAAAAAGAAACACTTCCGGAACAACTGCTTATTACTATGGAAGATGAGGACGGCAGGATTATGGCCATCAGACATGAAAAATATGACCTTACAGGGCTGCAGTTTCATCCTGAATCGATCATGACGGAATATGGTTTGGAGATGATGAGGAATTGGCTTGAAGAGTCTTGAGTTTAGAGTCCTGAGTCCTGAGGCTTGAGTTTAGAGACACACTAAACTCCAAACTCCAAACTCCAAACTCCAGACTCCAAACCCCAGACTCCAGACTCAAGACCCCTTCACCGCTATCGTCTCAATCTCCACATCCACTCCAAGCGGTAATTCTTTAACTGCAAAGGTAGCGCGAGCCGGTGGGTTTTCCGGGTAGTACTTACCGTACACCTCATTCATTCCAGCAAAGTATGACATGTCACTTAAGAGACAGGTAGATTTAACGACATCCTGAAAAGTATATCCAGCCTGGTCCAGAATGGCGCTTATGTTTTTCATGACCTGCTCTGTCTGGACTTTGATGTCACCCTCAACCACTTTTCCTGTTTCGGTATTTATCGGAACCTGGCCTGAGATAAACAGCATACCATTCATTTCTATGGCCTGACTGTAAGGGCCAATGGCTGCAGGGGCTTCTTTTGTGTGAATTGTTTTCTTCATAGGAGTTGTTTTTCTTCAAAAGTACAAATTCAACTCACTTCAGGAACTTGATACTGACTACACAACTAATTTTACACGCCATTAACATGACATTAAAAATTACATTTGCCTGATTGGCAGGAATGGAAAAGAGTAGTGTAATAAAAATATTAAAAGATATCCGCTTCTGGATTTTCTTGTTTTTCGTGATCCGACTATTTGGTATTACCGATGCTCCGCTGGAGATGGGCCATAATTTCAGGCAGGTCATGACAAATATGATTGCCAGGAATTTTTTAGAAGTGACTTCCAATATTTTTTACCCCAGGATCGACATGGCTGGAGCACGTACGGGCATTATCGGATCGGAATTCCCATTATTTAGTTACCTGATTTTTGTGATATCGAAGATTTTCGGTTACGATCACTGGTATGGCCGCCTGATCAATCTCATCGTCTCCAGCATGGGTATTTACTATTTCTACCTGGTTGTAAAGCGTTATTTTAGCTATCATGTTGCTTTTAATGCATCTATCATATTGACAGTCTCGATATGGTTTTCATTTTCACGAAAGATAATGCCCGATGTATTTAGTGTTTCACTGGTAATCATTGGACTTTATTATTGCTTACGTTATTTTGAAACAGGGAATCTTACCAGATTGTTGCTGTTCTTTGTATTTGCTACTGTTGGATCTTTATGTAAAATACCTGCTTTTACACTAATGAGTGTGATAGCCATTCCGTTAGTTACAAAGTTTCCACGGAACCGGAAGATTGCTGTTTTAATTGCAGGAATATTTTCATTTATCATTGTAGCTATATGGTACTTTTATTGGGTTCCATATCTGCTGGATACATACCATTTTAAGTTGTTTTACCCGAAAGGACTAATTGAGGGTTTTAGAGAAATAATTGAATACCCAATAGATACCCTGGATAAGTTCTGGTTTACATCGTTTTATTCGTTTATTGCCTTTTTTTTGTTTATTGCCGGACTGGTCATGATGAATGTAAGAAAAGAGCGATTGCTGACAGGATTGTTTGTGGTTGTCAGTATTGTTTTTTTCGTGTTTATCCTAAAAACCGGCAGCGTCTTTTCATTTCATAATTACTACATCATCCCATACATGCCTGTTATGGCAGTAATTGCCGGTTTTGCTTTATCGCTAATTAAAATAAGATGGCAGATAGTTTTTCTGATCCTGATAAGTGTTGAATCGCTGGCAAACCAATCTTATGATTTCAGAATAAAGGATTCTGAACTGTATAAATTAGAGCTTGAAAAATCCATTGATGATATAATTACAAATGAAGAACTTATTATTGTAAATGGAGGAGCGAACCCACAAACTATTTATTTTCTGCACAGAAAAGGTTGGACAGTGGAAAAGGAGGTATTACAAAATCCCGGCTTTATAGATGATAAGGCAGGCAGAGGTGCAAAGTACCTCATTATCGATAAAAACCGGTCGAATAAAACATTTTCATTCCGGCTAATTTTCGCAGACGAATATATAGATGTTTATAAAATTGCAAAACCTTGAAAATATCCTGTCTTTAGGATTCGCAGTATCATTTTCATTAGTTTTATCCTCCTGAATTAAAAGGCTGTTCCATGTACAATCCACCTGATTATTTCCTTACAGATGAGTTCTTTACCGATGAACAAAAGTTAATACGATCTGCAGTCCGTGATTGGGTTGATCGATCAGTAAAACCAATCATTGAAGAACATGCCCACAACCACACCTTTCCACAACACCTGATCAGGGAGATGGGCGAAATTGGCGCTTTTGGCCCTTTTATTCCTGAAAAATATGGAGGTTCAGGTTTAGATCAGATCTCTTATGGTCTGATCATGACAGAACTGGAGAGGGGTGATTCCGCCATCCGGTCCACGGCTTCTGTTCAAACCTCACTGGTTATGTATCCCATCTATGCCTTTGGATCAGAGGAGCAGCGG
>JAUXDH010000008.1 GCA_030618545.1 Chlorobiota bacterium
CGTCAGACCACTTGGAGTGGTCAGACGACTATCAAGAATTTCTTTGCGAATCTTTGCGGAATCTTTGCGCAGCTTTGCGTAACAGCTTTTCTTATTTTCGCTAAAGTTGATGTCACATAAACAATACCAAACCAAACAACCTCTGTACCAGGTCCTCAGCCTTGACGTAGTACTGGGATCAATAGCCGTTGGTATTTTCGCTGTTAAACTTCTTGCTGTTAAGCCCAACCCGGCCTGGTTTTTCATTCTGGCAGGAGCAGTATGGGTAGTGTATACTCTGGACCACCTTCTGGATGGCCTCAAACACAAAGACAAAAGCCATATTTACAGACACAGGTTTCATTACAAACACAGGAAATCGATCATTTCCGCGATGTTAGCAGTATCCCTTTTCACCATCGGCCTTGCCTTTACTTTTCTTGACAGAAACATATTGGTTTGGGGCATCTACCTTTCCTTATTTGTGATGGGCTATTTCGCCTTGCATTATCTTTCAGGGAAAAGAAACAAATCCTATTTCCAGAAGGAACTGATCATCGCTGCAGTGTATATCGGCGGGATATTTTTGGCGCCCCTGGCCTGGTACGGCGGATTACCGGATAACGATTTACTAATGATCATCGCCATACTTTTTCTTCTTGTCTGGATAGAAAGCATCACTATTTCCTATTACGACTACGACCTGGACCGGGCAGATAAGCTGGATTCGTTTACCATCGCTTACGGTAAAAAAGGCAGCAGAACATTCGTGATCATCCTTTTGTCGAGTATCATCATTTTACTTGTTTTCTGGTTATTGGCCGGCCAGGATGGGTTGATCAGAGTGGCGGTTTGGATTGAGCTTGTGATGGGTACGCTTTTATTAATACTGCTTCTTTATCCAAATTATTTTGGCAGATACGGGGTTTTCCGTTGGATAGGTGAAGGTGTATTCCTACTTCCTGCATTTATCATTATTATTTAACTTAGAGAGTTCAGCAAGGTTGTAACAATTGTCAAACTTCAACCTATCAGGTTTTGTTTAACCTGATAGGTTGATTACTTTTGCCAATCAAACAATCCCAGGTGGAAATAGCAAAGAACAGAACAGCCATACTGTGTTATAAACTGACGCTGGCAAAAGAGGGAACGGAAATATCTGATATCCCGGAAGACAAGCCGGCAAAGTTCGTCTTTGGGGCCAAGCAGTTGCTTCCTGCTTTTGAATCAAATCTACTCGGCATGAAAACCGGAGATCAGTTTGATTTTAAGGTCAAAGCCGAAGATGCCTATGGCCCTGCAGATCCTTATGCGGTATTTGATGTTCCAAAAGACACTTTTGAAGTTGATGGGAAAACTGATGACAAGATGTTACAGTTAGGGAATACCATCCCGATGACGGACAATGAGGGCAACAAGCATATGGGAAGGATCACCAAAGTACTGAGCGATGCCATCACCATGGACTTCAATCATCCGCTGGCAGGAAAGGACCTGCGATTTGTTGGGAAGGTTATTGAAGTGAAGGAAACTTAATTTAATTGGAAAATATTTATTTGAAGATGATAAATTCTGGCATTATGACAACAAATAACTTAGTGAACCTTCGTGCCTTCGTGGCTATGATTTTTTTTGCCACTAAGGCACAAAGACACCAAGTAAACACAAAGTATTTTGTAATGGAAGTAATTGGGCTTTTGAAATCAATTCATGTTTTTCGGAAATCACATTAAAGGAAAAAAATAATAATTAAGTCAATGAGATCATTTTATCTATTAATCATAGCAACAGCCTTTGTTTTAACGGCCTGTAATTTTGAAGGCGCTAAAAAAGAAACACTGGTAAAGAAGGAATATACACCGGTAACGATCACTCCTGATAAGATTACCCGTATCACGTTGAACGATAGCGTCTCACATATTCTGCTGGCGCGCGGGAGAAAGATTGCCGGAGCTGCAAAAGTTGCATTGAAAAAAGAACTGCGGAAAGCGATCAAAGAGGGTGGTCTTGAACATGCCGTTGAATTCTGTTACACCCGTGCAATGGAAATTACCGACTCTATCTCATTAGCGGAACAGGTTATCATCAAAAGACTGGCCAGGAAAAACCGCAACCCCCTGAATGAAACCAACGAAGACGAAAGCAATATTTTCAAAGGTTATGTGCTGAACTATATTGGAGGAGCGAACCTGAAATCCATGGTATCCTGGGATGACCTGGGTAGGCCGGTCTATTTTAATCCTATTATGACTGAAGCAGCATGTTTGAATTGCCATGGAACAGTGGGTCAGGAAGTAAATCCTGAAATAGCAGCAAAGATTGCTGAGTTGTATCCTGAAGACAAAGCCACCGGTTTTAAGCTGGGAGATATCCGGGGTATGTGGTCGATAACGTTTCCTGAATACATGGTTGTAGCGGCAGAATAAAAGGACCTTGTTTTATCTCAGATGGTATGGGAGCAAAATGTGAGCACTGCGGGGAAGATTGCGGAAAGCAGCCGGTTTTACTGGATGAAATGCCCTTTTGCTGTTACGGTTGTAAAACAGTCTATCAGATCCTCAATGAAAAAAAGCTGGACAAGTATTACGAAATCCGGCCTATGTCAGGCATCCGTATCGAACAGCAGGAAATGGGCGACAAGTATGCCTACCTCGACCTGGATGAGATCAAAGAAAAACTGATCAGCTTCTCCGATGGCGGCATCAGCAAGATCGATCTGTTCATCCCCGTGATCCATTGTGCGTCCTGCATCTGGTTGTTGGAAAACCTGCATACTCTGAATCGGGGAATTATCCAGGCCTATGTAAACTTTCCAAAAAAAACCGTTAGCATCACCTTTAAAGACAGCGAGATTTCCTTACGCCAACTGGTTGAATTGCTGGCTTCTATTCACTACATCCCGGATATCACCCTGGATCAACTTGATAAGAAAGAAAACAAATCCGGCGACAAAGACCTGCTGATCAAGATTGGCATCGCGGGATTCAGCCTGCTGAATGTGATGCTCTATAACTTCCCGGAGTACCTTCCCGGTGGCGATCAACTTGGTGACTACTTTACCAATATGTTTGGCTGGCTTAGCCTGGTGGTATCCCTTCCTGTTGTTTTTTATTGCGCAAGCGATTACTACCTGTCAGCCATTAAAGGCCTCAGGCATCGGATGGTGAACATAGATGTGCCGATAACCCTTGGAATATTTACCCTTTTCGGGCAAAGCGCCTTTGATATCATCAGTGGTTCAGGTGTGGGATTCTTTGATTCACTCGTCGGACTGGTATTCTTTTTATTGGTAGGTAAATGGTACCAGGGCAAAACCTACCAGGCGCTCTCTTTTGAACGTGATTACAAATCATATTTTCCGGTTGCGGTAACCACCCTGAAAGAAGATAAGGAAGTACACATTCCTCTCGAAAAAGTAAAACCCAAAGATCTGATCCTGATCAGGAACCAGGAGCTTGTTCCGGTGGATTCAAAGATTCTTAAGGGCCAGGCCAATATTGATTATTCTTTTGTCACGGGAGAGTCTATGCCTGTACCTAAAAAAACAGGCAATTCTGTTTTCGCCGGTGGCCGCCAGGTTGGTGGGACCATCAGGCTTGAAGTGTTAAAAGAAGTAGAGCAAAGTTACCTTACACAGTTGTGGAACCAGAGCAGCGACCGAAAAGATGAAAAATCAGGATTGAAAACGATCATCAACAGGGTGAGTGAATATTTCACTGTGATCATCCTGTTCATCGCTCTTGCCGCGGCAGTTTATTGGATCATCAACGATCCTTCCCTTGCCGTGTTTGCATTTACTTCTGTGCTCATCATCGCATGTCCCTGCGCGCTTGCACTGACAGTCCCCTTTACTTTTGGCAGCACCATGCGTGTATTTGGCAGAAGTGGCTTTTATATTAAAAATACCGGGGTGATAGAGAATCTGAATAAGACAGATGTCGCTGTATTTGATAAAACCGGAACGCTAACCCTCAACAGGTCGATGAATGTTGTGTTTGAAGGCGACACTTTGAACCACAAAGAGAAGGTGTTGATTAAATCACTGGCAGCCAACTCTAGTCACCCCCTCAGCTCCACCATTGCCTCCCACATCGATGTGGATGAGAAACTGGAGATAGAAGGTTTCCGTGAAATACCTGCAATGGGAATTACCGGACGGATGAACGGCACCACCATCAACATGGGTTCAAAAAAGTTTGTGATGGGGAAAGAGGACGACCGGCCCGGGACTACCAATGTGTATGTTTATATCGGGGATAAAGTGAAAGGTTTTTTCAGGATAGAAAACAGCTACCGCCAGGGTCTGGATGAGGTAATCACCAATATGAAAGGAAAGTTCGACCTCCATCTTTTATCCGGTGACAATGATGCTGAACGCGAAAACCTGGAGCCCATTTTTGGAAAGAAAGCCAGCCTGCTTTTCAACCAGAGCCCGACAGATAAAATGGAATTTATCAACAATCTGAGAAAAGACAACAGGCACGTGTTAATGATAGGTGATGGTTTGAACGATGCCGGAGCGCTGATGAAAAGCCAGGTGGGTATTACTGTCGCGGACGATATTTACAGCTTCTCCCCTGCCTGTGACGGCATCATTGAATCTACGAAGTTCGGCAAGCTTTATGACTTCATCAGTTTTACGAATGTCTCCATGACTGTGGTGAAGATCAGCTTTGTCATCTCTTTCTTATACAATGTGATTGGTATCTATTTTGCTGTTCAGGGTACACTTTCGCCGCTTATCGCCGCAATCCTCATGCCAATCAGTTCGATCAGCGTGGTAGCCTTTGCCACTTTTGCCATTAACCTGATGGCAAGGAAAAGGCTTAATTAATATCTGAATTCCAGCCGGCAGAAAGCTTATTTAGACTCATTCTCAAATAAGCTTCACATCTTGATTCTTATGTATTTTTAGTAAATTTGAGCTGCTCTAAAAACCAACAATTCGACCTCTTAAATGTCTGTAATTATCTTTCTCATTATCCTTGGTATTCTCGTTGCAGGAGGCTTCCTGGCCGGGTTTATCTGGGCGGTGAAAAGCGGTCAGTATGATGACACCGAATCTCCGGCCATCCGGATGCTTTTCGATGATGCTGTTCCCGTTAAAAAAAAAATGGTGACGAAGAAAAAATAGAAGAAGATTCCCGGAAGGAAAAACCAGAAAACAACAATGAAATCAAAACAAATTAAATAATCAAAAGCTTATGGAATTAGAAAAGTTTACGTACGACAACAAGCTATCCAAAATGTTTCTTTTTGCAACGATCCTTTGGGGCATAGTTGCCATGTTAGTTGGCTTGACAATAGCATTTGAGTTGATATTTCCTAACATGAGCGACGGAATATCATGGTTGTCGTTTGGCCGCTTAAGGCCATTGCATACAAATGGCGCTATTTTCGCTTTTGTTGGGAATGGGATTTTCCTTGCTGTTTATTACTCTACCCCCAGGCTATTAAAAACACCGATGTTTAGTAAAGCATTGGGTTGCATACATTTCTGGGGATGGCAATTGATTATTGTTCTGGCTGCAATCTCTTTCCCTTTAGGATTTACACAATCGAAAGAATACGCGGAATTGATTTGGCCCATTGACGTATTGGTAGTAATAATATGGGTCGTCTTCGGGCTTAACATGATGATGACAATTGTTAAGCGCAGGACCAAACACATTTACGTTGCCATCTGGTTTTATATTGCAACCTGGGTAACAGTGGCAGTTTTATACATTGTAAATAACCTGCAATTGCCTACGTCATTTTTGCATAGTTATCCTGTTTATGCCGGTATTCAGGATGCACTGGTACAATGGTGGTACGGACATAATGCAGTTGCATTCTTCCTTACAACGCCTATCCTTGGAATGATGTATTACTTCATTCCAAAAGCGGCGAACCGTCCTGTTTATTCCTACAAACTATCAATTATTCACTTCTGGGCATTGATCTTCCTGTATATCTGGGCAGGCCCTCACCATTTGCTTTATTCATCTTTGCCTGACTGGGTACAAGCGCTTGGTGTTGTTTTCTCTATCATGCTGATTGCCCCGTCATGGGGCGGCATGATCAATGGTTTGTTAACATTGAGAGGAGCCTGGGACAAAGTTCGTGAAGATCCGGTATTGAAAATGTTTGTGGTTGGTGTAACTGCTTACGGCATGGCAACATTTGAAGGACCAATGCTTGCCCTGAAATCAGTCAATGCGTTAAGCCACTTCACCGACTGGACCATCGCACACGTTCATATTGGAACGCTGGGCTGGAACAGCATGCTAAACTTTGGGATGATTTACTGGCTAGTGCCACGCCTTTTCAAAACAAAATTATGGTCAGTCAAAATGGCCAATACTCACTTCTGGATTGCAACACTGGGAATGTTGTTCTTCGCGGTTCCATTATATTTTGCAGGGTTTACCCAGGCATTGATGTGGAAACAATTCACCGAAGAAGGCTACCTTTCTTATCCTAACTTCCTTGAAACGGTAACACAGATACTTCCGATGTATTATCTCCGCGCATTCGGCGGAACGCTTTACATCACCGGTGCCATTCTGTTTGTTATTAATATATGGAAAACTGCTTCTGCCGGTAAATTCACAAGATATGAAGAAGATCAGGCTCCGGCCAAACCTGCTCCCAAAGCAGGTGAAGGGTGGCACAGGAAATTAGAAGGAAGACCTTTACAACTCACTGTTGTAGCATTAGTTGTTATTTTGATTGGAGGTTTGGTTGAGATCATTCCTATGTATCTTGTAAAAACCAACGTGCCAACAATAGCAAACGTACAGCCGTTAACCCCACTTGAACTGGAAGGACGGGATATTTACATCAGGGAAGGCTGTTATACGTGTCACTCACAGATGATCAGGCCATTCAGGAGCGAGGTTGAGCGTTATGGTGAATACACAAAATCAGGAGAAGGAGTGTATGATCATCCATTCCTGTACGGATCCAAACGTACCGGGCCGGACCTTGCGCGTGAAGGTGTTAAAACCCTGCCAAATTATAAGCCCGATTCGTGGCATTACAGCCACATGATCGATCCGCAAAAATTAAATGCAGAATCCATCATGCCTCCTTACCCATGGTTAGCCGAAAGAGACCTTGACGTTTCTAACCTCGAATCAAAGATTGATGTTCTGGAAAGATTAGGTGTTCCTTATAATGACTATTTGAAAGGACAGGATCCTATAGCACATTTAAACGATCAGGCCACAAAAATTGCTGCCGGTTTGCGCTCCGGAGGAATCGAGGTACAGGATAACAAAGAAATCATCGCGATGATCGCATATTTGCAACGCCTGGGTACCGACCTGTACAATGGTAATACACAAGCACAATTAAATAGCAAATAATTCTTTAACAGCATGAAGATCGTTATCAATACACTGGAGCAAATTGATGGAATAGAAATCTATCCCATCATTTCGTTAATCATATTTTTCACTGTGTTTGCAGTTACTATTTACCTGGCATTAACTGCCGACAAATCATATATCGATGAAATGAAGAATATGCCGTTTGACAATAACAACGATTTTCAATTAGATAACAATAACGAAAAAGTAAATCAATAAATCTGGAAATATGGCTACAGATAATGCAAAGAAACCACCGGTTGAGGATTATGAATATGATACCCTCACCAACGAGCGACTGATAAAAGACCATGATTATGATGGTATCAGGGAGCTCGATAATGATTTGCCTACCTGGTGGAAATGGCTTTTTTATATCACGATTGTTTTCTCTGTTGTTTACATGATCAGGCTTTGGGTTTTCCATTCCGACGATCTGGTACAGGAGCGTGAGTTTGCGATTGAGATGGAAGAAGCAGCCGCGAAAACACCCACGGATACCAAAGCAGCAGGTGAGTTTCAACTTGTCTTGCTGGAGGATGAAGCTTCCCTCGCGAGTGGAAAAGAAACCTGGGACAAGATTTGCGCGGTTTGCCATCTTGTGGATGGTGGGGGGTTGGTTGGACCCAACATGACCGATAATTATTGGATTCATGGAGATAAGCTTGATCAGCAATTCAAGATTATTACCAACGGCGTCATTGAAAAGGGAATGATTCCTTACAGAGATCAGCTTTCGGAACAAAAGCGACTCGAAGTGATCAGCTATGTGATGGTCAAACTTCAGGGAACCACCCCTGCCAATCCAAAAGAGCCACAGGGCGATCCGTACTAAGCTGAATGAAATGAAGATTGATCATTAATAATGGGAAGCCGGATAAAAATCCGGCTTCCTGATTTTAGCGAAAATATGCGACATTTTATTTCATAATCGGTATAAATCTTTGCATAACTAAAGGACATGACGAAGGAAGATTCATCAAACACAGAAGGTTCGTTTCGAGACAGGATATCAACTGTTGACAGTGAGGGCAAACGAAATTGGGTATATGCTAAAAAACCAAAAGGAAAACTGTTTAACCAAAGACGGATACTGGCTATTATCCTGCTGGCATTTTTTTACCTGGCTCCGTTCATCAAATACAGAGGTGAACCAATATTGCTGTTAAACATTCTTGAGAGGAAGTTTATCATTTTCGGTGTGGCTTTCTGGCCTCAGGACTTTCACCTTATCGTAATGTCGATCATCACCTTCCTGGTTTTTATCGTTCTCTTTACCGTGATTTATGGCAGGCTGTTCTGCGGATGGGTTTGTCCACAGACCATTTTCATGGAATTTGTCTTCCGGCGCATTGAATACATCATCGAGGGAAGTGCAGCAAAACAAAGAAAGCTTGATAGTGGCCCATGGGATTTTAATAAAATCTGGCGAAAAACCCTGAAACATTCAGTCTTCTTTCTGATTGCATTTGTTACGGCTAATATTTTCCTTTCTTATATCATCGGAATGGACGAGCTACTCTTTTTCTATACTGAAGGGCTGGCCGCTCATGCAGGAGGATTTGCAGGGCTTTTGATCTTTTCCGGAGCCTTTTATTTTGTCTTCGCATTTTTCCGGGAACAGGTCTGCGCAATAGCCTGTCCTTACGGTAGATTGCAAGGGGTACTTACCGACAAGAAAACCATCGTGGTTGCTTACGACTATGTTCGTGGAGAACCCAGGGGACCCCTGAACAAAGCGGAGGGCGATTGCATTGCCTGCAATAGTTGTGTCCAGGTTTGTCCAACAGGAATCGATATCCGTAATGGCACCCAGCTTGAATGTGTGAATTGCACTGCCTGTATTGATGCATGCAACAGTGTGATGGAGCGCGTTAAGAAACCAAAAGGACTTATCCGGTATGATTCGGAAGAAGGTATCGCCAAAGGACAACATCACATTTTCAACCCAAGGTCAATTGCCTATTCAGTGGTGCTTACATTGCTCCTCTTTTTCGTCGGATTATTGTTTGCCTTCAGGGGTGATTTTGAAGTAACTATCCTGAGGGCAAGGGGTTCCCTTTACCAGGATTACGGTGCCGACAGTATCAGCAACATATATAATTTCAATATTGTCAACAAGGTACGGACACCCATTGAGGTTGACTTCAAATTAGAGTCCCATAGCGGAAGTATCAAATATCTTGGTGATAAACTAACTGTTAACCGGGGTGAAATAGGTAAGGGAACATTTCTTGTAATCATCCCGTTAAGTGAGTTGGTAAAATCAAAGACAACCATCAGCATAGGACTTTACACTAACGGTGAAAAAGTTGAGGATTATGAAAGCTCTTTTGTGGGGCCCAATTCCCTGGATAACTGATAGGGTGGGATTTGGATTAATAACAGAAGAATAGTTTTGGACTAATTTTACAGGAAAAGAAGATTGATGAATATCAAATGGAATTGGGGAACGAAGTTGCTTATAGCGATGATCCTGTTTATGGGCATGCTGGTGGGGATGGTGGTTCTATCAACCAGGCATAGTATTATGCTTGTTGAAAAGGATTATTATCCCAAAGGTTTAAAATACCAGGACAGATTGGATGAGATCAGTAATGCCGGCCAATATGCCGCTGAATTGCGAATTTATCAACAGGCAGATAATATTATCATTACACTTCCGGAAATAAATCCGGATACCGGTTCAATAGTATTTTTCCGCAGTTCAGATAATAACCTTGACAGGACTTTTCTTTTGCAGCCGGATACGATGACCTCAGTTTCTTTCCCTAAAAAAGAATTCACTAAAGGGAAATACCTGGTAAAGATTTATTGGAGACAGAACAGCAAAGGATATTACATAGAAAAGCCTTATTACTTTAATTAGAGCAAATGACGGATCTCTACATATTTGCCCTGATGACAGGACTGATAGGAAGCCTTCACTGCATTGGCATGTGTGGGCCGATAGCTGTAGCGCTGCCACTGGGCAAAAAGTCATGGGGTTACAGGGCGGTTGGAAGTCTGTCGTACAATATTGGGAGAACCCTCACTTATGGGCTTCTTGGTGGATTGTTCGGCTTGCTTGGGAAAGGCATTCAATTGGCAGGATTACAGCAGTGGGCTTCCATCGCTATTGGAATTGTTATGATTCTAACCGTAATTTTCCCTGCAATATTCAAGAGCAAATTCCAACTGGATAAAATCTTCACCGGCTATGCGGCAAGATTGATCGGCCGGTTCAGAAAACTTTTTAGTCATACTTCAATTTCTTCACTATTTGTGATTGGATTGTTGAATGGATTGCTGCCATGTGGTCTTGTTTATGTTGCCATCGCAGGGGCCATCAATACCAATGAAGTTGCCAACGGAATCATCTATATGTTAATTTTTGGTATCGGTACCATTCCTGTGATGTTTATCATCCCAATGGCAGGGAATTTGATTGGGATTGGTCTTAGAAAAAAGCTGAGAGGTGTTGTTAGCGTTTTTATTGTAACTCTCGGTGTACTCTTCATCTTAAGGGGTCTGGCTCTTGGAATACCATACGTAAGTCCAAAAACCAAAATGCTTCAACCCCGTGAAGAGATGATGAATATGGGCGAAGACCCGAAAAAAAATGACACCATTGAAATGTCTCATTAATGAAGTAATCCAAGTGTTATTAATCGTATTTTTGCTGACTTAAATTCCTGATACCATGAAAAAGTCAAGTCTTCTATTTATCCTCGCTGCAGTGATCATTCTCGCTGGAAGTTCATTCGATTATTTCAACTCCGACATTACTGATAATAACGAGGTGATTCTTATTCCGCAGGATCCGGCAGATGCCGAATACCCGGAGGGAGCTAAAATCTTTAAAGTGAAGTGTGTGGTTTGCCACCAGGTAACCGGAGAAGGTCTTCCCGGCGCTTTTCCCCCACTGAAAAATTCAGATTACCTGCTGGCTGATAAAAAACGTGCCGTTGCACAGGTGCTCAATGGGTCAAATGAAGCCATGGTAGTGAACGGCCAAACCTATACGGTTCCGATGCCCCCTCAGGTTGAATCCCTGGAAGAAGCAGTGCAGGTCATCAATTATGTGCTGAATGCATGGGGAAATAAAGGCGGCACCATTACCCTGGACGAGGTGAAAGACATCAAAAAAGTAAGATAACAGTATTTCTTATAACTATTTATTTACAAATTCCTGACCGGCAAACACTTTGCTGGTTGATTAAAATATAGAACATGAAAAGAATTTTGAATCTTATTATAGTGTTTGCAGTAGTCTCATTTTTCGGGGCCTGTAATTTCGGAAGTGATCACGAGCATGCGCACGATGGTGATAATGGACACGAACATGAATCCGACGAGGTTCATGATGAAATGCATGAGGGCGCGGTAGAGCCAGGCTCTTCTACCGGAAATTTTGGCGAAATTATCACACCCGATAATGCGCTTCCGGCTCATGATTTGCCTGATATGCTGGAGGGCAAACAAAATATCGAATTAAAACTTACAGGTGAAGTATCATCGGTTTGTCAGATGTCAGGTTGCTGGATGGATGTGGATATAGGCGATGGTGAGATCGTTCATGTAACCTTTGAAGATGACGAATTCCTAATGCCAAAAGATGCTGCCGGAAAAACGGCTGTAATTGAAGGAATCGCGGTTTACGAAGAGATTCCTGTAAAGATGCTTAAACACCTTGCTGAAGATGAAGGCAAATCACAGGAAGAAATCGACGCGATCACAGAACCGAAAATGGAGTACTCATTTGTTGCAAAAGGAGTGATTCTCCAGGAGAATTTGTATTAATGCCTTTTGTAGTTTATACAATTTTTATTTCATAATGTGCCAAAACTTGCCCGTACAACTTACGGAAGTCCGTATGGAAGGGAAACAAGGTAGGCATAACTTTATTTGCAGTTTACGGTGTCTTTTAAGGCCTACCTATCATTTCCAGTTTTCGCTGATTTAGCCTGGTGTAATGTTATGTAAATTGATGTTTACGAACTTTTCTGCGGGCATCTGCGGATAACTTCTGCGATAATCAGCGTGAACTCTTTTTTAACCAGGTATTACATTGAACTTACCTTAAGAAAGCCCGCGGTTTGAGCCGTGGGTTTTTTATTATCTGATTTATATCATAAAAAATAATTCAAACTTTCCCTTAACTTATTTATATTTAATCTAAATTAGCGCCCCAAAAATCAGACTGTTTTTATTACCTTTTTACCTATTTATGAAGCAATTAGCATTACTGACTCTCGCGCTTGTTTTAATCCAGTTTCCAACACTTTGTTTTTCTCAAGATGATAGCGCCCCGGCAGAATTGGGCATCTATGAAAAACTGGATGAATTTATCTCAGACGACCTCATCTTTACAGACGAGACTTTCGAAGAGGTAAATATCAAAGAATCACTTGACAAGCCAACAATTCTGGCGCTCGTCTATTACGAATGTCCGGGGATTTGCAGTCCCTTACTCAACGGATTGGCCGAAGCAATGGATCGCACCGACATTGAGCTGGGCAAAGATTACCAGGTGTATACCATTAGTTTCAGCCATACTGAAACCCCTGCACTTGCCCGTCAAAAGAAGAAGACTTACGCGAATCTGGTTTCACATGGTGACACCAAAGATTCCTGGAAGTTTTTTACCGGCGACAGTACAAACATTTATCGTCTTCTGAATGATGTTGGTTATAAAATCAAGAAGGAAGGAAAAGAATACATACATCCTGGCACCATCATCGTTTTGAGCCCCGAAGGTAAAGTGACCAGGTATTTATACGGAAGCACCTATTTCCTGCCTTTTGACCTGAAGATGGCGATAGTTGAGGCAGCCGAAGGAAGGTCCGGTCCAACGATCAACAAAGTACTCAAGTTTTGCTTCAGCTACGATCCGGCAGGGAAGAAGTATGTCTTTAATGTAACCAAAGTCTCAGGCAGCATCATACTGTTGCTTGCCGCAAGCCTGCTTTTTAGCATGATTTTTAAAGGACGAAAAAGAAAAAACAAATTATCCAAAGTTTAGAATATGACTGTTGCAGCTTTATCTCAACCCAATTTTTTCCAGGCAAAAAAAGGAATTGCCTCCTGGCTGTTTACCCTCGACCATAAACGTATCGGTTTGTTATACTTATACTCCATCGGCTTCTTTTTCATTGTTGCTGCCGGGTTGGGTGTACTGATGCGACTTGAACTGCTGAATCCAGGGCGTGACCTGATAGACGCGCAAACATACAACCAGGTATTTACTCTTCACGGGGTGATCATGATCTTCCTGTTTATCATCCCGAGTATCCCTGCTGTTTTTGGAAACTTCGCGCTTCCTCTGCTTCTTGGAACAGATGATGTGGCGTTTCCGAAACTTAACCTTATATCCTGGTGGCTTTATGTCATTGGGGCCTTATTTGCCCTTTTTACCCTGTTTTATGGAGATGGACCGGCAGATACGGGTTGGACCTTTTATGCGCCGTACAGCGTTCGAACCGGCACAAATGTATCCATGACGGTAATGGCCGCTTTTGTTCTTGGATTTTCTTCTATACTTACCGGACTGAACTTCATCGTAACCATCCACCGTTTGAAGACCCCGGGTATGGGCTTTAATCAAATGCCATTGTTTGCATGGTCACTCTATGCAACAGCATGGATACAATTGCTGGCAACACCCATAATTGGCATCACCTTGCTTATGATTGTAGCAGAAAGAGTCCTTGGTATTGGATTATTTGATCCGTCAATTGGCGGCGACCCCATCCTCTACCAACATCTTTTCTGGATATATTCACACCCGGCAGTTTACATTATGGCGCTGCCGGCAATGGGTATTGTTTCGGAAGTGATACCCACTTTTGCGCAACGTACCATTTTCGGATATAAAGCCATAGCCTATTCCAGTATGGCCATTGCATTTGTGGGTTACTTCGTGTGGGGACACCATATGTTTACCTCAGGCATGAGCGGACCGGCAGGATTTATTTTTTCTATCCTGACCTTCTTTGTTGCCATACCGACGGCTGTTAAGGTTTTTAACTGGGTAGCTACACTTTACAAAGGCTCTATCAGCATAGAAGTGCCTTTGCTTTTTGCGCTTGCCTTTATCTTTAACTTCTCAATTGGAGGACTTACAGGCCTCGTTTTAGGTGCTCTGGCTACTGACGTCCATGTTCATGATACCCACTTTGTTGTAGCCCATTTCCATTACGTGATGTTTGGCGGTGCAGGATTTGCTTTCTTCGGTGCACTTCATTACTGGTTTCCAAAGATCTGGGGGAAAATGTACAACAAAGCCATGGCCAATCTTGCCTTTATACTCTTGTTTATCGGATTCAATCTTACCTACTTCCCTATGCTGATAGTTGGAATAATGGGTATGCCAAGAAGGTATTACGATTACCTTCCGGAGTTTCATGAGATGAATATGCTTTCTACATTTGGATCCTGGATTATGATAACCGGGCTGATCATTATGATCATCAACCTGGTGGTTTCGAAACAAAGAGGAGCAAAAGTGTCTGGCAACCCCTGGAATGGCATTACACTTGACTGGCAAACTTCTTCACCTCCACCACTGCATAATTTTGATAAAATGCCGGTTTTACCTGAAGGCGGGCCTTACAACTATCCGGATGCCATTTCAACACATGAAGAGAAAGAAAAAAAAGATGATGAATAGCTTCATCACACAGATCGTTAATACTGAAACTGAAAAAATATGAGCCAAGAACACGCATTTGTTTTACCTAACTCAGGCCATAATTTCGATGCCAAGTCATCCAAGATGGGCATGTGGCTTTTCCTGTATACGGAATTGCTGCTGTTTGGAGGTCTTTTCCTGGTCTACATGATTTACCGTTACCTCAACCAGGATGCATTCCTGCTCGCATCATTTGAGCTGAATGTCTGGATGGGAGCCACAAACACTATCGTTCTGCTGACCAGTAGTATGACCATTGCGATGGCGATCACCGCACTTCAGAAAGGCAACAAAAAACTATCCATTACTCTTTCCTGGGTGACGATCGCGGCTGCTATAGTATTTCTTGTAATCAAGTATTTTGAGTGGGGCGCAAAGTTCGAACATGGTTATTTCCCCGGTATGGATCATTACAACGAATTGCCGCACGGGGAGCGCCTCTATTTCTATCTCTACTTTTTTATGACCGGTTTGCACGCCGTTCACGTGATAGTTGGCGCAGTGTTTATACTTTTTGTGATCAGGGGAATCCAAAAAGGAAAAGTTACCAAAGACAGGTATTCCCTGCTTGAAAATTCCGGGCTCTACTGGCACCTTGTTGACCTGATCTGGATTTATCTTTTCCCTTTGTTCTATTTAATACATTAACGACATGGCTAGCAAAGAAAATAATAACGTTCATCCCGAGCACGAACACATCAGCAGCTACAAGGAGCATTTTGGCACCTGGGTAGGACTGATCCTCTTAACTCTGATGACTGTATTCGTATCAGCGTTTGGAGCAGACCTGAGCACATTGACAGTAGTGACAGCCTTGACCATTGCAACTATTAAGGCCCTGGCTGTCGCCCTCTATTTTATGCACCTGAAATATGAACCAAAAGTTTACAGAGCCTGGATTATTGTGGTGATGGCTTTGTTCTTATTCTTCCTGACTATGGTAATCTTAGATTTTACAACAAGATAAAACACACTTATGAATGCTTCTAATTTCGTAGAAGGAGTTGATTTTACGATGTACCTCATCCTGGGGATATCCGTTTTTTTCCTGGTGGGTATCACAGCGGTAATGATCTATTTCCTTTTCAGGTACCGTAAAAAAAACAACCCGGTAGCCACCAATATCACGCACAACAACAAACTCGAGGTGATCTGGACAGTCGTGCCAACTATCCTCGTAGTCATCATGTTTTATTATGGATGGGCCGAATACAAACCCATGCTCAGAGCTCCTAAAGGGGCAATGGAAATAGAAGCCATCGGGCAAATGTGGAAATGGACTTTTGTATATCCTGATGGCAAAATGTCTGATTCACTGGTTGTACCTTTGGATAAACCGGTGAAACTCAACCTGGTTTCCAAAGATGTACTCCATGCACTGTATATCCCTGCTTTCAGAGTTAAACAGGATGTTACGCCGGGAGTAAATAATATGATGTGGTTTACAGCCCAAAAATTAGGTACTTATGATTTATTTTGTGCCGAATATTGCGGACAGCTCCATTCTTATATGCTAAGTACGGTCACTGTACTGGAAAGTTCTGATTACAACACCTGGCTTGTCACACAGCCGGATCTCAGTGATGAACATCCGGGTTTGACGATTTTGAAGAAAAATGCCTGCCTCTCTTGCCACAGCCGGGATGGAACACGTTTGGTTGGCCCTTCATTTAAAGGACTTCTGGGAAGAAATGAAGTTGTAATCAGAGATGGAAATGAAACAGAGTTGATGGTTGACAGGGATTACATTATCGAATCGATTAAAATCCCCAACGCGGCAATAGTAAAGGGATATCTGCAAGGTTTGATGATTTCTTATGAGACTACAGTATCTGATGAAGAAATCGATCAAATCATTAATTATCTCGAATCGTTAAAATAAACCCCTCCCTGGAAGGGCCAGGTGTGAGTCAATGAAAGAGAAACTTAATATACTACTTGAAATTAATAAAGTAAAGATCACCCTTCTTGTGATGCTCACCACCATTGCAGGTTATGTCCTTGCAAAACATAGTATTGACTCAGGCATCATCTTACCGACAATAGGCATTTTCATTCTTGCCTGTGGCTCTGCTGCACTCAATCATTATCAGGACAGGGATAAGGACGCTTTGATGGAAAGAACCAGGAACAGGCCAATTCCTTCTGGAAGAATCAAAGCATATTGGGTGTTTGTCCTTGGTGTCATACAAGTGATTTTTGGCACTTACCTTATTTACATCGGAAGCAATTTCCTGGCTGCTCAACTAGGTGTGCTGGCCTTGATCTGGTATAATTTCATCTACACCCCATTGAAGAGAAAAACAGCATTTGCCGTAATACCAGGAAGCATCATCGGGTCTCTTCCCCCGATGGTCGGGTGGGTAGCCGCCGGTGGTTCTATTTACGATCCTCAATTAATGATCCTTGCATTCTTCTTTTTTATCTGGCAGGTGCCTCATTTTTGGCTTCTCATGCTCAAATATGGCAAGGAGTACGAAAGTGCAGGTTATCCCTCCATCACCTCCATGATCAGTAAAGACCAGATCAAGAGAGCCACTTTTATGTGGACGGCGGCAACAGCAGTCTCTGCTATGATGATTGTTGTATCCGGACTCATGAGCACAGTGTTTTTCAAGGTGACGATTTTACTGGCCGCCATCTGGTTAATTGTTGTCTTTTCGAAACTGTTGCGCAATGGGAAAGAAGACTTCAATCCCTTCCACTATTTCATGCGTATCAATTATTTCGTGCTTGTAATGATCATCGCGCTAAGCATTGATCCGCTGCTTTAATTCCTCTTCTTTATCAGTTGCTTTTCATAAAATTAAATATCAGACAGATAGTTGACTGATAAATGGATTTCTATACCCGAAAGAAATAAATCATACCATTCTTATTTCCTGATTGCTGAATCACAATAAATGCTCAATAGATTCGATTCAAAGCTATACCACAAAGAGACACGAAGCAAACACAAAGTGCCACGAAAGATTCTCTTTGTGAATTTGGCTCATTTTTTTATTTAGCAGGTTTTATTTATCATTCATAAATATATTTATATTTGTGTTTTGTAAATATAAATGTAAATTATGGCTACTTTCACCAGTACATTGCCGGATGAATTGCTGCATCATTTAAGCGAGCAATCCCAAAAGCTCTCTCTTCCAAAGAATAAGATTATAGAGAAAGCATTAAGAATCTATCTCGATCAACTTAACCGTGCAGAATATGTTAAATCTTACAAGAAGGCTTCAAAGGATGAAGATATTTTGACAATCGCTGAAGAAGGAATGGAAGATTACTTCAAACAACTGGAAGAATGAAACAGGCAGAGATTTGGATGGCTGACCTGAATCCCGTTAAAGGAAGCGAACAAGCAGGTTTCAGACCGGTGGTGATTATCAGTGGCAATCTCCTGAATGCCTATCTTCCTGTCGCAATCATTTGCCCGATAACTACTAAAATAAAAAACTATAAAGGGAACCTAATCCTGAAACCCAATCCTGAAAATGGTCTGGAAAGCACTTCTGAAGTCCTGGTGTTTCATGTACGTTCCGTATCCAAAGACAGGCTGGTGAAAAAAATCGGTGAGATAACCGCAGTCGAACTTCAGCGTTTGAAAACAGGATTGGATGAGATGTTGAGATATTAAGCCATTCAGGGCTAAATCCAAGCAACTGCAGACGATCCGGCCTAAATTAGTCACCCAATTCTTTATGATAAAAATTGAATGATTGGTTTGGACAACGCCCCCGTGTTGACTACATTTGTGACACAGAAACGCAACAACACACTATCATGAAAAAAATTACCCTCCTCGCATTAGCAATTGCTGCATTTTGTGTTTTCGGATACACCCAATCGCAACAGCAACAAACAAGTAAGGACTATGCCAGTTATCCCTACTGGATAGAGATGATGCAGGATCAGGAAGCCAATTACTTTGAAACTGTTGAGGCTTTCAATGCCTATTGGAAAACCCGTGAGATTACACGCGGATCAGGTTACAATCCTTTTAAGCGCTGGGAGTGGCACATGAAGTATAAAATCAATCCTGACGGATCAAGGATAGCTGTTGATTATGAACGTGAAGTTTATCTTGAATTCATGTCGAAACAGGTTGATAGATCTGATTTTGAAGGAAACTGGGAAAACCTCGGCCCGATAGATCTACCAGACTCACCCCATGATTTCTGGGGAAATGGCAGGCTCAACGCCATTGCTTTCCATCCTACTGATCATGACATCATTTATGTTGGTGCGCCATCCGGAGGTTTGTGGGTTAGCGAAGACAGGGGCCAAAGCTGGGACATCCTCACCGATGATCAGCCTACACTGGGCGTTTCCTCCATTGTTGTTGACTATAACGATCCTGATATCATTTACATCGGAAGTGGTGACAGAGATGCTGGTGATGCCCAGGGACTGGGGGTGTTCAAAAGCACAGATGGAGGAGCAAGCTGGGTAAGGAAAAACACCGGCATGGGGAACGTTAGTGTTGGAAGAATGATCCAGGATCCTGATGATGCGGATGTGTTGTATGCTGCTGCAAGCGGTGGAATCTTCAAATCCACCGATGCTGCTGAAAGCTGGATCAACACAAAGACCGGGACCATGAAAGAAATCGTTTTCAAACCCGGCGATCCATCGGTACTTTATGCCTCGGCCACCGGGAAATTTTATCGTTCTGCGGATAACGGAATTAACTGGCAAAAGATCACTACCGGTCTGCCCGGGAACGCAGCAAGGGCAGTAATTGCCGTCTCAGAAGCCAGTCCTGAATATGTCTATTTCTTCGCGACCTCTCAATCATCTTTTCTGGGGCTTTATCGGTCGACTGATGGAGGCGCCACATTTTCCCTGAGATCCAATTCACCCAATGTCATGGGGTGGGCCTGCAATGGCGGTAGCGGGGGTCAGGCATGGTACGACCTGGATATGGCTGCAGATCCTTTGAATGAAGAGATTATTTATGCCGGAGGAATCAATTGCTGGAAATCTGCCGACGGCGGATTAACCTGGACCATGTCATCCAACCAGGTTGGGGACTGCGGAGCGGAAGCAGTTCACGCTGACCTGCATGTGCTTGAATGGAATCCGGTTGATGGACGCCTGTACGTTGGCAATGATGGCGGTGTGTGGTGGACAGATGATGGTGGTGTTGAATGGAACAGGATCACCGACGGCCTCGCTATTGGCCAGCAATACAAAATGGGCCAGAGTAAACTGGTAAGCAAGCACACGATCACAGGATACCAGGACAATGGCATTTCCACCTATACCGCTGACGGATGGGTACAGTCGGATATGTATGCCGATGGAATGGAGTGCCAGATGGACAACACAGATACTACCTTAAGCTATGGATGCATGCAATTTGGCAGAATGACAAGGATAGTTAACGATAAAAGTGTCAAATACATAGCAGGCCAGGGAATAGGTGGTATCAATGAAAGCGGTAGTTGGGTAACCCCTTTCACCCAGCATGAGTACGACAACAATATCATGTTTATCGGTTATGATAACATCTGGCGTACAAGAAACCTGTTGGATTATTCACCGGCCTGGACAAATATAACTAATAACGCCAGCGCCGGTAAAATAAGGGTAGTTGAGCATTCACCGGCAGATGAAAACCTCTTCTATTTTGTTCCCGGAACCCAATTATTCAGATCAGACGACATCCTCGCGGACAATCCCTCTTACACTAATCTCAAGAACTATTTACCCAATTCCGGCGCGCCAACTGACATTGAAGCCCATCCCTGGAACCCTGAAATTGTTTTCATAACCCAAAACTGGAAAGTTTACCGGTCGGAGGACAAGGGTGTAAGCTGGACCGATATTACCGGAAACCTGCCCAATGTAAGCATGAATGACATAGCCTATTATGACCGAAATGGAATTGAAGGATTGTATGTAGGAACAAACATTGGCGTTTTCTTTAAAGATGAATACATGGATGAATGGGCCATGTTCTCAGAAGGTTTGCCTGCCGCGATAGATGTTAGTGAAATCGAGATTTATCTTCACCCGGATGATCCGTCCCAGGATATGATCAGGGCTTCTTCCTATGGCAGGGGACTATGGGAATCATCTCCTTATTACTACGATTTGAATGCGGATTTCTATACTTCTGACACCCTTATCCCTACCGGTTGCAGCCTGGATTTCTACGATACATCCATTGGATATCCTCATAACTGGCAATGGACATTTGAAGGTGGCTCACCGGCAACTTCTACAGAACAAAACCCTGTAAATATTCAATACCCGGAGGAAGGTGTTTTTGAAGTCAGCCTTACTGTTACCAATCCGTCAGGAAGTGATACCAAAACAATAAGCGGCTATATTAAAGTTGAAGAAGGATTGCTTCCCATTGTTGAATTCAACAGCAGCCAAACCGCATTTTGCGCACCGGGCATCGTAGAATTCCATGATGAATCGCAGGGCTGCCCGACAGGCTGGTTATGGAAAGTGGAACCTGACGGCTACTCCTTCTGGGATGATACCGGTGAAAACTCTCAGAACCCTGTTATCAAGTTCTACGAAAGCGTTCCCTATACGATAACTCTCAATGTGACCAATGCTTCAGGCAGCAATTCAGTAACAAAAGTTGATTACATACAGGCAGGAGGATATGTCCCTTATTACGAAGAAACATTTGAAGAGAACACTTTCAATGCCGTGGATTGGACAATAGAAAATCCGGATAACTCCCTCTGCTGGGAACTTCATGAGATTGGCGGCACCACCCCGGAGAATACTGCTGCCGGTGTTGATTTCTCAGAATACCAGTCCCTTGGTGAACGCGACAGATTGATCTCCCCTCCTTTCAACCTGGAAGGCATGGAATCTGCCTGGCTTGAATTCCAACATGCCTATGCGAAGAAATGGGATGATAATTCCGACTCGTTGATAGTGCTGGTTTCAGGTGATTGCGGCAATTCATGGACAAGGGTGTTCGCAGGTGGTGAAGATGGCAGCGGCAATTTTGCCACCCATGAACAAACGAATGATTTTTGGCCTGAGGTGGAAACTGACTGGTGTATGGCCGGCTGGGGAGCTTCATGCATCGCCATCAACCTGGATCAATGGACTGGAAAAACGGATGTAAGAGTCGCATTTGAGAGTTACTGTTATTTCGGTAATCCTTTGTTTATAGATAATGTATCAATAAGTCAGTATGTGGGACAGTTAGAGTTTAACGAGCAAAAAGATGAACTATTGGTTTATCCGAATCCCGCGAATCAATCTTTGAAAGTGGTCATACCAGATGGGCTGATTATTGAGCATTTGGAACTGATAAATCATCTTGGCCAAACGGTATTCAGCCAAAAGGTTTTACCCGGTGAGAAGATGGAGATCAACATACAAAATAACTGGATCAACGGCATTTACTATTTGAGGGCAACCGGCAATAACAATTTAATCACCAAAAAAGTGATTCTCTTTTAGTCATCAATAAAGCGAGGTCTAACGTCTTTTTGTCAGACCCTGCGCCCTCTGCGTATCCATTGCAGCCATTACGGTTAATAATTTTAAATCTAACCGCAAGGAGCGCAAAGAATTCGCAATGAACGCAGTGAGTCCTAAGCCTTACACCATGAATGAGGAGGTTTTATTGCTACATTCCCAACTTGCTAATTTATAACCATTCTAACAATTATTTCCCTTTAGTTGCTGTCATAAAATCACAAACGAATAGTACATTTGCCGATCGATTTTTTTTAATGTGCAAAAAATGAAAAAGTTTACATTACTCGCCGTTCTGTTAACGGCTTTTTTTATTGGTGGTTTTTCACAAGCCACTTACCAGTTGGATGAAAGTAAAGATTACTCCGGCTACCCTTACTGGATAGAAATGATGCAGGATGAAGAAGCCAATTTCTATGCCACTGTCGAAGCCTTCAACAGGTATTGGGAATACAGGGAAATCACTCCGGGATCTGGCTATAAGCCATTCAAAAGGTGGGAATACCACTGGAGCACCCGTATCAAACCGGATGGAACACGCCGACCGGCCGATGAGGCAATAAAATCCTATTTTGATTTTCTAGCGACAAACACTTCACGTGAAAATGAATTCGAAGGTGACTGGACCAATCTTGGCCCGATCGAACAACCTGGAAATGCAGGAACTGGACAGCCAAATGGCAACGGACGTGTTAATGCCATCGCCTTCCACCCCACCGATGTGGATATTGTTTATGTGGGTTCTCCGGCAGGAGGATTATGGATCACCTACGATGGTGGAGAAGAATGGATCAGTTACACAGACAACCTGCCAACACTTGGCGTATCTTCAATTGCGATAGACTACACAGACCCTGATATAGTTTTCATCGGTACCGGTGACAGAGATGCCGGAGATGCTCCCGGAATGGGAATTATGAAAAGTGAGGACGGTGGAATTACTTTTGAATTCTCTAATGATGGAATGGGCAATGCAACCGTTGGACGCCTGATCATGCATCCTGATTTTCACCTGCACATGATTGCAGCTACCGGCAACGGAATCTATAAAACCACGGATGGAGGACAAAGCTGGAGCAATAAAAAAAGTGGAAGTTTTAAAGACGTTGTATATCATGTAAATGATCCGGATATCCTATTCGCCACAGCTTCAGGTAATTTTTACAGATCGACTGATGAAGGAGATAACTGGATTCAAATTACTTCAGGCTTAAGCAGTGCATCAAGAGGAGTGATCGGTGTTTCGGAAGCTGACGCTGATGTGGTGTATTTCCATACTGTACAGGGAAGCGTTTACGCTGCCACTTACAGGTCGGATGATGCCGGACTCACGTTCACCGAAAAGGCCACCTCTCCCAACATCATGAGTTGGGGATGCAATGGCGGATCAGGCGGACAGGGATGGTACGATCTCGATGTAGCCGTTGATCCAACTAACGCAGATGTGTTGTACTCAGGCGGAGTCAATGCCTGGAAATCCACCAATGGCGCAGCAAGCTGGAGCATCAACTCACACTGGTACGGCGACTGCGGCAGACCTGCTGTTCATGCCGATTGCCATGTACTTGAATACAACCCGCTAAACGGAAGGCTGTATGCAGGTAATGATGGTGGAGTTTACTGCACAGATGATGGGGGAACCACCTGGACCGAGCTGACGAGTGGACTTGCCATTTCTCAGGTGTATAAAATCGGGCAAGCAAAAACCAATCCGGATAAAGTCATCAACGGCTACCAGGACAACGGCACTGCTACTTACCTGGGCAAAGAAGATGGCTGGCTTACCGTGATGGGCGGCGATGGTATGGACTGCGCATACGACCACCAGGATGATCGCTATGCTTACGGAGAATATTACAACGGCGCGGGTATCTCAAGAATCTTTAACAACAACAACCAGGGTTCCATATCCAATGGTATTGGAGAATCCGGAGCATGGGTAACACCTATTGCTCTGGATGTAACAGATCCTGTAACCATGTATGTTGGAATGAAAAATATATGGGTAAGCCACAACATCAGGAGTGGTAGTGTGCAATGGAAAAAGATTTCCGACCTGGGAAGTTCCAACTGCGCCGTAATTGAACAAAGTGAAGAAGATAACAATGTTTTTTACGTGGCCCATTCGAGCCAAACTTTGTGGAGGACTGATAATCTTTTAGACAATAATCCCCAATGGATTAACCTTTCTGCTAACCTGCCCACAAGTGGGGTACCAACAGATCTCGAAACACATCCCGGAAATCCGGATATCCTTTACATGACTTTGAACTACAAAGTATTTAAGTCGGAAGACCGTGGTTTAAGCTGGGAAGATATCACCCTGAACCTGCCTGCAGCCAGTACAAATACCATTGAATATTACAAAAATACCCGTGATGGCCTGTACGTTGGGACTGACGCGGGAATCTATTACAAGGACAACGATATGGATGAGTGGGCGCTGTTTTCGGAAGGTTTCCCATTGGCTGCCGATGTTACTGAAATTGAAGTTTACTATGATCCTGAGGGACCTTCAGGAGACCTGGTAAGGACATCAACTTATGGACGCGGACTCTGGTCCTCACCGGCATTCTACTCTTCGCCAACCTCAGATTTTATGGCAAACGAAACCCAGATACCTGCCGGCTGCGCAATCGATTTCTTCGATCTGTCAGGGGGAGTGCCACATGAATGGGAATGGACTTTTGAGGGTGCCGGCACAACATCGTCCTCAGAACGAAATCCAACAGGGATCACTTATGAAGAAGAAGGAACTTTTGCTGTTATACTCACTGTGACAAATCCTGCCGGTAATGATACGAAAACAATTACTGAATACATTACGGTAAGTGATGCCATGATGCCATTGGTCAACTTCATGAGCCCGGACAGGGTTTTCTGTGCACCCGGAATTGCGAGCTTCTATGAAGATTCGCAGGGATGTCCAACAGATTGGCTATGGGAATTTGAACCATCAAACGTTTCTTTCCTTGAAGGAACTGACGAAAACTCACCCAATCCGGTTGTGAAGTTTTACAATGACGAGCCTTATACGGTAAGTCTAACGGTCACTAATTCAGCAGGCAGCACCACTGAGACCAAAGACGATTACATTCAGGCGGGAGGATATGCTCCATACTACTCTGAAACATTCGATCTCAACTCTCTCAGCATCTCTGGTTGGGAAGTTGAAAATCCTGATGGAAGCGTTACCTGGGGATTGTATGAAGTGGGTGGAACAGAACCAGGTTCAAAAGCAGCAGGTATCGATTTCCGCGATTACCAGGTGATTGGCGAACGCGATCGTCTTATTTCACCTCCATTCAACCTGACCGGTATGAGTTCGGCCTGGCTTGAATTTCAGCATGCCTATGCCGAAAGATGGGAGAATAAAACCGACTCACTTATAGTGTATGTCTCTGAAGATTGTGGCGTTTCATGGACACGCATATACGCAACCGGTGAGGATGGAAATGGTAGTTTTGCCACCCACGAGCCTGTAGAAGATTTCTGGCCGGAAGTGGAATCAGATTGGTGCATGTCGGGTTGGGGCGCTTCCTGTATCGCACTTAATGTGAGTAGCTGGGCAGGAAATGATGGTGTCAGGTTCGCATTTGAAACTTACAGTCATTTTGGCAATCCTATCTTCATCGACAATGTTACCATCAGCCAGTTCGTCGGCCAGTATGAGCCGGATGCAAGAGCTGTTGGATTGATGGTTTATCCGAATCCAAACAACGGAGTATTCAAAGTTTCTCTTCAGGAGGGTCATCAGTACGATAATCTTCAGATCGTGAATCATCTCGGACAACTTGTTCATCAGCAAAGCTTATCAGATACTGACGTTAACATTGAAGTTAATCCTGAGAATAAACTTACTTCCGGAATTTATTATTTGAGGTTGAACGGTTGGGGAGAATCAGTATCAGAAAAATTAGTTCTATACTAAAGCACCGTCAGAACGTATATTAAAAAGTGTAAATAATCGATCCCTATAAAAGTGCGGAGAACAGAAGAATAATGGGCTATCCTGACATTAAACATTTGATTGCCTGGTGAGCTCATTAATATATTTTAAACAACCTTAACAGAACTGCTCAGGGTTTTTAGGCTGACTAACGATTATTAACAGTACTTTTGCAGGTTTTATAATGAACCGATTTCTCGGGGAATTTATTAAATACAATTAAATCTAACCTTAAAATTATTTAAATGAGAAGTTTTTATGTTGCTATTCTTGGTCTCTTAATGGTGGCCATGATGCCTTTTGCTGACCTTATCGGACAGGCACAAAAGCCCACCAGAGTGATCAAGGCTGCCTATTTTGATGTTACAAAACCTTTAAGGGACATTACCCCAATTCAACCCGGTCTCCGCGACAGGTCATGGAAGAATGACGTTATCGGGAACAAGTTTGAAGAAAATGAAGAAGTAAATGCAAATTTTACTTATACCGGACCGGATGCTGCTTTACAGACTACCGGTTCCGGAATGCGTGCTGCTGACCCAACCGTTCACCAAAACTTTGAAGGAGTTAATAATATAAGCGGAGTTGCACCACCTGATACTGACGGGGATGTTGGACCCGACCATTACATGCAAATGGTAAACCTTGCCTTTGCTATTTACGATAAAGAAGGCGCCCTGCTATATGGTCCTGCTGACAACAGCACATTGTGGGATGGTTTTATTGGCCCATGGACAGGTACGAACGACGGTGACCCAATTGTTCTATATGATGAACAAGCCGACAGGTGGCTGGCAAGCCAGTTTGCGCTTCCGAGCAGCAATGGCCCCTGGTATGAATTGATAGCCATTTCAGCCACAGGTGACCCAATGGGCGAATGGTACCGTTATGCGTTCGAGTTTGACAGGATGCCTGATTACCCTAAGTTTGGTATATGGCCCGACGGATATTATTTTACGATCAGACAGTTTATTCCCTACGATGGCATTGGAGTTTGCATTGCTGATCGTGATGCCATGCTCGAAGGCGATCCTGATGCAGAATTGATTTTCTTTGATATGGTAAATGCTTATGACGGACTCCTCCCTGCTGATGCTGATGGTGAAATGATGCCGCCCGAAGGCGCACCCGGTATTATACTTGGCTTGAGTTCCAGTACAACCCTTCGTATGTGGGAAGTAACCGTTGACTGGGAAAATACAGCTAATTCGACCTTGCAGGCTAAGCAGTCATTTCCTGTGGAATCTTTTAACACCAGTAATATTAATGTCAGGCAGCCCGGAACCGGCCAGTTACTGGATGTGTTGCCCTGGGCTATGAAATACAGGATACAATACCGGAACTTTGGTGATCATGAAGCACTGGTGGCCTGTCATGACGTAAATGCCGGTGCTACCCGTGCCGGAATCAGGTGGTATGAATTTCGGCAGGATGAAGATAATTCGTGGTATGTTTACCAGCAGGGAACCTATGCGCCTGATGATGGCGAAAGTCGTTGGATGGGAAGTATCGCAATGAATGCAAACGGGGACATAGCCCTTGGTTATTCTGTTTCCAGTTCGAGCACATATCCATCCATTAGAGTAGCAGGGCAGACCGCCGGAGCGCCTGAAGGGCTTGGAATACTCGATATTTCAGAAACAGAGATCTTTACCGGATCAAACTCGCAAACCGGCGTAAATCGCTGGGGTGATTATTCCAGCATGAGGATTGATCCGAGCGACCAAAATACATTCTGGTACACTACGGAATACTCTAAAGGTGGATGGAACTGGAGAACAAGAATCGCTTCCTTCGGTTTTGCACAGGAACCTGTTTCTGATTTCAGCTCCAATGAAATTATTATTCCTGTGGGAGAAGATGTAAACTTTACTGACCTTACCTCCGGAATTCCAACAGCATGGGACTGGACCTTCAATGGAGGTGATCCGGAAACTTCAGATGTTAAAAATCCACAGGAAATATTTTACAATACCGAAGGTTCATTTGATGTTAAACTGGTTTCTTCAAACGACCTTGGCATCGACAGTGTTCTTAAAGAAGAATTTATTACTGCCAGCACTACTATCCTGCCGGATATAGATTTTGATGTCAGTAATGATTTTGTTTGCCTTGGAGAAGAGGTGGAATTTGAAGACCTGACCACGCATGTGCCGATTCAATGGCAGTGGGAATTTGAACCCTCTACTGTGCAATTTATTGATGGTACCGATCAAAACAGCCAGAATCCAAAGGTTATCTTTACGGAAGCAGCCCTTTATACTGTTACCCTCACTGCATGGAACCTGAATGGTGAGTCGTCTCTGACCAGGGAAGATTATATCGCAGCCGGTGGTTATATGCCTTATTACAGAGAAACATTTGAACAAAACAGCTTTAAGGATGCCTCCTGGACTGTCGAAAATCCTGATGGCGATGTTACCTGGGAATTATATGAAACTGCCGGAACCAACCCCGGTAATTTCTCTGCCGGTATCGATTTCAGCATTTACCAGAAGATTGGCGAAAGAGACCGGCTGATCTCTCCTTCGTTCAATTTAACAGGCATGAGTTCTGCTGTACTTGAATTCGAGCATGCTTATTCCAAACTTCATGATAATTTCACCGATTCATTGCTCATCTATGTAGCAAAAGACTGTAATGACGATTGGGTAAGGATAGCTTCATTTGGTGAAGACGGCAGTGGCAACTTCGCTACCCAGGAGCCGATGGAAGATTTCTGGCCACAATCATCTGATGATTGGTGCCTGGCAGGATGGGGAGCAGGTTGCTTCGCAGTGGATCTTACAGAATGGACCGGAGAATCAGGCGTGCGTATCGCCTTCGAATCTTATTCCTACTTTGGTAATCCAATGTTTGTAGATAATGTATCCATCAGCCAGTTTGTAGGTACGGTAGAAAATGAACTGGAATCTGAAGAAGTCAGTGTGTATCCAAATCCTGCAAACGGAACATTCAATGTTGTTCTGCCCGAAGGTTCTGGTTATACCGGGTTGAATATTGTCAACTTCCTGGGACAATCCGTTTATTCGGCAAACCTGTCCGAAACTGACAGGAACGTATCGATTAATCCTGAGGCCAACTGGACCAAGGGAATCTATTTTGTGCGTTTGACAGGAAATGGTATTTCAACAACTAAAAAAATAATCCTGAATTAGTCATCAGGATAAACAAATAGTAAAAAGCTGTTCGATCGCTAAGCACCAACGGTGCGTAAATCAATAGCCCCGAGCGTATGCCTGCCAAAGCGAAGCGGCAGACAGGCAGCTCGGGGTTTTTATCAGAAATAGTCAGCAAGCCCCATCGGGGTGAAATCATTAATCCCAAACATAACGTTCGTCATATTTTATTTCATGTTCATTTAAAAGAGCTCGGTTTTGATTTCGCACCTTTGGCGCTTTTCCATACTTTGATATATTCGTCTCAGGGCTTAACGCCCAGAGCTATTGATGTCACCCCGTTGGGGCTCTCTCAATTCAACTGATTCAACCGTGAGAAGCCACAAATGCCCGAATGAAAGACGAATGATTCGTGCATTCGTGGCTCGATATTTTCCCGGAACACCATCCTCAAAGCGCCAATCTAATTCCGGTTATACCAATTGTTTTTCATAATGCGTTATAGATATTTATGAAAATTACAATGGTTAATGCCGATATAAATTTGAAGTGGCTTTAGGAGTGTAGCGAACTAAAGGCGCATTTCAAATTATAATCGGTATTATTCCTCCATTCCAATTCATTATATTTGTAAATCCGATCGGGCCCTCTCTTTCGGGATATCTTCCAATTAAAAAAACCTTCATGAAAAAGCTTTTCTTTATCGTTAGCATACTAACCCTTGGATTTGTCAATCAAATGATTTCCCAGCATCTGCAGCCTGAGCGTGGTATAGCTCACAAGCACGCGACAGTTAAGGTATCCGATATCGAGCAGACAGCCGGTGATGGTGAAATTAAACTCAAAACGCCAAATCCCCACTGGCAGCCCCCCGATTGGAATTATGACAGGGAGAAGGTAATTTACCGGCAACCGGAGGCAGAATTGCACCAGCGATCAATTGGGATAAGAGAAGCCTCTCCCCTGCCCGACACCACATTTGCCGGTCTGGTTGACAACAATACTTCTATCCCACCGGATGTGAACGGAGCCGCGGGTCCTGACAACCTGATGCAGACATTGAACACTGAGGTAAGGATTTCCGACAAGGATGGCCAGCCCCTCTTTACGACCACACTCTCGGCTTTCTGGAGTGACTTGCCGGGATCGGGGAGCACATTTGATCCCAGGATCGTATATGACCCCTATCTCGATTGTTGGATCATGGTCACACCCAGCGGCTCAGGGGTTCAGTCAAAAATCTTCTTCGCCATCAGCACATCTACTGACCCACTCGGCGATTGGAATATGTACTGGTTTGATCCAGACACCAGCAACCAGACCTGGTTTGATTATCCTAACCTGGGATTCAATAAAAACTGGATCAGCATTGGCGGCATCCAGCGCGATTCACAGTTTGATGCCATCGACTATGTGGTTTTCGCCATTGATAAAATGGCTGCTTATAATGGGGAAGACAATCCCACAGTCAGCAGATTCACTACCCAGTTGGGATCAGCTATTGTACCTTCATTTACTTACGATCCGCAATTGGAAGAACTGTACCTGATTTCTACAGGTGATGGAAATGATGAGGGTTATGGATATGTAAACCTGTTTAAGCTTAGCGGCCCTGTTAACGAACCCACCCTCGAAATGTTGGGCGCTGCAGGTGTGCCTGAGCCATGGGAGAACTGGTCATACGAATACCATGGCGATTTTCTGCCACAACTGGGAAGTGAAACCCTCAATTCAGTTGATGCCAGGATGCATACCATGATCACCAGAAACAACAAGCTTTGGGCAGTTCACCACATTTACCTTCCGGCAGACGACCCTGAAAGGTGCGCGGTGCAATGGTGGTGCTTCGATACCACGGGTGTTATCCTGGAGAGAGACAGAATCGACGATCCGGATAATGGCTTTTCGTTTGCATACCCCAGCATAGCTGTCAATGCCAATGAAGATATAATGATCGGTCACGGTGTTTTCTCAAGCTCTCAGTATGCAGGTGCAGGATATTCGTTCAAGGCTTATTATGATGATGCAAACACAACCAGGGATTTTTATGAATACAAAGCCGGCCTGGCACCCTACTACAAAACCTATGGCGGCGACAGGAACCGCTGGGGAGACTATTCTGCTGTATTTGTGGATCCGGATCATGATGTCAATTTCTGGGCCATGCACGAATACGCTGAACTCCCGGGCACACAGGACCAGTGGGGTACCTGGTGGGCGTACTACCGGCCTTCGTTTCCTCCCCAGGCTGATTTTGTATCGGATGAGATACTCATCCCGGTAGGTGAAACAGTAAACTTTACCGACCTTACCCTGGGAATCCCTGAAACATGGAGCTGGACTTTTGAAGGTGCGATACCGGAAGTGTCTGATGTGCAAAATCCACAGGACATTCTTTATGAATCTGACGGCGTTTTTGACGTCACCTTAATTGTTTCCAACGAATTGGGAACAGATACCATCATCAGGGAAGGATGGATTACAGCAAGCTCAACCATATTACCTGAAGTCAACTTTGAAGCTGACTTCACAGTTCCATGCACCGAGGATACGGTTTCATTCTCTGATCTTACCAAATATTCCCCGATCCAGTGGAACTGGGAATTTGAGCCATCAACCGTTACATTTGTGAATGGCACAGATGAAAGCAGCCGGAACCCACAGCTTGTCTTTGATGAGGCTGGTAGCTATACCGTCACGCTTAGCTGTTGGAATCTAAATGGGAGTTCAGATCAGACAAAACCGGATATGATCGCGGCAGGAGGTTATGAGCCCTTTTACAGAGAAACATTTGAGAGCGCAACTTTCAAAAGCGAGGACTGGACCATCGAAAATCCGGATAAAGATGTCACCTGGGAATTTTTTGAAACAGGGGGAACTGCACCTGGCCTGATCTCCGCGGGAATAGATTTTAGCAAGTATTTTAAGATAGGGGAAAAGGACCGTCTGATCTCACCACTTTTTAATCTCGAAAACCTGTCTGCAGCCTACCTGCAATTCCAGCATGCTTATGCCAAACGCCACGAAGACTTCACTGACTCTCTGCTGGTGTACATCTCTGATGATTGTGGAATTACCTGGACTAAAGTATTTTTTGGCGGTGAAGATGGAAGCGGCAACTTTGCAACCCATGAGCCCGCGGACGGGTTCTGGCCATCAATCAGCAGCGACTGGTGCATGTGGGGCTGGGGAGCTTCCTGCATCAGCATTGATTTATCACCATGGAGCGGCAAATCAAACATAAGGATCGCGTTTGAATCCTGGAGCGCTTTCGGCAACCCTATGTTTATCGATAACATCGAGATCGGGCAGTTTGTTGGACTGGAGGACATGGGAACCCACGATGAGGAGGTATTGATCTATCCAAATCCGGCTGATGATGGTTTCAATATTTTGCTAACAATTCCCGGCAAGTTTCGTAAAGCAGAATTGGTAAACCACCTGGGTCAATTAGTTTATTCCAGGGTACTGGACACTTCGCGAAAGCAAATGAGAATCCCAAGGGGAAAGGATTGGGCAACAGGTGTGTATTTCCTTACCCTCTCCGGAAGGGATGTCAGGGTAGTCAAAAAGATCAGTTTTTATTAAACTTTGTGTCACACTTCAAAATAAATCCATGAATCAT
Organism: Chlorobiota bacterium; assembly: GCA_030618545.1. Lineage (GTDB taxonomy): Bacteria > Bacteroidota > Bacteroidia > Bacteroidales > F082 > JAADID01. Next base: position 33,158 of record JAUXDH010000008.1, read on the forward strand.
GAACCTTTTTTACGCTGCTGATATTACCGATGGTTTATACACTTTAGAGAGTGCGGAATCCAGGCACCTCGTTAAGGTACTCAGAAAAACAGAAGGCGACACCATTCGATTCACTGATGGTAAGGGAACCTTTTTTGACTGCAAACTGATTACCGCCGATCCAGGGGCCTGTGAACTTGAAGTTTTCGACAAATTCGAAGGTGATGGCAGGCGTGATTTCATTATTCACCTGGCTGTCGCACCAACGAAAAACATCAATCGTTTTGAGTGGTTCCTGGAAAAAGCTACAGAGATTGGTATCGACAGGATCACCCCTTTTATCAGCAGGCACTCCGAGCGCAGAGTGGTTAAAACAGAAAGGCTCAATAAAGTGCTCATCTCCGCGATGAAACAATCACTCAAATCGAAGTTGCCGCAGTTAGACGAAATAACGACTTTTGATGAGCTACTGAAATTGGAGTCCGGAGGTGACAAATACATCGCTTATGTGGATGATTCCATTGAGGCGGAGCTGTCCAGAGAATATTCTCCTGGAAAAGATGTGTTCATCCTCATTGGACCGGAAGGTGATTTTGATTCTGAGGAAGTAGCAAAGGCAAAAACCTCAGGGTTCAAACCGGTAAGGCTTGGCCCATCAAGATTGCGTACAGAAACAGCTGCTGTTGTGGCCTGCCATACCATCAACCTGATGAATTTGCCGGCCGGAAGTTAAGTCGTGTTCACCTCTTTTAAGATAAATCTCAGTTTTAATAATTCGTATTCCATTTGTACATTCTGCCATAGGCATTCCTTTGGAAGCGGTTCCCTTCCTGTTTTATGCATTGGGACACCCATATTAAAGAATTGTTCAAATTACGGCCAGTTTCTACCGAAGTAATTCTTATCTGACTTTAATCAGGTTGGTCTACCGTAAAGCACCAAAGGTGCGCAAATCATTAGCCCCGAGAGTAGCTCGGGGTTTCTTATCAGGAATGATTACACAGCCCCATCGGGGCGGAATCATTAATCCCATACATAACGTTCGTCATATTTGATATCATATTCTTTTAAAAGTGTACGGTATTCATCTTTAAATGATATTTTCCTATGATGTAGTTTTTTACTAAGGACTGTGGCATGAAAGAATTGTT
>JAUXDH010000154.1 GCA_030618545.1 Chlorobiota bacterium
TCTTTGGACGAAGCCCGCGTTGTCAGCGCGAGCCTCTGAAGGATGTCGATGAAAACAATCCTCGCAACACTATTTCCAGGTTTTTATTTAGTGCATGCATAGATATCTCTCGTATTGTCAAGCATCACTGATGATGCAATCAGACAAGTGTTGAAAGGAATGTCATCAACTTCAGTTTCTTCAGCCATGTTGAACTCCACTTCAAATGCCTGTTGGAAATGGTATGCTGAAACAACCTCCTCTGTTGAAAAAGGAATGTCTTCCACATAAGCTTCATCATCTAGGTTAAGAGCGGCTGACATGTTGTTGGCCTGTTCAACTTCCCAGGCAATGCTGAAAGTGTTGAATGGAATATCATCCACGTAAGTTTCTTCGTCAAGTGGGTAGGCAACAGCCAGAGCATCATTGTAATGAATTTTTGCAGCGATGGTTGCTGTACTAAAAGGAATGTCGTTTATATTGGCTTCATCATCGAATGTAAATTCAGGCATCATCATTTCGGAAACTACCATTTCAGTGTTGAAAGGAATGTCGTCTATGTAAGCTTCGTCTTCAAACTTCAGGTTCGTTGCTGAAGTGCTTAAACTGATAAGGAGGATTGCCGCAACGAGCAAAGTGATGATCCACACGCTGATTTCCAATGTTCTGTTTGAGGAGAAGTTGTTGTTGAATGTATCTTGAGTTTTCATGTCTTTTGTTTTTTGATGTTCGACTTCATTTTAGCAGTTATCCAATTGCGTGCCAAAAAATATAAAGTACAGAAATACAGCAAGTAAATAAACATTAACTTAGGATTATTAAGTTTAATAGTTACGCTTTTTGGACACTTATTTGTTCGGAAGCGGACAGGATACCGACCTTTCAGGTTGACAATTGGTATAAGGCTGAAAAGCTTTTCATTTAACGAAACCTCATACCTTCCTGGAAATTGCCTTTTCTATTGACGATAAGAATATTCAAAACCATGCGGTCTATCCCGATTTGGGGTTAACTAGGAAGGATCGACAAACTCATCCAGTACTATCCACCGAAGTGTTTTTTCATCAATGAGGTCTATGAGTTCGCCAATGCGGATTGAAAGATTGTTCAACTCTTCATAGTCTTCAATGCCGCTATTCATAGCTGACTCTGCTTCGGCCTTTTCTTTTTCCAGTTGTTCAATTTCTTTCTCGAGTGCATCGTATTCCCTTTTTTCGTTAAAACTTAGTTTGGTTTTAACTTTCGTTTTTGTGGTTTTGGGTTTGGCATATGCCGGATCTTTTTTGCCCTGTTTTTCCTTTTCATTTTCCAGGCTGTACTTTGTGTAAGATCCGTAATAATCCCTCACCCTGCCATCTCCTTCAAATATAAAGAGGTGGTCAGTAAGTTTGTCAAGGAAATAGCGGTCGTGGGAAACCAAGATAAGGCAGCCGCCGAAGTTCATTAAGAACTCTTCCAGCCGATTCAATACCAGCAGGTCAAGGTCGTTTGTAGGTTCGTCAAGGATGAGGAAGTTGGGGTTTTTGATTAAGACCATTAGCAGGTACAGTCGTCGTTTTTCACCTCCGCTGAGCAAAGAAACCTGTTTGTATTGCACTTCCGGAGGAAACATAAAATGCTCCAGGAATTTGGAAGCGGAAATGGAGTTACCATCACCCATACGCACCACTTCGGCAATATCTTTTACTACCTCAATGACAGTTTTTTCTCCTGAAACGGGAATCCCGGCCTGCCGGTAATAACCGAATACAATGGTTTGACCGATGACAACGTTTCCACTGTCGGCAGTCTCATTGCCGGTAATCAGGTTGAGGAAACTGGTTTTGCCAGAACCGTTCTTTCCGATGATGCCAATACGTTCGCCTCTCTTGAACATGTAGCTGAAATCTTCAACGATTTTTATTTCGCCATAGCTTTTGCTCAGCTTTTCTATTTCGAGGATCTTTCCACCAATCCGGCGCACATTCACCTGCAACTTTAAATCCTGTTCGTTTCGCTGACCGGTTGCCTTTTCTTTTATGCCATCAAATGCCTGTATCCTCGATTTGGATTTGGTGGTCCGTGCCTTTGGCTGCCGACGCAACCATTCCAGTTCTTTCTTCATCAACTGCCGGGCCTTATCCGTTTCCACCCGTGTAACCTCCTCCCGTTCGAATTTCTTTTGCAGGAAATATTCGTAATTACCGTTGTGGTAGTACAATTGCCCCTGGCTCATTTCCAGGATGTGGTTACACACCCTGTCGAGGAAATAGCGGTCGTGGGTGACCATGATCAGGGTAAGGTTCGATCTGGAAAGGTAGGCTTCCAGCCACTCTATCATGTCGATATCCAGGTGGTTGGTGGGCTCATCGAGGATCAGCAGTTCGGGCTCATCCAGCAATACCAGTGCTAGTGCCAGTCGTTTCTTTTCACCGCCCGAAAGCACATCCGTCATTATGGTCGTATCACTAATGCGGAAAAGACTGAGCAATTGTTTCAGCCGGCGATCGTAATCCCAGGCATTTTTGTGATCCATTTCAGCCGTCGCCTGTTCCAGCTTTTTTTGTGTTTCGGTATTGTGATACACACTTTGCTCCTCAATCGCCATTTCATACTCCTGTATCACTTTTGAAATAGCCGAGTGCGAAGAGGCGATCAATTCATCGATGGTTAATCCCTTTTGGAATTGGGGGTCCTGATCAAGAAAAGCCACTTTAATACCTTCCCGCAAAGTAACCTTGCCTGCATCTGCCGTTTCCTTCCCTGCCAGTATCTTTAGTAAAGTTGATTTGCCGGTGCCGTTGTTGGCGATGAGTGCTGTTTTTTCTCCTTTGTGCAGCCCAAAATTCAAGTCGCTGAACAGTTCTTTTTCTCCGAAGGTTTTTGAGAGGTTTTGGGCGGAGAGGTGGTTCATGGGGTTGAATCAATTTTTGCAGTGACGAAAGTAATGGAAATTGACTACACCTGACAGGTTTAAAAAACCTGTCAGGTGTCGAAAAACCTTTCTACTTCAATTAACTCCATCTTTTGTTGGTGTACATATTTAAAATTATCCATGCCATCAAACATTTCAATAACTTCCTTCCTTTTCAGTTTAGTAGGTTCGGAAGATATACAGGTCGCATACGAACTCCATGGCCAGTCAGCCGCATTATTGACAAAACCATGGTGAACGGGGTTGTTGTGAATGTAAACGACTACAGTTTGTAAATATTCTTTACTGTCAATTCCTTTTCGTTTAAAAGGGCGTTCAAATAAACTGCCATGGCGGTTATACCGTTTATTTATTGCTTTTGAATATGCATTAAACAAATTGGAAAAATACTGATGGGGTGGTTTTATTTTTTTAAAACCTGACAGGTTTTCGAAACCTGTCAGGTTTTTAATTTTTATCAACAAATGAAAATGATTTTTCATTAAACACCACGCATAGGTATCTGCTATCGGAGTAATGTGTTTATCATACAATCGAAGAAAATACTCATAATTTTCTTCATCGCGAAACAAATTTTCACCATTAATTCCGCAATTGTAAATATGGTAGTAGTTGTCCTGTTCCAGTGGTATTATATTTTGCATGTTTTATAAAACAACTTTGTTACTTCAGATTCAGGATTATAATCTATACTGCATTCTGCATAGATATCTGTTATTTTTTGATAAAATCTTCTCTCCCTCGCCCTGATTTCACGGATGCGATCCAGAAGTTCTTCGAAATAATCTTTTCCAAACAGTTTCGTCTTGTAAAATAACCTCAACTTTTACCTGACCTTCAGGAGTGGTGTATAAAATGATTTCTGAATTGTTCACAGAGAACTAGTTTTTTAATTTATCAAAATACAGCAATATTACCAGCTTCAAATTTAACGCTTAAACGATAGACCAGGAATTTTAAAGTTTGAAATTAAGTAGATTTCATGTGTTGGCAATGAGCGCCGTTTTTTCGCCTTTGTGTAAACCGAAACTTAAGCTACAGAACAATTCTTTGTTGCCGTAAGGACTTAAGTTTACGGAAGTTTGATTTTATTGTTCAATATATAAACCAGGTTCGAAGTAATTTTAGTATTATCCATAATCTCAAGATTAAAGCTGTGTTTCCGGGCAATCTCCATAATCATCTTACGGGATACAAATTCAAGCTTATGCTCTTTTTTATTAAAGCCAAAATTGGTTGAAAAGAATTCTGACAGCCTGGTTCCCTGATGTCTCTTTTGCAAATCTTTATCCGAATCGCGGATGATGATCAAGCCACCCGGATTCATTTTTTGAATACACTTTTCAATGGTTTCAATTTGCAGGTTTTTTGGCAGGTAGTGCAACACATCATTAAAAATAAAAACATCTGATGCTTCAAAATCCATGTCGGTGATGTCGTCCGTCAGGAAACTGATGCGGTCATTTTTAATAGCACAGTTGTTTGCCACTGCAATCTTTTCCTCATCATAATCAATGGCCTTGATTACTCGCTCTTCAGAAATCAGGCTCAGCATGAATGCCAGGTAGCCGTACCCGCAGCCCAGGTCAGTAATGGTACATTTCCTGGGAACCAGGTCGTTGAAAATTTTGTAATTGTCCTCAATCTTAAGTTTTGTCCGGGTATACCATTCCAGTACCGGACCTTTGTAAATGAAATTCTTAATGATGTAATCGGCCCAGTAATCAGGTGTCTCAAACTCATTCCGTACGGCAGCATACTCTTTCCGGAAAATGGCATTTATCCCTTTGGTTTGTTCTCTGATTGTTTCACCATATTCTTTCTTTGAAAGATCGATGCGAGGAAGGAATTTGGTGGTGAGGGATCCACGCTTAAGGAAGAATTCACTTTTCTTCAGCGATTGGTTTTGACCATGAATGATAATGGGCAGGATGTCAATTTCTAACTTTTCCGCAAGGTAAAAAGCGCCTTTGTGAAAACGCCTGATTGTACCGTCATCGTTGCGGTGTCCTTCAGGGAAGATCATGAAAGAATATCCGTCGGCGATGAGGTTTTTCAGGTCTTCACCAATCTCTTCATAACCTATATCTGAAGGTAAGAAATCAGCGTATTGCAGGGCTTTACCGTAAAAAGGATGGGTGTAATTCTTGCGGTTTGTAAGTACTAGCACTTTCGGACTCAGAAGCATCATCAGCATCAGGTCGACATGACTCTGGTGGTTGGCGATCACCATAGCGGGCTTTTTGTAATCTTCTCGATCCGGGTTGATGATCCGCTTGGGAGAAAAGAAATTCATGTAGATCAGGAACCAGGTCAATTTGCTGAATAAAACATGGAAGATGTATTTCTTTTTCTTTTTATTGCCCGGAATCAAACGTAAGATGAAGGAAAATAAAGTCATTATCAGCGATCCTCCAACAAAAACAATCAATGAAGCAATGGAGAAAATAAAATCTAGTAGGGTAACCGGCCGGCTGCGTTTCCCTTTTTTGTAGGTCATCATCCATTTAAAAATCGCAGGTAGCAAAGTAAAGGTGATGAAAATAACTGATAGGATACCAATGATCGACATTGTGGCAATGGACCGCAGGGCGGGATGCCTGGCAAAGATCAGCACGCCAATTCCCAATAAGGTGGTAATGCCTGAAATGATAACGGATACTTTGTAGGAAGAGATATCCCCGTGACCATATTTGTAGTCCTGCAATAAGCCGCGCATGATGAAAATACTGTAATCTATACCCAGCCCAAAAATGAAGGTGAGGATGATGATGTTAAAGATGTTGAACGAGATGCCCAGCAATGCCATGATCCCTACTACCCATATCCAGCTAAAGAAAACCGGAATCATTGTAATTATCGTCAGTTCTATTCGGCCATAGGCCAGTAGCAGAATCAAAAAAACCAATGAGATGGAGATAAGGATCAGTTTGTCAAAGTTGCTTTTAAGGATATTCATGAATTCACTTGTGATCAGCCTTTTGTCGATGATCCAGGTATCCGGTATTTTTTCAAGCGCCTCATAAGCCTTGTTTATTTCCGTTTCATTGCTGTTCACTTTCAAAATATTGATCACGGCTGAAAGGGTATCCGTGCGAATGGTGAAGTTCTCGAAAAATAATTCTGACAGGATGGGTAGCTCACCTGAAGATGCCACCTGGAACTTTTTATCAAGTAAATCGGAAAATGAGCTGAACGCTGAAGCCTTGAACTTGTACTTTTTCCCTGCAATTATCAGGTCATTTAATACCTTTTCCTTCCTCGCCAACCAAAACTCTTCCCACCGTTTAATTGCATCATTCTGACCATTTGTTGAATGGAAAATATCGCTGATGACACTGGCATCCTGAATGACTCCATCGCTTTTAAGTTTAACAATCTGTTCAGCAACTTTTTCGTTTAAGGTCAATGCATTATTTATCTGTTTTCCGGGAGTGACCAGGTAAATCGTTTTTTTTGAAAGACTGGTGACTTTATTCAGGTTCTTTTCTGCCAGTTGCAATTCGCTGCTCATATAATTGCTCTTCATCAGGTCAGCGTCAAAACTGACATTGCGGGACAGGAATAGGAATATAATGGTGAGCAATAAAATACCATATGAAAGGAATTTATTGCCGGAGTAATGATAAACAGCAAGCCGGTCAATCAATCCATTTTTCTTTAGTTTTTTATCCGATTTCTTTCCAGGCAGCAGATGCGGCAGCACTATCAATGAAAATAATGCCGCGGCAAGAACTGCTACAGCAGCGAAAAGGCCAAGATCGTTTAATGCCTGAGAGTTAACAAATCGTAAACTCAGGAATGCGCCGGCAGTAGTGATACCACTCAAAACGACAGGTGTTGACAGATCTTTTAACAAAAGCTTAACATCCTGGTGTTTTCTGTAATGAGAAAAAATGTGCAGGGCATAATCGAGTGAAATACCGAGTAAAACCGAACCGATACCAAGAGATATAGCTGACACCTCGGATTGGAAAA
>JAUXDH010000211.1 GCA_030618545.1 Chlorobiota bacterium
GCATCTTCAACCACAATTGATTTATTGGGGTCCACACCAAGATTTTTGGCCGCTGTGAGGAAAATATCCGGCGCCGGTTTGCCGTTCAATCCTGTCTCAGCCGAAACCACACCATCAACACGGGTTTCAACAAAATGCATCAGTCCGGCCGCTTTCAGAACACCTTCACAATTCTTACTTGAAGAGGCAACACCAATTCGGACACCATCACGCTTCAACTCCTCCAATATTCTGACAGTCGACGGATAGGCCTCGACACCTTCGGTCTTCAGTACCTCGTTGAAAGCTTCATTTTTGCGGTTGCCCAGTCCGCATACCGTCTCGAGTTCCGGTTTGTCTTCTGGCGTGCCATACGGCAGATCTATTTCTCTTGAATCAAGAAAGGATTTGACACCGTCATAGCGGGGTTTTCCATCAACGTAATGAAGATAGTCTTCTGATGTAAATTCCCTGAACGGTTCTCCTGATTTTTTTTCGCGGTATCGCAGGTATTCATCAAACATCTTTTTCCATGCCCGGCTATGGACTGAGGCTGTTTTGGTAATCACACCATCAAGGTCGAAAATTACTGCTTCAAATTGGTGTTTTGACATAGTTACTAAGGTTACAGTTACCGCCCAAAAGTCGTGATAAAACGGTTAGGTAATTGGGCTTGCAGGTCTTGTTTTTAATCCAAAGAGGATGATTGGTAAAAATAAAACTATCTACCTTCCACCAAAACTGATGCAATAAGCCACTAATGCACGAATTGAAGACGAATGGTTTGTTGGCCGTGGATTCGTAAATCATTTCTGTTTAATTAGCGAATTAGCGGCCATTCAATCTATAACACCCCAAACCAGGCAAAACCATGCGGGTCGAGTTTCAAGGTATCATTGCCATCATCAACCGTCAGCCCTTCAGCATGCAGTATAATCATGTTACGATCAGGGAAGGGATTATTTATAACCTGTTCTTTAACCGAAAGATTATTGACAACAAATGCTTCCTCATCAATTGTTTTTCTTAGATAAGCAAGGACACTTTCCTGGGTATCGAAAAACTCGGTAGTGCCCCTTCCAAAGACCTTCATCGACTTGCGCGCATTGAGCATCGAAGTGATCATGCTGAACACCCGTGCATGAAAACCATCTTCATTTTTCAATTCTCTATCAAGTTTTTGCCAGTCAATTCTTCCCCTTACCAGGAAACGGGTATCATCCTTACCTGTCAGCTTTATTTGCTCTGCATAATACTTTTCGTCGTTTAGCTTGCCAAATTCATCACCATAATAAACCACGGGTGTTCCGGTAAGGGTCAGCATCAGGGAATAAGCGAGCCCGATTTTGTTCACATCCTTTTTCATCAATTCGGATAAACGCGCTGACACACCTTCGCCTACCCGAAAGTTCCACTCTGGCTTATGGCAATAATTTTCATGGATGAATTTCCTGTCCTCTTCAGAAACATAAACCAGCTCAAGGCTCAATTCATCATGTACTCTGAGAAAAGTAAACCATTGTGCGTTTTCAGGAATCTCAGGAGTAACTTTAGGGCTTAGCGTATTTATGATGGGCTCATTGCTTGCTGCCGCGATAGCTTTGAACATCATAGGCATTAGCGGAAAATGATAAGCAGCATGACACTCATCACCGTCTCCCATGTATCTAACAACCTTCCGGGGTCTTTGGCACGCTTCTGCCAACAACAAAGATCCGGGTTTTACATAGTCGAGGATGGTCCTGAAAAACTTAACAATTGCGTGGGTAGTGTCCAGGTTTTCGCAATCTGTTCCCTCCACCTTCCACAAATATGGAATTGCATCAGCCCTGAAACCATCAACACCCATTTTCTGCCAGTAGAGCAGATTTGCAGCCATTTCCAGTAATACTTGCTGGTTTCGGTAATTCAGGTCTGGCTGAAAACTAAAGAACCGGTGAAAATAGTTCCAGCCGTCACCTGCCGGCTCCCAATTGCTCTCTTCAATGCCTTTAAACAGCAGGCGTGCGTCTCCATACAGTCTGATGTCTTTTGACCAGATAAAATAATCCCTGTAAGGATTATCTTCGGATTTCCTGGCTTCAATAAACCAGGGATGCTCATCCGAGCAATGATTGATCGCAATATCAAATACCACCCTGATTCCCCTGTTGTGGGCTTCATTCAGGAAATGTCCAAATACTTCTTGCCGGTCTTCCATCGAAGAGTCGTCCGTTAAGCCAAGAAGGCCGGAACGTATCCTGTCGTAGTTGCGGATATCAAATCCAGCATCCCTCATTGGCGAATCAAGAATTGGTAATAACCACAGGCAATTGATCCCAAGCTCCTGAAGGTAATCCAGTTTATCTATCAAACCGCTGAAATCATTGTTGAACAGGTCGACATAAAGAGCGTAAACCACCGCATCTTTATACCAATCACTGATAGCGGGAAAATCTTTTGTTGGTTCTTCTCTTTTTAAAGATTCAAGGAATTTGCCAAGTTTATCGGTGGACTGTGCGGGATAGATTTCTCCCCACAATTTATACAGTTGATCTGTATGATCCATAATTGATTTTTTGATTTTTGACTAATTACAAAGATAGCCAATACAATCCTACAGAATAGGTATTTAGCATCTTGCAGGATGGATTGTTGATGTTGGGAAAATGACGGGAAGCAGGATAAGACATTTCAATCGATTGCAAACCGGTTTAGGTTCACAAAATCCAATGGGTTTTCCAAAAACAGAATATTTTCCATTGATCAAGTCAGCCTGAGCTTATTCATCACGAAACAGCTTAACGGGCAGTTGATAAATGTGTTATTTTTGAAGGCCTTATCAACTTATTATCATAAACCAAGATCTACATGAAGTCAAAAGTTTTACTCCTGAGCCTGCTCTCTGTCTTTGCTTTTAACACAATCCTTGCGCAATTGCGTGTGGAACCTCCCTCATGGTGGGTTGGAATGAAAAGAACGCAACTGCAACTGATGGTTCATGGCATGGACATCTCAGCTACCAAACCTGTAATTGAATATCCGGGTGTTCTCATTAAAGAGGTTATTCATGTTGAGAGTCCCAACTACCTTTTCATAAACCTGCAACTTACTGAAGAAGCGGCAGCCGGTACTTTTTCCATTCAGTTCAAAGATGGAAAAAAGGTAGTGGAAGAATACAAGTACACGCTTAACGAACGTGTGAATGATCCTTCACTTTTTCAGGGATTCGACAATTCGGATGTGATGTATTTACTCATGCCTGATCGTTTTGCCAATGGTGATCCGGATAATGACGATATGAACGGCATGCTTGAAAAAGCTGACAGATCCAACTCCCTGGGAAGGCATGGCGGAGATATTAAAGGAATCGCAGATCATTTGGATTACCTTGTTGACCTAGGTGTTACAGCAATCTGGATCAACCCGCTGCTGGAAAACAATATGCCAAAACAGTCCTATCACGGCTATGCCATCACCGATTATTACAAAGTTGATCCGAGGTACGGCACAAATGAGGATTACAGGAACCTTGTAAAGTCAGCTCATGAAAAGGGTTTAAAAATCATTATGGACATGGTAGCCAACCATGCCGGAACCGGATACTACTGGGATAAAGATCTTCCCAGCCAGGACTGGTACAACCAGTGGCCGGAGTATACCGGTTCCAATTATCGTGGTACTACACAATCTGACCCAAACGCTTCCAGGGCCGATTACGACAAAATGGTCAGAGGGTGGTTTGCTACAACTATGGCCGACCTGAACCAGCACAACAAATTGCTTGCTGAGTTTATTATCCAAAACACCATCTGGTGGATAGAATACCTTGGTCTGGACGGCATACGCCAGGACACTTATCCCTATCCTTACAAAGATTTTATGGCAGAATGGATGAAACGCATTCTATGCGAATACCCGGACTACAATGTGGTTGGAGAGGTATGGCTGAACTATCCGCCAA
>JAUXDH010000113.1 GCA_030618545.1 Chlorobiota bacterium
ATGAATTAATTAAGTTTTATACGCTTGAGTTTGGATTCTCTCCACATGCTGTAAAGTATTGGCACAACGAACATGGTCATCACCTGAAGGATCATCCCGCCAAATAAAGGGATAGCCATCGGCACCATAATGTCCGACCCCTTTCCTGTAGATGTAAGAACAGGGATCAGGGCTATGATGGTTGTAGCTGCCGTCATCATTGCAGGCCTTACCCTTTTGCTGCCGGCTTCAACAACAGCATCCCGGACTTCTGATAAGATCCTGGGTTTCCTCCTGTCAAATACCTGGTTTAAATAGGTGCCCATGATCACACCATCGTCGGTGGCAATACCAAAAAGGGCGATAAAACCAACCCAGACAGCCACACTCATATTGATGGTATGCATCTGGAAGAGGTTTCGCATATTGACGCCGGAAACGGAAAAATCGAGGAACCATCCCTGTCCGTAAAGCCAGATCATCAGGAATCCACCGGCAAATGCCACGAATATTCCTGTAAAGATCATGGAGGAAACTACCACTGATCTGAACTGGAAATAGAGGATGAGGAAGATGATGATCAACGACAGTGGTATCACAATTAATAGTCGTTTAGTTGCCCGTTCCTGATTTTCATAATTTCCGGTAAACCTATAGGTTACACCTTTCGGGATTCTAAGTTCCCCGCTTTCAATCTTTTGTTCAAGCACCTGTTTTGCGTTTTCAACTACATCGCCTTCAGCATAGTTTTCCAGTTTATCAAAGATGACATAACCTACAAGAAAAGTATCTTCACTTTTGATCAGTTGTGGTCCACGGGTATAGATAACCTCAACCAGTTCGCCCAGAGGTACCTGGACCCCTGATGGTGTTGGAATGAGGATGGCTTTCAGACTTTCCGGGTCATCCCTGTATTCTCTGGCATACCTTACCCTTATTGGAAACCGTTCCCGGCCTTCAACGGTTGTGGTGAGTGCCATACCGCCAATAGCGCTGCTGAGGGTAGTTTGCAAGTCTTTTACCGTCAAACCGTATCGTGCAATAACTTCTCTTTTTATCTTTAATTCCAGGTAAGGTTTGCCTACCACCCTGTCTGCAAATATGGATGCAGCCTGAACACCATCTACTTCTTTGAGGATATTTTCCAGTGCCAGCCCTGTAGATTCGATAGTTGCCAGGTCGGGCCCGTAAACCTTTATTCCCATAGGCGCACGCATCCCTGTTTGCAGCATTACGAGGCGTGTTTGAATAGGCTGTAGTTTAGGAGCAGAAGTCAGGCCGGGTATTTTTGATTCCTTGACGATCTCTTTCCAGATGTCATCAGTTGAATTGATTTCTTTTCTCCACTGACGGAAATACTCACCGTTTTTATCCTTAACAAGATCATCTTTGGTGATGCCGTTCAAATCATCTGCTTCAACATCAAAAGAGCCTCCGTCTTTCAAAACGTAGTTTCCTTCTTTGTCTGTTTTAAACCGTATCCGATGGCCTTTGTCATCGATCATGTATTCCGGTTTATAGTTTATTACATTCTCATACATGGAGATGGGCGCCGGATCGAGGGCGGAATTCACCCTCCCCCATTTTCCTACCACACTTTCAACTTCCGGGATTGAGTTTACTTTCAAATCGAGAAGCCTGATCACTTCAAGGTTTTCTTCTACACCGGAGTGAGGCATTGTCGTAGGCATAAGCAGGAAAGAACCTTCATCCAAAGCAGGCATAAATTCTTTTCCAAAGCCGGGAAAAGCAGACGACAACTTATTCCATCCGCTGGTTTTTTCAATATTTATTCCAACCGAATCAAATCCCTTGCTAACAAATCCAAAAACATTGGTAAAACCAACCCATGCGGTTACACCCAAAATGATAAAGAAGATCGGGATACTAAGGAATTTCCATTTATTGACCAGTGCCCACATGAGTATCCTTTTGTAGTAATGCACTACAGTCATTAGTATACCAAGTACAATAGTGATGATGGCTGCCACAAACAGGAAATTGATAAAAAAACTATTTTGTGCTCCCATTGGCATCCAGAGAAATGTCAGGTAATATACCACCACGATCAGCGTAAGTAAGATATTGATGTAATTCGTATAATGCCGTTGTTTTTCTTTCCATAGAAATTCCAACAGATTGTTTATGCCAACTGCTATCAGAATTAGTGTAACCCAGGAACCGGAAAGGATAAGCAGGACAATGCCACCGGTTATCAGGAGACTGTTGGCAACAATACGCGCCTTCTTTTTATCAAAACGGATGGAGAATAAAAGGTTTGCCAGTGCCGGGATAAACATGATGCCGATCAGGAAAGCGGAAATCATGGCGAATGTTTTGGTAAATGCCAGTGGCCGGAATAGCTTACCTTCTGCAGCCTCCATGGCAAATACCGGCAGAAAACTTACTACTGTTGTAGTTAAAGCTGTGATGACTGCAGGCGCTACTTCTGATGCCGCGGTGTAAATGACTGCTGTCAGCTTTTCACCTCGTGCATCTTTGTTTGCGGGATCGTCAAGATGCCTGACTATGTTTTCCGTAAACACGACCCCCACATCCACCATTACACCTATTGCAATGGCGATACCTGAAAGAGCAACTATGTTCGCATCTACCCCAAAATATCTCATGACGATAAAAGTCATCAGTACCCCGATTGGCAACAGACTTGAGATCAGAACAGATGCCCTCAGGTTCAGTACCAGGATGATCACCACAATAATACTGATCAGAATTTCAAGTGATAAAGCCTCTTCAAGGGTTCCCAGCGTTTCATAGATCAACCCTGTCCGGTCGTAAAAAGGGACAATCGTTACTTTTGAGATACTGCCATCCGACAATGTCTTGGTGGGCAATCCTGTCGAGATTTCTTCAATCTTTTCCTTTAGCGCCTCAATAACACTTAATGGATTCTCACCATATCTTGCTACTACAACACCTCCCACTGCTTCAACACCATCCTTGTCCAGCCCTCCCCTGCGGGTAGCCGGTCCGTAAGTTACTTTAGCAACATCTTTTAGCCTGATTGGCACATTGTTTCTAACAGTCACCACGCTTGCCTCCAGGTCATCAAGGCTTTTCACATAACCCAATGCCCTTACCAGGTATTCAGCCCGGTTGAACTCAATGGTTCGTGCTCCGATATCGAGGTTGCTGCTTCTAACAGCATTGATAATCTGAGTGATATTCACACCGTAAGCCTTCATGGAATTGGGATCAATATCAACCTGGTATTCTTTCACGAAACCACCGATAGAAGCCACCTCTGCTACTCCTTTCGACGATGTCAATGCATAGCGGACGAAAAAATCCTGTAAGGTTCGCAGCTCCTGTGGATCCCATCCTCCTGCAGGATTTCCGTCTTTATCCCTTCCTTCAAGGGTGTACCAGTAGATTTGTCCCAGGGCGGTGGCATCCGGGCCTAAAGCAGGCTTTATTCCTTCCGGCAGTGTGCCGGCGGGTAGCGAGTTTAGCTTTTCAAGAATGCGGGTACGTGTCCAGTAAAACTCTTTGCCCTCTTCGAAAATGATGTAAATACTGGAAACCCCAAAAATGGAATTGCTCCTTATGGTCTTCACCCCCGGAATACCCAGCAGTGATGTAGTTAGCGGATAGGTGATCTGGTCTTCAATATCCTGTGGCGACCGACCGGGCCATTCTGTATAAACTATTTGCTGGTTTTCACCAATATCGGGGATGGCATCCACAGGAACCGGGTCGTTGGGTAAAAAGCCGGTTTTCCAGTTGAATGGAGAAGTGATAACTCCCCATGTAATGAACAGGGCAAGCAGCAGGAATGTTGCAAGCTTGTTGTTCAGAAAAAACTTAATGAGGTTATTTAACATACCTGATTAAAATACGGTCAAGTGAATTAAAGAGATGGATATAACAAAACACGGCAACAGCTACCCAAATAGGTGCATTTGCCGAATCTCAATAATTCAGTTGATCATAAAAGGTATGACTGGAAGTAAGAAAGGGTTGTAAGGTTATCAGGCGGAGGTAAATTCTGATCAATTAATTCTGTAGTTTTCAGAACCAATTCAGGTTCTACTACAGCTAATAAGGGTGTAAGGGTAAAAAGTTCCAGTTCATCCGGACTGGATTCAAATGTGTCGGAAGAAAAAGTATAATCTACCAGGAACTGGACTGTTTCTGATTCTTCATCGCAGCAATTGCAAACGTCCGCGCAGCAGGATTCAGGCTCGCTGAAAATAGAGAAAGAAAACAATTCACCGCCGGAATAGTGTTTATTCACAGTGAATCCCAAGGTTACAACTGTAAATACAATTGTAAAAAGTATGTGAGTTGTCTTCTTCAAAAAGTAATCTTTACGAAGCAAAAGTAATTCTAAAACAATAGAGAAGTATTCTAAGTTCCGTTTTAACTCTTTTTTAACACCAAATTGCACAGATTAAATTAGCCCAGGAAAACCAACGCCATTCGATCAGTCTTGACTATATCAGGCAAGAAACTGCTACAGAAGTTTCAAACGAAAAGATACTTGCTGATTTTATGTAAAATAAAAAAAGGCTGGCTCGATATTACGAGTCAGCCTTTAATGTCAATTTATAGTTTAGACTAATTTACAATAGTGATCTTTCGTGTTTGTATGCTTGATCCGTTCCGGATATAGATAACGTACAAACCTCTTGTATATTTACTTGCGTCAAAACGAATCTGGAATTTCTGATCAGCCTGTACATTCCGGTCAAATAGTGTAGCCACTTTTTCTCCCATCATATTATACAACTCAGCAGTAGTCTGACCATTATTGGCTACCCTAAAATCAATTGTTCCATTATTTGACATTGGATTAGGATAAACAGCCAATTCTTGCGAACCTGAGTTAATTTCAGATGATTTGGGATCATCATCACAATGTCCCGGACCAATAATACCATTATTATAATCATCAAGAACATCTTTTGCATCAATAAATTGTTGCCTGAGAGGATCGTCTCCTTTCAATTCTTTAATTTGGTCTGGTGTATAAATTTCAAACAGTGCCGTAGCATCATTAAATGCATTCTGAGCAGCTGTTGGATCTGCACCACTTAGGAAGTTTAATCTGGCAGCAACATATTGGTGAGCTAAAATATAATAGGCATTTCCTTTTGCTTTTGTTCTTATAACATCATAATAGGTGGCAGGAGTAGCTAAGAAAAAAGCTTCATCTTCAATTAATTTCCAGGTTTCATCGTACGGTCCGGCAGGTCCATCTTTTCCATGTGTCTTCCAGTAACCTTGTGTTAGGGTACAGCCGTCGTCAGCATCATCAACATCAACAACTACCCCTGCACAAATGAAAGAATCACCATCATCCTCACCTACTGCAGGATCAGGGGAATAAATGCTGACAGTAACATTCTCTGCCGTACCCGGTACATTCATCAATGGAATCTCAGCAATATTTAGAAATTCTCCCATATTGAAATCATCTAAGATGACTTGTGTGGTGACACCTCCTGCATCAATATCAATTATAGCCACTCTTCCATCATAATGATTATTAATTTCAGCCAGAACTACCTTGATTGTTAAGTTTCTTGGCAAGGAAGAAGCTGTAATTGGTATAATATATTCATACGCGTTTGCCGATCCATTATGCCAGAAAAAAATATGAGTTTTATCGATTACACTGTAATGTGTCGAAGTAGCCGTGTTCCGGTAAATAAAAGCAAAAAATGAATAAATACCGAAAGCATTATTCAATGCATCCATAGTAATACTGCCATCCACATCATAAAAATCATGTTCGAAATATCCTACATGATGAGGGAGAAGGGGGTTGGTCAGATTAAGGTCAACAGGTTGAAATGTCGCCAGGAACGTTCCATCTTCGTTTGTAAAATCCACCGGGCCATCAGCAGGGAAATACAGGTGTTTAAATGTAGCCTGAACTTCAACAAAATCAATAGTTCCGAGGTCTGTTGGGGTAAGCGTTGCAGTTTGTGCACCGAAAGTTCCTTCCCCAATAATGTCAATTACATGCTGTGCAGACATAAATGAAACTACACTCGCTGCAAAAATAAATAATAGAATTTTTTTCATAATACTAAAAAATTTAAATGGTTAATTAAATGTTAATTACTTGTTCATTGGTGTATTACTGCACCTTGGTTTAAAAACTCATCGTGATTAAATTCTGGTGAGGTGTAAATTATATTTATTTTGTGAGATCACCAGCACTTACTTTCTATGAATTCCTATTCAACAGCTTCGGTCATAGCAATAGCTGTGCCAAAAAATCGAGACATTGTTAAAAACGAACGTAACAACTATCTAAACAATTAATTACAATCCGTAAGTAAAATTGCTACTGGTTTATTGTCATTGAACCTTCCATTAAAAACCTTACGAATCCGGATAATTTTACGAGACCGGATAATTAATAAATTTATTACTTAAAATAAATCACATTATCCTTAAGTAACAAAAACCACCATTTTGGAGTATAATTGCATGATATAAAAAAGCGCATAATTCAATCCCAAAACTGTTTGAAAACTAAAAAAGAGAATATCAAAGAAAATATATTGCACTTGCGAAACGAAGGTATCCCATTTGATGCTGATTTGTTCAAAGACCTGAGGGTTAATCGCAGTGCCGTTGAAAGAAGAACTGCCACTACAGGTACCCGCCGCTCCGTGAAAAAAGAATGGCAGGCCGCATGGCTCCTCAGGGCTATAAGTTGCATCGACCTCACTACACTTGCAGGTGATGATACCCATGGGAATGTGAGCAGACTTTGCGCAAAAGCCATTCATCCCGTTAGAAAGGATCTCCTTCAGGCGATTGGCATGGCTGATGTAAATCTCCATGTGGGAGCAGTTTGCGTTTACCATAACCTCATCCCTGAAGCAAAAGAAGCCCTGAAGGATTCAGGTATCCCGATTGCAGCAGTTTCCACAGGATTTCCTGCAGGACAGATTAGCCTAGAGCAGAAGATCAAACAGATCGAACAATCCGTTAAATCCGGAGCATCAGAAATTGACATTGTTATTTCCCGGCGGTTGGTGTTAACTTCAGATTGGAAAGCTTTGTACAATGAAGTGAGCCAATACCGCAAAGCTTGTGGAGAGGCACATATGAAGGCCATTCTGGCAACAGGGGAACTATCCACCCTCACCAATGTAGCGAAAGCAAGCATGGTGTGCATGATGGCAGGCTCGGATTTTATAAAAACCAGCACTGGAATGGAAAGCGTTAATGCTACATTGCCTGTTAGCCTGGTCATGCTCCGTGCCATTCGTGAGTACAATGAAATGACCGGTTTTAAAGTAGGTTTTAAACCTGCCGGTGGTATCCGCAAAGCGAAGGAAGCAATAAGCTGGCTCATCCTCATGAAAGAAGAATTAGGAACGGATTGGATGAAGACCGACCTGTTCCGCTTTGGCGCCAGCGGACTCCTGGGAGACATTGAAAGACAACTGGAACATTTCTTAACAGGCAGGTATTCTGCCGCTTATCGTCACCCGATGGTGTAAAAGGAAATACAATGGAAATAAAAGAAATATACGACACAATGGAATATGGCCCCGCACCCGAAAGTTCAGCCGAGGCTTTTAAGTGGCTCAATAACCACAACCATAAATTTAATTTATTCATAGATGGTAAGTGGCAGGTTCCACTTACAAAAAAATATTTTGACAGCGAAAATCCTGCGGACAAAACCGTCCTGGCGAAAGTTGCAAAAGCAGGGCCAAAAGATGTTGATAAATCTGTAGATGCTGCTTCGAAAGCTCTTGATAACTGGCAAGCCATCGGGGCACACAACCGCAGCAAATATTTGTACGCCATTGCCCGCCAGGTTCAAAAACATTCAAGACTGCTGGCCGTGTTAGAGTCGTTGGATAACGGCAAGCCTATCCGGGAGTCGAGGGATATTGATGTTCCGCTTGTTGCCCGTCATTTTTACTACCATGCAGGGTGGGCACATTTGATGGATACAGAAATGAAGGATTTTACAGCAGTAGGGGTGGTTGGCCAGATCATTCCCTGGAATTTTCCACTGTTGATGATGGCGTGGAAGGTTGCCCCTGCCCTGGCAACCGGAAATACCGTTGTTCTGAAACCTGCTGCCTACACTTCACTTACTGCCTTGCTGTTTGCTGAGATCTGTGACCAGGCCGGATTACCTCCCGGTGTTTTTAATGTGATCACAGGTCCGGGTGGCGTTATCGGGTCTGCACTGGTCAATCACCCCGGTGTTAATAAAATAGCATTTACCGGTTCAACAGAAATCGGACGTGGTATCCGTAAAGCGACAGCGGGATCAGGAAAGAAAATATCGTTGGAACTCGGTGGAAAATCACCTTACATTGTTTTTGAGGATGCCGACATTGACAGTGCTGTTGAAGGGCTCGTGGATGCTATCTGGTTTAACCAGGGACAGGTGTGTTGTGCCGGGTCACGTCTTTTGGTGCAGGAGAGCATTGCCGAAAAGTTTTATGCAAAAGTGAAAGTCAGGATGGCGAAATTACGTGTTGGCAACCCACTCGATAAATCCACTGATGTCGGTGCCATCGTTTCCACTGTTCAAATCGAAACCATCGATGAACTGGTTAAAACAGGTATCGCCGAAGGTGGCAGTTGTTTTAAACCCGACTCCAAATTACCGGAAGATGGGTATTTCTACCCTCCTACCCTGTTTACCGATGTCAGCCCATCATCAACGATTGTACAGGAGGAAATTTTCGGCCCTGTACTGGTAGCGATGAGTTTCAGGACACATACCGAAGCAGTAAAATTGGCCAACAATACAAGGTATGGACTGGCTGCAAGCATCTGGACAGAAAACATCAACCTTGCTCTTGACATTGCACCAAAAGTAAAAGCCGGAACGGTATGGATTAATTGCACCAATGTGTTTGACGCGGCATCAGGTTTTGGCGGATACCGTGAATCGGGTTTCGGACGGGAAGGTGGCCTTGAAGGGCTTTATGAGTACGTAAAACCAAAAAATGAAAATGAACCGGGCTACAAGCCGCTGCCTGTAAAAAAAATAAAAACGAAGAAGGAGAAAACATCAGTGCCTGCTATCGATCGCACAGCGAAATTATACATCGGTGGTAAACAGGTTCGTCCTGACGGTGGTTAC
>JAUXDH010000059.1 GCA_030618545.1 Chlorobiota bacterium
TCAGCCCGGGTTCTGTAAATGCGCTATCTTGCTATCAACCGATACCCCGACCCATGCAGTGTCACAATTTTCAGATTCGGGTCTGAAGAAAGATACTTCCTCAATTTGGCTATGTACACATCCATGCTTCTGGTGGTGAAATAATTGGCATCACCCCAGATCTTATTTAAAGCAAGGGTTTTTGGAAGCACCTCACCCGAGTGCTCGATAAGCATTTTGAGTAATTCACTTTCTTTTGGTGAAAGCGACTGTTTGTCATCGCTGTTTTTTTTGGTCAGTATTCTTGCTTTATGGTCGAAATTAAACTGGCCGATTTCAAAGATGTCAACCGGCAACCCAGCATTTACACCTGTTCTTCTTGTTAAGATGGCTTTAATTTTGTATAGGAGGATCTCCGAATCGAAAGGCTTGGTGATATAATCGTCAGCGCCGGTTTTGTATCCTTCAACTATGTCATCCCGCAGCGTTTTTGCCGTGATGAAAATAAAAGGAACATCACTCCCTGAATCTTTGATCTTCCTGGCGATGGAAAAACCATCTACATATGGCAGCATCACATCCAGCAATACAAGGTTGTATTCCTTTTGCTCAAAGGCAGGAATCGCTTTCCTGCCATCATCCACCCAATCTACTTCCATTTCATGTATTTCCAGATACGATTTAAGTACGGCTCCAAAGTTTACATCATCTTCAACAAGTAAAAGTTTGTTTTTCATTTTTCTTTATTAGCAATCAAAACTTAAAGTAAAGATACTTCCATTTCCCGGTTCACTGCTTACCGTTATCTCCCCACCATGGGCATCAACAATTGCTTTAACATAACTCAATCCCAGTCCAAATCCTTTGACATTATGAATGTTGCCGCTGGGTCGACGGTAGAACTTGTCAAATATATGTTTTTGCACTTCTTTGTTCATTCCTACTCCATTGTCAGAAATTCGAATGATAACCCTTTGGTCTTGTGTTAATGTTTCGATCAATATCTCCGGTTCCTTTTCTGTATATTTTAAAGCATTATCCAGCAGGTTGTTGATGATATTCGCAAAATGGATTTCATCAACCGGAATTTCGGAACAGGTCGCACGCAGGACAGAAACGATCTTTCCTCCTTTTTGTTTGGCTGCCAGTTCCCCTACACGTATGGTATTGTCAATTATGGTATGGATATCTGTTTTCTGGAAATCAAGCTGGAAATCCTGGTTTTCGATCAGGGCCATTTGAAGGACCTTCTCTACCTGGTTGTTCATTCGTTTATTCTCCTGCCTGATAATATCCAGGTAGTATTTGATCTTTTTCTCATTCCCAAGGACTTTGGATGAACTCATGGTATCCGATGCCAGGTTAATAGTGGCGATTGGTGTTTTGAATTCATGGGTCATGTTATTGATAAAATCAGATTTGATTTCCGATAGTTTCTTTTGTTTCTGAATATAATACAGTGTCATTCCAAAAGTGAGCAGGATGATGGAAGTAAACATCAGTGAACCAAGCCCCAGTAAAGAGACTGACCTGTAAATATAC
The DNA here is from genome assembly GCA_030618545.1 of Chlorobiota bacterium. Lineage (GTDB taxonomy): Bacteria > Bacteroidota > Bacteroidia > Bacteroidales > F082 > JAADID01. The sequence goes on from JAUXDH010000059.1 coordinate 1,522, forward strand.
CCCGATCTTCCAGGGAAATCGATAATTAAAAAGAGGTTTTTGCGGAAAAAGTCGTTCGGGAATATCTCTGTTTTGTATTTGCTTTTCAACGGGTCAGCCGGATTGGTGAGGAAGAGGACAGAGTCTTCATCTTCTTTGATAAGTTGTGATTTAAATGCCAGATCCACACCGTTATTTTTCAGCGCCCTGCCAATAACAGTATCGATATTGCCTTCGATGCCATATCCTCCTCTGAAATGGGAATCATCAAAGCTGTATTCAAAAGCCCATTGTTGCATGGCCAGGTTGAATTCTTTCATTTTACTTTCCACCACTTTTTCTTTTTCTTCCCGTATCTTCTGCCTTACCCTGATGATACCTTCTATCGAGTCAAGTTGTCTCTCGACGATGATGTATTGTTCTCTTTTCTTTAGTTCTTCCAGAGCCTCAATGTCTTCGAGTTCGATCAACTCCCTGTATTGATCAATTTCTTCATCTCTGATGATCACATCTTCGTATTCAGTAAAGTCTTCATTATGATAATGCATACCAATTTCGACCTCATGGTCTTTATCATAGTTTGTGTCGAATGTCCAGTCAAAAACATAATTTTGACCAGGCCTGACAATAGTAATAACGCGGTTTCGGTGGTTTGAATCGGAAAGAATGACCCTGGCATTTCCAGTCTTAAGTTTTAATAGATTAGTATCTATTTTTAATACTTCAACTGTTGCCGGTGCAGGAATATAACTTTCAATGATGGAATCGTAATGCACAGGAGGTTCCGGCAGTTCAATTTTACGATCCATAAAGTAGAACAGGTCTTCATGTCTGAGATTAGATACTCCTGTAATCATGGCATTGTAAACAGCTTTGTCAAATCTTTCCTCTTCTGCTTTTATGGCGGAACGTATCCACATCACCTGGACGAGAATGATTCCAAAGAGACTGATGATCATGAAAAAGATGATTATTTGATACCTTCGTTTCATACCTATTATATAAAGGGTAAGTTTGCTGAATCAAAAGTAAGTCAATTGAACCGAAAAGCATCGGACTTTAACCTTTCCTTAACCTTTTTTAACCCCCTTTAACCTTTAAAATGAGGATGTTGCAATACATTTGTCTCCTGAACATCAAAAAATATTTACAGATGAAAAACATAATTAAAATCCAATCCATTCTTCTGCTGGCCTTCTTTATCACGCTGCCATTTTTCCTTTTTACACAGGAAGAAGAAACGAAGGAGAAACAAGTAACAATTAAAACAGTTAAGGAAGTTGACGGAAAAAAGATAGTGAAGGACACTACCTTTACGGTAAGTGACGAGGACGAAGTAAAGAAAATAGTCAAAATATATACAATGGACTCCGAGGGAGATTCTGCCACCAAAATAATGGTTGATGTAACAATAGATTCTGACGAAGACGGTGAATGGCATAGCTCTAACAAAAAGGTGATCATAATGAAACACGGAGATGATGACGAGGAAGTCATTTTTGTTCCTCATGGAAGTGGCTCGAAAGTGATAAAGTTTAAGTCGGGAGATGGTGATGAGGAAAATGTCATCATTATCAAGTCTCAGGGGCATGGCGGTCATAAAGTAATCACCTGGAAATCCGAAGATGGAGAAGAATATGAGTTCGACTATGACTATGATTTTGATATGGAAAAGTTCAACGATGAAATGGCCGAGTTTAATGATGAAATGAGGGAGATGCAAATAGAAATCATTGAAGAAAAAGGAAGAATTCATAGTGAACTCATTGAATTGAAACACATTGAAGAATTAGAGAGATTAAAAGAGTTGGAAGTCATAGTAGTTCCTCCTGCACCACACGAACCGCATTTCTATCATGATTACGCTATGAAGCACAAAGGCGGCATGGAGGTTTCAGATGAGGAACTGAGAGAAGCCGGCATTAAAAATAAACCTGACCGACTCGAACTGAATGAAATAGATGTAGAGAAAGAAGATGGTGTTATAGATCTTTCTTTCAGCCTGGCAGGGGAGGGGAATCCAAAAGTTGATGTGTATAACATTTATGGCGATAAGGTTTTTTCGGGTAAACCCGAATTGATGAACAGCAAATACCAGATCAAGATGGATCTCAGCAAAAAACAGTACGGCACCTATTACATGCAAATTATTGTAGGCAGCAGTTCAAAGACCCTGCGACTGAAGCTTTAACCCCAACCTTGAACTTCAAACTTTGAGCCTTAAACCTCTAAAATACTAACAATACCTGTAACTTTTATTCATCATTGAAGCCATGTCCGTCAATTGACGGATGTGGCTTTTTCTTAGCTTTGTGCTGTGATACTCTCGCTTTTTATCTGGTCCGGTTTATTTTTCCTTTTAGGATTATGGCTGCTTTGGAAGAAAAAACCACTTTTGGGCGGACTTTTCATTCTCATAGGTATTATGGGCCTGGCACTTGGCTTTGCCGTAACTTATGTCTATCCTGAAAAACTTTAAACCTTCACCTCGGGCAGGTTCAAATCATGCTGACCGCGTCGGGCGCAGTATGGAAGCATAAACTCAATATCATCACCCTGGTAATGGGCTTCCACACAATCTGTGGGATCGCAGCAGGTGTGGCATACCCGCTTAAATGCCCTGAAATGCTGCAGGTTTATATCGGGTGAGAGAAATTCTTCTTTTATGGGTTCTTCATGCAAAAGGTCGGTGCTGAGGTATTTTTTATTGCTATCGGGGAAAACCGTTACCACACAGGCCTCATTTCCCATTTTATTCTGGATTATTAGAGCGCCCAGGAAATTCGCACCAGATGAGATTCCTACACCAATTCCCAGTTCGAGTGAAAGTTTTTGTGCCATAATGATGGCATCCCCGTCATCCACACTAACAATATGATCAAGTTTGCCAAGATCAACGATTGACGGGATGAACTCATCAGAAATCCCTTGTATCCGGTGTTTTCCTACTTTGTAACCTGTTGACATGGTTGGAGAATTGGCAGGTTCAAGAGGATGAATCTTAATGTTGGAATCCTGTTCTTTCAAGTACTTTCCAACTCCCATGACCGTCCCGCCGGTTCCTACGCCGGCAACAAAGGCGTCAGGCTTCAGTCCCCGGTATCGCAATTGCCACCACAATTCCGGCCCTGTTGTATGATAGTGCGCATCAATGTTATCCTCATTGGAAAACTGTCGGGGAAGAAATGTGTCAGGTGTTCCGGTGGCAAGTTCCTCCGCCATGTTGATACTTCCGAGAAAGCCTCCTTCATCTTTACTCACCAAACGGATATCAGAACCAAGGCTTTTGATCAGGTTCTTTCTTTCGTCACTCATCCAGTCGGGCATGAAAATGGTTACAGGGTGTCCCAGGGCTCTTCCAATTGCTGCAATAGAAATTCCCGTATTACCACTGGTTGCCTCAACCAACCGGTCTCCCTCTTTAAGATTTCTCCTGTTATAGGCATTCATTAATATATGGAATGCCATACGGTCTTTGATGCTTCCCGTCATATTCAGGTTCTCTGCTTTGGCATAAATTGTCCTTACTTCTCCACGGTAGGTAAAATTAATGGCCAGTAGCGGCGTATTTCCTATCAGGCTGGTAAGCCCAAGGATACGGTTGTTGGGGTTATTCATAAAACAAGAATTTCAGTACAAATTTACTGAAAGCAGTCAATCAGATAACTGGAAAGGGTCTAAATTAATCAATAGCGGCAATAAACAATACCACCATTGAATATGGCTGGAATTTAGGTATACCCGATCATTTTATATCCGATGTCGGTTAAATGACAGGGCAATAAGAAATATGTGGCTTAGGTTATTTGAAAAATAGATTAACCTAGAAGTTTGGAGCTGGGTTTGAATTTAATAACCTTCCTGGCTTTGATTTCGATTGACTGACCGGTCCTGGGATTTCTGCCAGTCCTTGCTTTTCTGTCTGTTATGCCAAAAGTGCCGAACCCTGGGATGCTTACTTTCTCACCTCTTTTGAGAGAACCTTTAATTGTGCCGGTGATGGTTTCCAGCACACCTGCGGTTTCTTTTTTGCTAAGGGTAGTTTTGGAAGCGATTGCGTCGATCAATTGTGCTTTGTTCATAGTGGTAAAGTTTAAGAGTTTGATTACCTCAAAAATAGACAAATACAAAGAAAAAAGCAATGGATTTACAGGAATATTTCAATAATTACCAATAGGGCGTATTTCAATATTGAGAAAAGACCTTTTAGTTCGAATTTACGGTGAGGGCCTTATTATCTAATTTCAAGTAATAATTTAATGCTAAAACTGTGTGTTAATAGTCAGAATTTCTACCCGACTCATCGACCAGTTTTCTCAAAAGCCGGTTAAAACTTTGAGCATTCTTCAATTCATCAATGCTTTGATGCATCCTGTATCGCCATTTGTGTCGCACATTACTCGGATGGTTGATCTGTTCTTCCTGTGTTTTACTCCACCTGAGGTTGCCATCCATTGCAATCAGATCCTGTATTGGGAATGTAGTCCACATGGCCGGTGAATGAATATGCTGGTTAATGATTTGTTGGCAAATCCAGGGTTCAGCGAAAAAAGGAGCATCCCCGGGATTACCCAGTTCGTTGTTATAAAACAGTTGAGTAGATACTCTGTCCTGTTCCCACCACCCTCTTATCGTTGGCATATCGTGAGTGGATGTTGTGCAGACGGACAGATAAGGCGCATCGGCAGGATGAGCAAACCTGATTTTTGGGTTTTTCGACATGCGCTGGATTTCAAGACTCAAAATATTCAATTGATCCATTACAGGTGGCACACAATCGGGAACCATGCCAAGGTCTTCTCCACAAACAAGCATATTGCTTGCTTCTATGATGGTTGGTAATTTATCCATGCCTTTATGGTACCAGAATTCATCATGACGGCTATAAAAATAGTGTGTGTACAGTTGATTCAGGTTGCTCCGGATAGACTCATCCAGTTCGGTATAAGAAGATGTCATGTGAATAGAGATCCTGGGATGCCATTCATTATTACCTGTTTGAATAAACAGTACGTTGGCAATCAGGTCGAACAAGCCATTCCTTATCCAGCGATTCTTTTCAGTTAAATCCTCTTCTTCAATACCTTTGAGAAAATGTTGGTTTACTTTTAACTGGGTGTCAAATTCATCTTTCATTTGATACTCACCCCTATTGGTATCTTCAAGAAATTTATCAATTACCTCATCGGTATACTCTCCAAAAATGTTGTGAAGGAAATGATGTCTTATGTAAGGCTTTACCATTCTGTCAAAATCGAAGGCTACTCCAAATTGGCCAATTTCTTCAGCAGTCATTGGCAGTGCCGGATTGAAATGCCCTAAAACACCTTCTACCGCATGATTTGGGATTTCCCAGATTCTGAAGAAACCCAGTATATGATCGATACGATAAGCATCGAAGTAATCTGCCATTTTCTGCAGACGGTTCTTCCACCATTTGAAATCTTCCGCGGCCATTCTTTCCCAGTTGTAAGTGGGGAATCCCCAGTTCTGCCCTTTAATCGCAAAGTCGTCGGGTGGAGCTCCTGCCTGAGCATCGAGATGAAACAATTGCGGCTCTGTCCATGCCTCAACGCTGTTTGGACTGATACCAATAGGAATATCACCTTTAAGGACAATGCCCTTCCTGCGGGCAAAATCTGTTACTTCACGTAATTGTTTGTCGAGATGGTACTGGATGAAATAATGCACTGCAATATCATCCCATTCTTTGGAACCCGGACTGCTCATCTTTTCGATTGCCTCCGGATTATAAGTACTGAATTCCTTCCATTCCCGGAAGTTTGGATTTTTCATTTTGTCTCTCAAATAAACAAAAGCAGCGTAAGGGATAAGCCAATCCTTGTTTTTATCGAAAAATACCTTGTAGTCCTGCTGATCAAAAAAGGTGTCTTTTTGCCGGTCGAAAATGTTTTTAAAATACCTGGATTTATATTTCAGAACTTCCGGGTAATCCACATGGGTCTCTGCATTAAGTTTAGCTTTTGCTACTGCAAATTCCACCCATTCTTCTTCATCACTCAAGGCGCCAAGCTTGTCGATATTCATGTAAATGGGATGAAGCGCCATCACAGAGATTGATTTATAGGGATAAGAATCCAGCCAGTTATGCGAAGCAATAGTTTCGTTTACCGGAAGGATTTGTACCATCTTCATACCTGCATTTTCTGCCCAGTCAATGAAATCTATCAAATCGCTGAAGTCACCGGCCCCAAAACTTTTTTCGCTTTTTAAGGAAAACACCGGAACACTAACGCCGGCGCCTTTCCAATTGCCAAGCGGATACCTGAAGGATTCATCGAATTTAATCATCGTACATTCATCCTGATCAGGGAATTCAGTAATTTGCCGGTCAAATCCCTCTTCAATGGTTACTACCTCTTTCTTTTCAATATCGTAGATGCCATATTTGTAATTAATGGGTAAAGTCAGTCCCGTCATGTTTATCGAGGCTGCCCAATCTGGATAATCATTATCACATCCCAGTAACAGCGGTTGATGTGTATTCCAGTCGCCCAACTTTTTCTGGTTGCCCAATACACAAACCTGATATCCCTTGCCTATGCGAGGCGTCCGGATCTTGAATTGCAATATCTTTTTTGCCTTTGACCTGCTTACATTTGATTTTATGGGTTTCATGATCACCTCACTGAAAGCCGAGCTGTACATGATCTTTTCCTCATTGGATGGAGATCGCCAACTTTCAAAGACGTACAACACCGGAGAATCAACATCTGTAATTCTTAACTTTCTGTTGTTCCCCCATTCCCAGGTTGAATGATCATTTTCGTCTGCTAAGATATACTTGTATTCAAGTAATTCGGGTCTGCCCTCAATTTCAAGGGTGCCCGACCATTTATTGCCCGATGAATGGTTAAGGCTAAAAGCCGAGGAAGCATTCCAATTTCCCAATTCTTTTATTGATCCGCATAAGCGAATGTTTTGTCCGGGAGCAGTATTGTAGTGAATGTTAAACTGTACCTTCATAACTTGATTTGAAAGATCCGGCTATTTCTATATCAATTGTTTTAATCCCCTGACTTTGTCATTGCATTTTTATGACATTGATTGAACCAGCACTTTCATACTCTCCCGAGGGATGCCTCTGTCACAAACTCTAAACTCCCAACTCTAAACCCTAAACTCCAAACTCAAGTCTCACAACACAAACCAATCCACAATCTTCTCTGTCTTATCCTTCAGTTCGTCTTTGTGGAAGAACTCATTGTTCTGTGTATTGTAGATATAATCTTTACCCCATGCTACATGGTTTTCGGCAATTTCAGCAACTGCATTTATGATAAAGTCAAGTTCCTCGTCAGTCATGGTAGGGTGGAGGGAAATGCGGACAAAGCCAGGTTTTTCTGACAGGTCTCCGCTCATGATCTGGGCTGTGATTTGCTTCGATTTCTCAGGGGTTACATTCAGAAGGAAATGTCCGTAGGTGCCTGCACACGCGCAACCGCCTCTGACCTGGATTCCATAGCGGTCGTTGAGCAGTTTAACGAGAAGGTTGAAATGAATATCCTCAAACCAGAAAGAAAATATCCCCAATCGCTCTTTTATGTTATCTGCAAGAATATGAATGCCGGGAATTTTACCAAATCCCCTGAAAGCTTTTTGCACCAGTTCATGTTCTCTTTCAGCCATCATTTTGGTGGTCATCTGTTCCTTTACTTCGATTGCCAAAGCTGCACGTATGGCCTGTAGAAATCCCGGTGTACCGCCATCTTCCCTGATTTCGATATCTTCAATGTATTTATGACCGCCCCAGGGATCAGTCCACTCCACCGTGCCACCACCCGGGTTATCAGGAACTTCGCTCTTATACAATGCTTTGTTAAAAACCAGAACGCCTGAACTACCCGGACCTCCCAGGAATTTATGAGGTGAAAACAATACTGCATCCAGTCTTTTCAAGGGGTCTGCAGGATGCATATCAATGTCAACATAAGGCGCTGAGCCGGCGAAATCCAGAAAAACAAAACCTCCATGTTCATGCATGATCTTTGCCAGTTCATTGTAATCCGGAGCTACACCTGTAACATTTGAACATGCTGTAAACGCCCCGTACTTAACTCGCCTGTTTTTGTATTTTTCAAGTTCCTTTCGAAGGTTCTCAGGATCCACCATATTCTCCTCATCCGGCTTCAATAAAACAACCTCAGCCACTGTTTCAAGCCATGAAGTGTGATTGGAATGGTGCTCCATATGAGTGACAAAAACAACCGGAACATCTTCTCCTGAAATAAAAACACAGTCACGGGTTCTGCAATACGATTTAAGTCCAAGAATTCTTTGAAATTTATTTATAACTCCTGTCATTCCCGAGCCTGCCGTAATAATTACATCATCTTCGTTGGCATTAACATGTGCCTTGATTTTTTTGTGGGCATACTGGTAGGCTTTGGTCATCAATGTGCCTGATTCAGTAGTTTCGGTATGCGTGTTGCCAATGTATGGCGCTACTACATCGCGCATCCTGTCTTCAATAGGGGTATAAAGTCTGCCGCTGGCGATCCAGTCGGCGTAAATCATTTTTTTTCTTCCAAAGGGAGTGTCGAACTCTTTGTCATTTCCAATGATATTCTCCCTGAACTTCCTAAAATGCTGCTCCAATTTACTCATACCTGCTCCAATTTGGAAAACGTGCAAAAATACGAAATACTGTTTGAAGTATGAGTGATATTCCTGTTCCAGGGATTGAATAGTCATTAGTGATTGGATAATTGGTCATTAACCTGGAATCTATATTTTGAAAAAGAGGCGAAAAAAAGAGTTCACGCTGATTATCGCAGAAGTTATTCGCAGATGTCCGCAGAATGGTTCGCATACATCAATTTACATCAGGATACACCATGATAAATCAGCGTAACACATCTGCGAAAACCTGCCTGAGCTGCCGCTTCGGCAGGCAGGTCAGCGAGAAATATTTCTTGTTATCAGTAAGAAACAAATGATATTCCGTAAGGATGACCAATGACCCCGCCTTCGCTCTGCTACGGACGGGCAGGCAATAACCAATGACCAATGACCAATTAACCAATGACCAATTAACCAATTAACCAATCAACCAACTCACTCCAGCCATGGATCAAAAGTCGTATTGGGATTTTCGAAAATGTCGGTGTTGCTAAAGCGAAGAATAGTGGAAAGTTGTTCGATCTGAACGGCGGCTTCACTGTTGGTTTTGTCAAGCTGCAATACCATCCGGTAGTCGTTGATAGCCGGGCCAAAGAGCTGCAGTTTGGTATACAAAACAGCCCTCGCTTCAAGGAGCTTGATATTCACCGGGTTGTTTATCAGTGCCTCGCTGAGGTCATCCACAAGCTGACGTATCTGCCTGTCACCATCCACTTCCTGAACCCTTTTCAGCAGCGCTTCCATGTCTCCACCCATCTGCCCGGTCTATTCGTAGTGACAGATGTATGAACTGATGCTTTTAACCTTCAGCTTAAAGTTCTTGTGGTCGGGAATGATAAATTGGTCATTGACGCCATGAGCAGTCCATTCCTTTTCATCTTCAACCGAGGAGCTGATCTGGCCGTGGGTCACGGTAAATATCTCTCTCTTTATTGCCCCGAACTGGTATTCACCGGGAGCAATTATTCCCACAGAAAAAGAATTGGATTCATCCTCATAGGTCAGCGACATTACCTGGTCACCATGATATTTTCTTAACTCGTACATAGAGCGCAAAGTTAACCACAGATCGATTCAATGTCAAGTATGATCTTAAATAAATATAGTCTTCATGACAGGTAGAAAACTAATTGCTTGTTGAAATCCTAACAAGTTTTATCTCGATATCCCCGTTTTCAGGATAGATGGAGAGCCAGTCGTTGTCTTCAGAGAACCATTTGTATTGGTTGCCAACCCTGATGATAAAGTCGTTGTATTCCTGTCCTGCAGGTACCTGAACTACGAAACCGCCATTTTTACCTTTGTCACTGCCATAAGTGAAGATAATCTTGAATTCTCCCTCACCGAGGTTTTTAGCCTTTACCAGGACATAATTGCTTTTTCTTACGTTGATACGTATCGGTTCGAAGGAGAATCGTTCTGTGACGCCGGCGTTAATGGTAACCACCTTTTTAACTACATCGAAAATGGCATTTTCCTCAATGTACTTCGTAATCTTAGTGATCATCTCCCTTGGATAGGACTCATCTGGCTTTATTTTCTCAGCCTTCTGGTAAGCTCTGATGGCCTTGTCATAAATCTTTGAGGCATACAGCTTATCAGCATCGGAAATAGCCAGGTCATACTGGTTTTTGACTTTTCTTAATTGTTCTGCCAGCCTCGTATTACATTCTTCGATCCTGGATTGAGGGTATTGTTCTGCCGGTTTGATGCTTTTCGCAGTTTTATACTGTATCACAGCCTCCTGGTAGTTGCTTTGCTCATAGAAATTGTCGGCCTTAACGATAGCATCCTTATATCTTTGTTCTTTCTCAGCTTCAAGCCGCTTCAGGATAATACTGATTTCGTTAAGCTGTTGTTTGGGATAAGGTTCATCAATCTTAATTTCGGAGGCCTTCTGAAATTCTATCTTTGCGAGCTCATAGCTTTTCTGCTCAAACAGTTGGTCTCCATCCCTGATGGCTTTATCATAATTGGCCTGTCTTTCCTGTGCCCTTTCGTAATTCCTTTTAGTAGTTCGGGCAGTAAGTAACCTCTGGTCGGCTTCCTGTCCACCGGGTTTGGCTAAAAGGGCAGCCTCGTATTCCTTTATTGCACCATCGTATTCCAATAATTCCATCAGGGAGTCGCCTCTGGATATGTGGGCCAAATATATTTTTTGGACCTCTGCTGCTCGTATTTTCGCATTAACTGTGCTGTCGATTTTGAAGATTTGTTGTTTGGGCAATTCTTCATAAGGTTTCAGCTCCAGTGCATTTTCATAAGCCTTCTTTGATTCATCCAGATTGTTATCCTTAAATAAACGCGCAGCCAGGATGATCTGGGTAGAATATTTTTCTTCGATCTCCCTCTGCTTTTCAGCATCCATAAGCAACTGGCGGATTTCTCCTATTCGTTGTTCAGGATATCCTTCAGTAGATTTTACAGCCTGCGCTTCGGTATATTTTTTTACTGCCAGGTCATAATGCCCGTTTTGGTATAGGTTGTCGGCCTCAGCTATCAACTCCTGGTAAGAGGCATTAAGCTTTTCTTTCTGCGCCAGCAATACAAGTTGCTGTTCAATCTCTAAAAGTTTAGTCTTTGGATACTCATCATCAGGTTTAACAGTTAAGGCGAAGTTGTACTGATCCCTGGCAAGGTTAAATTGTTTTGCTTGAAACAAACTATCAGCTTTATAAACCATGTCAGAGTAATTCGCTTCAAAAGCTTTTAGCTGTTCGGCATAATAAGCATCAATTTCCCGGAGCTTCGATTTGGGATAACTCTCATTAGGTTTTAAGGTAAGAGCCAGGTTGTAATCGGCTTTGGCCTGGTCGAATTCGTTTAGGGTAAAGAGGCTGTCGCCACGTTTTATTGAAGACTGGTAATTCTGTTCCAGGTTTTTTCTCTGTTCAGCAATCAGGTCATCTATCCTTGATATCATGTCGCGCGGGTAGCTGTTTTCCGGCCATAGCATACCTGCTGTTTCATATTGTTTTCGGGCGCCCATGTAATCTTTACTTATGTAAAGGTTATCTGCCATTTCAAGCTGCTCATTGTATTTTCGTTGGTTTTCTGCCTGTGGCATGATTTCATCCACTTTAGCCAGTATCTCCTTATTGGATGGAAAGAGGGCAAGAGCTATCTCATAATGTTCCAGCGCTACCACATAATTTTTAATTAAAAGATACCTGCCGGCCTCCTCTACTTCCTTGTTGAAGATCTCCATTTTGGTTGCGTTGTCGGCCATCATCTGTCGGGTGAGATCAATCTTCCCGGCAGGAGCTGTCCGATCAGGATACAGGAGCTGTGCTTCCTGAAACATGGCAATGGCTTCCTGGTATTTGTTGGCGGCAAGCAACTCGTTTCCTTCATCCATAGCATTTACAAAAGCCGTTATCCGATCTTTCTCATCAGATTTAATCTTATTGATTTCCCTGATCTTCCCGCTGGCATATTCATCTCCGGGGATGATCTCCAGCGCTTTGCCATACTGCATAATGGCTTTGTCGTAAGCGCCCTCTTCATAAAAAATATCCGCAAGGTCAATGAGGTCGTAATATTCATCTTCCTGTGCCATCCGGGCTTTCATCTTTCCCACAATATCGGTGATCTTATCTTTGGCATATTGGTCATCCAGCTTGTATTTTAAGGCCATCTGGTAGTAAGCTTTGGCATTGAGGTAATTCTCCTGTTTGAATAATTTGTCAGCTAAAGCTATGGCTTCGTCGTAATTGGAGGATTGCTGAGAGAAGCCTGGTAAAGCCAACAAAATAATCGTAAAGATAGTCAGCAGGCGGAGTAGGAATGGAGTAAAATATTTTCGGGTATTCAGCGACATGGATAATCCTACAATTTAGTTTGAAACGTTTATTCCTGCTTATTATTTTCCTGGTAAATCAGTCCGTCTCTGATCACCATTTTTCGGTCGGCCATACCGGCGAGTTCTTTGTTGTGGGTAACGATGACAAAGGTTTGTCCCAGTTCATCCCTCAACTGAAAGAACAGTTCATGCAAAAACGCCGATGCTGTGGAATCGAGGTTCCCGGAGGGTTCATCGGCAAAGATGATCGAAGGTTGATTGATGAGCGCACGTGCGATGGCCACCCTTTGCTGTTCACCTCCTGAAAGCTCGGAAGGTTTGTGGTCTGCCCGGTCAGATAAAGAAAGTAACTCCAATAAATCCTTCGCTTTGGTTTGTGCTTCTTTCCGCTCCTCTTTTGCAATATAAGCCGGGATGCAAATGTTTTCCAATGCTGTAAACTCAGGCAGCAGGTGATGAAACTGGAATACAAATCCGATGTGACGGTTTCTGAATGCAGAAAGAGCTTTGTCATTTAGCAGTGAAACGTTTTCCCCATCAATACGTATTTCAGCTTTATCAGCTTTTTCTATCGTGCCTAATACATGAAGAAGTGTAGATTTTCCGGCTCCGGAAGCGCCTACGATCGATACCACTTCACCTTTCTTTACATCAAGGTGAATTCCCTTCAAAACTTCAAGGGTTCCAAATGATTTGTGAACGTTTCTGGCACTTAGCATCAACACATGGATTTAGCCCGGCAAAGATAACAATTCAACCCGCTCAGTGGTCATAGGTTAAGAACTTGATAGCCATCCGATCCAAATAGATTGTTTGTTTGCCATCATTCCAGACATAGAGTTTTATATGGTGCATTTTTTGCGTAATCTCAGGAAGCTTAAAACCAATGCTGCCCTCTCTCCATTCGCGAATCACATCATCCGGAAGTCTTTTTAATCTGAATGTTTTGTAGAATAACAGCTTGCCAGCTTGGTCGGAAATGTCAACAACGAACAACGCGCCCAATGCAGCATTTTTATCTTCTTCGGCATAGTTTGCTGAAAAATCAATGTAAAGATTCTGCATGCCAATTAATGAGTCGTGAATCCAATAGGCATAGGTGGGACTGTAAATGACATTTTCGTCCAGTGCAATTTTGGGGCGTTCAGGATCAGTAGAAATAAAATCTTTAAAATTGGTCCATCCCACCGGAATATCTTCGCCAACATTGTAGACTGTGCCAGTGAAAGGCACATCTGCCAGTTTGCCGTAATAATACTCTTCCTGATCACTGATTGCCCCGATATATTTATCAGCTGTTTTTAGAAAAATGTACCAGTAAGCCCGTCTGTTCATGGAATCGTAATGAAGTATCCCTCTCTCGTATTGCCAGGTTTGAAAGAGGTTGAGGAAAACAGACAGAAATATGAAAATGGCAATGACGCCCCTTAACCAACTTATTTTTATCCGGTTGAGAAAAAGGCCAATAACCAAAAGGAATATGGAATAAAAATCCACCATGGGCCGCATTCCCAGGCTGTTGCCGTAAAGCCAGTTCCACCAGGCTGAAAAGA
>JAUXDH010000065.1 GCA_030618545.1 Chlorobiota bacterium
TAATAACCACACCACGATTACCGAAATAGTGGAGATCAGGATGATAAGGTAGCCTTCCCTGTGTATTCTCATGATCAGATTAGATTTACGTAAACAAAAACAAATGGTGTAGCAAATAAGGTTGCATCAAACCTGTCGAGTATTCCGCCATGACCAGGCAACAATTTACCTGAGTCTTTCACTCCGGCCTGTCTTTTTAAAAATGATTCACTCAGGTCACCTAAGGTTCCTGCAATTACAATGATGACTGCGAGAATCATCCATTCAACCAGCGATAATTGGTTATAGATGATAGAAAGAATATAGGCTGCAAGCAAAGCAAAGAGCAATCCCCCAATGCTGCCTTCCCATGTTTTTTTGGGAGACAGGCGTTCAAACAGCTTGTGCTTCCCAATCATAGAACCGGTAAGGTAAGCGAATACATCGCTTGACCAGATGATGACAAAAAGACCAATCAGGATACCAATAAAGTAGTTCTCTGATGCTGGTGTAAGGAATAAGGTACACAACAATCCAAACGGTATTGCAACATAAAACCAGCCGGTGTAATAGATTCCAATCCTCCTCCAGCCCGGATTCTCTTTTCTAAACAATTCCAGGATTATCGTAACCGGAAAAAGGAGGAGCAAGAGGTAGCTGAATATGATGTCGACATAACCCAACCCAATTAATCCCACAAGTGAATAAATAAGCATCCCAAAAAGATAGTAAGCGACATTTTTCTTTCTGCTGTCTTTTAGTCCTGAAAGAAGGAAGAATTCATTCAGTCCGATAAAAGTAAAAACGAACATTACTCCAAAAAACGCAAGCGGATGCAAAAGCACAGAACCAATTACAGCAATAATGAAAAACACTCCTGTAATGGTTCTGATGTAGATATCTTTCAACTGGATTTTACTTGGATGTGATGGTAAAAATAAGAAAACTAAATACACGTCTTAAATAAAAAGATAAGATGACTTAGCCAGTCTAATGCCAAATTAATATTAATTAAATTTCATAGGTTAAGATGCAGGCTGTTACACAAAGTTCCTCAAAGGTTTCACCAAGTTTCACAAAGAATTTCTTTGTGGCTCTCTGAGAGCACCTTAGTGGACCTTTGTGGAATAGCTTTCAATCGAACTTAAAGAACCCTGATAGTCAATCTTTGAACAGGAAATCCTTTACCAAAGCAGGTTTATCATCTCATCGAATATTCAATTAGTTATCTTTTGTTACATGATAGAGTCGGCAGTCCAATTGCCCATTAACCATTAACTATTAACCAACGACCAACGGAAGTCCGTATGGATGGATGACCAATGACCAGTGACAATGACACAATAAAGTTATACCAAGAAAAATCTTGAGTTTAGAAAAGACCTGGCTAAGTAAGTTTTGAGAAGTCTCTACTTAATGCCGTCAATTTTTATAGCTTCCCAATTTCAAAAACACAGGTGTTTTTAGTAAACCTTTGCTGTCCGGATCTGTGATCTCGAACTAAGGGGCTTGGGGAAGATGCTGCATTTTAACTGTCATCAACCATAAAAACATAAAGCTCACGAGGTCCATGAGCCCCCATCACCAATGTTTTCTCGATGTCAGCAGTACGGCTGGGGCCTGTGATCAGGGTTATCTGGGAAGGGAAATTATTGCTGTATCTTTTCTTCATGCCTGCCAGGGCATCTTTTATCTCACCCACTACTTGCTTTATAGAAGCAATAACAATATGACATTCGGGATAAGCAAACATTCTCCTTCCTGAAGATACACCGGAGGAAACCAGCACGCTGCCAAAACGGGCAATCAGGAAATCGCAACGGGTTATTCCAGCTTTCTGGTCAATGAATTTTTCGACATCATTTTGAAAAGGAATACCTGAAGATTGAAGAAGATTGATCACCTTTTCATCAACGCTGTAGAAATACTCCCAATTCTTATTTTTACTCAATTGCTGCAGGTTCTCAATTATGGCTTTTTCGTTGGCACAATAAACAAATTCTCCGCCGGCCTTTTTGAGATTGATGACAAATTCAACTTCCGGTACATCTTTCAATTCCTGGAAAACAGGACTGTTAAAATCAATATCTTTGAAAGGATTATCCAATTTGGAGATAAGTGCATTCCGCACTTTCTTAAGGATTTTTTCCCTGGTAGTGCTTTCTTTAATTCCCGATAAAACTTCTGACTTTTTTGCCATTTATACACAGATGAAATGCTTAGCACAAGGCCAATCAGGTGGTTTCAACCGGTGGCGTATCTTTCCTGGTTTTCTTTTTTTTATCCCTGGAACCTGAAGGAGAATCTGCCTTTTTTGAATTGGTTTCCTCTTTTTCAGCATCAGATGATTCAGTCAATTCTTTGCTTTCCACAACTTTTTCCGGTTTAGCGATTTCTTCCTCCAAATCTTCGTTATTCCCTAATCCTTTGAGAAGGCTCTCCGGCTGACTCCATTGTCTTTTACCAAATATCTCTTCCAGGTCATCACTAAAGATCACTTCTTTTTCAAGTAACCTGGCTGCAAGTTTGTCAAGTCTTTCCTTATTTTCTGAAAGAATCTCTAAGGCACGTTTGTAAGAAACCTCAACAAGACTCTTTACCTCCTTATCGATAATCTCATTGGTCTTTTCGCTGAAAGGCTTATTAAATGCGTAATCCTGCTGACCTGTCGAATCATAGAAACTGATGTTTCCCAGCTCTTTACTGAATCCATAGTAGGCAACCATGGCAAAAGCTTGTTTGGTCACTTTTTCAAGGTCATTCAGCGCTCCGGTAGATACCTGTTTGAAAACAACCTGCTCCGCGGCACGGCCTCCAAGGGCTGCAGTCATTTCATCTTCCATTTGTTCAACGGTAGTGAGTTGCCTCTCTTCCGGAAGATACCATGCAGCTCCAAGTGATTTTCCACGGGGAACGATGGTAACTTTCACCAGGGGATGGGCAAACTCCAACAACCAGCTTATCGCGGCGTGACCTGCTTCGTGGTAAGCAACAACCTTTTTCTCATTAGGGGTGACGATTTTATTTTTCTTTTCCAGTCCTCCGATGATACGGTCGATGGCATCCATAAAATCCTGTTTGGTAATGGATTCATGATCTGCCCTGGCAGCAATCAGAGCTGATTCATTACAAACATTCGCGATATCTGCTCCGGAAAATCCGGGGGTTTGCCTCGCCAGGAATTCAATATTTACTTTTTTTCCAAGTTTTAAGGGACGAACATGAACCTCGAAAATGGCTTTTCTTTCTTCAAGATCAGGAAGCTCAACATGAATCTGCCTGTCAAACCGGCCGGCACGCATCAGGGCTTTGTCAAGGATATCCGCCCTGTTTGTGGCTGCAAGAATGATGACTCCTGAATTAGGGATAAACCCATCCATTTCGGTCAATAACTGGTTCAGTGTATTCTCCCTCTCGTCATTGGCGCCTGTTACCGGGTTCTTACCGCGTGCACGGCCAATGGCATCAATCTCATCGATGAAGATGATACTTGGCGCTTTCTCTTTTGCCTGTTTAAACAGGTCGCGGACGCGTGATGCACCTACACCCACAAACATTTCTACAAAGTCGGAACCTGAAATAGAATAAAAAGGAACATGAGCTTCACCGGCCACTGACTTGGCAAGAAGGGTTTTGCCTGTTCCCGGAGGGCCGACAAGTAATACACCCCTTGGAATCTTTCCACCCAGCTTGGTGTATTTTTCCGGGGTTTTAAGGAAGTCTACAATTTCTTTAATTTCAACTTTTGCCTCCTCCAGGCCGGCCACATCCTTAAAGGTGATGTTTACACTTGTGTTTTTGTCGTAGACCTGGGCTTTTGATTTACCAATGTTGAAAATCTGGCCGCCTGCACCACCACCGCCACGGCTCATCATACGCATGAAAAAGAACCAGATACCGATGATAAGGGCAATAGGAAGCAACCAGCCCAGAAGATCAGACCCCCAATTTCTGCGGGTTTCGTTATCAACATACACCGGATCAAAATTACCCTCCTGCGATGCTTCCACCTGTTCAATGAACTTCTCAGGAGAGGCCACATTGTAATAGTACTGGGGCCTTAGCTTACCAAAATTGCTCTCAGTGTTGACATCCTTGTATTTTTCGGATTGAAGACTTTCCGGCCTGAGGTAGATCTCAGCTATTTCTTTGTTTACCAGGATAATTTTGTCCACATCCCCGGCTTCCAGCATCTCTTTCAACTCCCGCCAGTCGGTTTTCTCAGCGCCGCTGTCCCAGTCCATGAATAATGTGCCAATAAATACGATGGCAAGGATTCCATAAATCCAGTAAAAGTTGAATTTAGGTTTCTTGCCATCACCCTTATCACCTCTTAAACTATCAAAAAGATTTTTAGAGTCTTTTTTATCTTGAGTATTTTGGTTCTCTTTCTTATTCTCTTCTGCCATTCTGTCCAAAAGTTAAATATGCCTCCTGTTTAATCGTCGCTCTCATACTTTTTTAGTAGTGCATCAGCCCACAAGTCCTCTAAGTGATAGAACGTTCTTATGTCTTCAAGAAATATATGAGCAACAACGTCCACGTAGTCTATCAAAATCCATTCCGAATTTTCATGACCCTCTTTGTTAAAAGGTTTTACACCGTTGTTGTTCAACACAAATTCAAGCACATTTTCATAAATAGCATCAACCTGGGTTTTTGAAGGTGCATGACAGATAACAAAGTATTTGGTAACTGCATTGGGTATGGCCGACAGGTCGAGGCTGATAATATTTCTGGCCTTTTTATCCTGCATGGCTTCCACCACCTGATTTGCCACCAGGTCAGCATCGTCATTTATTTTTCTTGTACTCATCAACAAATATTTATGAGCTCATAACGTGTAAATTAACAATCGGCAAAATTAAGTAAATTACCTTAAGCTATTTTGTAAATAAAAAGAGAAAGGGATGGGTGGTTGGGAAGTGCCTAAAGTGCCTAAAGTGACTAAAGTGCCTAGAGTACTTGGAGTGCCTGATGAGGGCGGAATAATTGAAAACTGAATAATTTAACAAATTTTAGCTTTAGCTTATTCCAAACTTTGATTGCCTTCTTTAAACATCAGGTATAATATTATCTTTATCTCTTTTTGGGATGGAGTTTGAAATCATACACATAGAACAGCTTGACTCAACAAATGATTACCTGCAAAGAGCGCTTGGCAGCACATCGGTAGAGGAAGGGTTAGTGGTTTCGGCGGATGAGCAACTTTCAGGACGCGGGTATGGTTCAAACCATTGGGAGAGTGAAAGAGGAAAGAACCTCACTTTTAGTTTGCTCTTAAAACCTTATCATATTGAACCAGCCAACCAGTTTGTCATTTCTAAATTAATCTCTAATGCATTGATCAAGGCGCTGGAAAAACATCTAGAAGCTAAAAAGTTGGCAATTAAATGGCCAAATGACATCTATGTGGATCATGGCAAAATAGGTGGTATTCTTATTCAAAACATGATAAAAGGAAGCAGGATTGACTTTTCTCTGGTCGGGATTGGTTTAAACATTAATCAGGAAGTGTTTCATCCCGGTACCCCCAATCCCATTTCCATGATTCAGCTTACCCGCAACAGGACGGATTTATCAAGTTTACTAACAGAAATACTCACAGAAATAAATAATTGTTACCAGCGATCATTTTCGCCGTCCTATCTTGAAGATATGAATAAGCTGTACCTGAAGCGTTTATTCAGGCTGGATGAATGGACTGATTTTAAAGAAGGGGAGAGCTTGCTAAGAGCCAGGATAAAAGGTCTGGGAGAATTTGGAAAGTTAAAACTCGAAACTGAAGATGGTACCTTCAGATATTTTGGATTCAAGGAGGTTGAGATGATTATTTGACCTGGTGATCTTAGCTAAAAACCTCGTTCAATTTTTCAGTCATCACATTTACCAGATTCTCAAGCGGGCGACGGGCGATCATGGCCATCATCGCATTCAGCTCCGCATCTATTTCGATAATACCTGTTGTTTTATCAGGGGCATTCTCGCTGTCAAATAGTTTTATAAGAAGGTTGAACTTTACAGGTGTTTTGCCTTCGGGTTCAACTTCCAGGGTGTGAAAAGGTTCTTTGGTTTTGTAAACGAGCGTTATCGTTGTCATACCCTGAATGGTAAATGTACACCGGTCTTTATCCGATTTCCATCCAGTAACCTGATCTGGCATAAGTTTTTCAAAATTGTTAAAGTCGCTCAGGAAGTCAAATACTTCTTCCTTTTTCGCATTGACTGTTTGAGGATCACCGGTAAATTTCATCTGGAAAGTAAAATTTATTGATTTAAAAGTATGTCATTTAACCTGGACAGAATCACTCCATGCCTGAGGATTCTTTCGCCATTCCAGCAATGATTTCTGATCTGACTCTGATATGTAACCATTTTCAATTGCTTCCTTAATCAGCGCTTCATAATCAGAAAGTACCACAAGCGGGCAATTTTCCTCTTTGAAGTTCGACTCGGCAATCTTCAGTCCGTATGAAAAAATAGCCACCATACCCTTGACTACTGCTCCTGCCTCTCTCAGGGCTTTAACGGCATTCAGGCTGCTCTTGCCGGTGGAAACAAGGTCTTCAATAACTACTACTGACTGGTTTGCATTGAGTACTCCTTCAATCTGGTTTGTCATTCCGTGCTCTTTCTTCGCCGAACGTACATAAATAAATGGAAGTCCAAGCTCCTGTGCTACCAGCGCTCCCTGAGGAATGCCTGCTGTAGCTACACCTGCAATAACGTTTACATCGCCATATTGATTATTTATTGCTTTTGCGAGTTCCTGCCGGATATAGGTCCTGATTTTAGGGAATGACAATGACTTACGGTTATCGCAATAAATGGGCGAGTTTAAACCGGATGCCCAACGAAATGGCTTGTTAATGTTGAGTTTGATAGCTTTGATCTGTAACAGTGATTTGGCTGTTTGCGCAGCAGTATCTTTATTGTAAACCATCGCGCAAACCTAAATAAAAAAACATTCAGCATACCAGAATTCCATGTTGACTTATCACCAATTTGAAGGGTAGTTAAAGATTATATTTGCACTATTCCTCCTGAGATAAAGCGGTATGAAAAAACCCTGGGCAGCATTTTACGATCAATCAGCAATTTACATCGGTGAAAGAGAATACAAACCGGATATGGTACAGGAGGTTTCAATCAGTAATCAAACTGAATTGCATGATTTTTTGAAAGAATACCTCCCTCATGATAAGAGGGAGGATATTTTTATTTACGGGTATGGCATGGAATTGATGTTAGAGGACTTCATTCTTTACTTCAGGTTTATAAAAGCTGCCGGTGGCCTGGTAAGGAACCTGGAAGGAAAGTATTTGTTTATCAAGCGTTTTGGGATCTGGGATTTGCCTAAAGGAAAAATCAAAAAGAAAGAAGAACCTGCCACAGGCGCATGCAGGGAGGTTACCGAAGAAACAGGAGTGCTTGATTTAAAGATTATCAGTCAATTGCCATCCACCTACCATATTTATCCGCTAAAAGGCAAAACAATATTGAAAAGGACATACTGGTATTTAATGGACACCGGTTTCGATGGTAAGACGAAACCCCAAACGGAAGAAGATATTACCGAAGTCCATTGGTTAAATCCGGCCGATGCCAGAAAGGCCATCCATAAAAGCTATCGTTCGATCGAAGATACATTGCACACATTCATCAGGAATTGACCCGATTGTAATATATTTACATCCTGAAACCTTAATCTCCATGAGCAAAATTGCAGTCTTTCCGGGATCTTTTGATCCTGTCACCCTGGGGCATACCTCGGTCATCAGCCGGGCCCTGCCGCTTTTTGACAAGATTATTGTTGCCATCGGTGTGAATGCCGATAAAAAGCAAATGTTCTCAATTGAAAAGCGGAAGCGCTGGATCAGAGAATCTTTTAAAGATGAGCCTAAACTGGAAGTGGAAGTTTATGAAGGGTTAACCACAGCTTTCTGTAAAGAAAAAGGTGCAAAATACATCTTGCGTGGTCTTCGTACGGCGGCCGATTTCGAGTTTGAAAGGGGAATCGGTCAGATCAATCGTAAACTTGAACCCGATATTGAAACCGTCTTTCTGCTTACTGAGGCCCGGTATACTCCTATTGCCTCATCCATAGTCCGTGATGTATTAAGAAACGGTGGTGATATTTCAGGTCTGGTTCCGGATGTTGTACTAAAGGAAAATGGTCTGAAATAGACAGATCTGGTGGCTTAATAACGATTTATAAAAATACCTGATTAACTCTTAAACCTGTTAGCAGTGAAACAAATTCTTTTATTCCATGCCTTTTTTATATTCCTTTCAGGCATTTTATTCTCCCAGACATCCACTATAAAAGGAACAGCGGAAAATATGCCTGATGAGTTGGTACGGGTAATCGTTTATTCCGACAATTTTTCACACATTGAGAAAACCCTGGCAAGCGCTTATACAGATGAGTCGGGTCAATTCAATATGCAATTTGATGTGACAAAATCTTCCTATGCAATGCTGTCATTGGGTTTAAAGAAAGGTGAGTTTTATTTGAAGCCTGGCGCTGAGTATGAGTTTGTCATTCCTTTTGACAATAAAACAGAGAGAACTTCAGTGTTTGACGAATTGCCTCTTTATTTCATTTTGGATGCTGCTGATGACTCCCTGAATGAACACCTTGGTTCTTTTAATAATGACTACAACAGCTTCCTGTTGGAAAACAATAACCGCATTTACCGAAGCAATGATAAAAGCCTGATCACTGATTTTGTTTCCGGTATAAATGATAAATATGGACAAGACAAGGATAAGTTTTTTCAGGATTACCTACATTACTCCATCGGTTGGTTAGAATGGTTAAGCAAGAAAAAAAACGACAAACAAATCATTCAGGACTATTTTGCAGGGAAACCAATTCTTTACTCCAATATCCAATATGCTGATTTCTTCACTGACTTCTTTAAGAACCTTTTTGGATCCAGTTCCCTTTTTTCCTATGATGACCTGGTGGGGGCTATAAATTCCGGGCGTGGTTTTGTGGCTGTCGACCGGCTTATAGCCAGGGAAGAAACACTTGGAAATGATCCCTTATTAAGGGAAGTGATAGGTGTTTTACTGATAGCCAGGAAATACCACAGTCCGGAGATAAAAAAGAAGAATGTGATGAGCCTGCTAAATGAGATAAAACGCAATAGCAAATCTGCTGAGAACGGGCTGATAGCAGGCAACACCATGCTCAAATTAAAGAACCTGGCTTATGGAACCCTGGCGCCTCCATTTAGTTTGAATAATCAAAATGGTGAGAAGGCAACACTTTCCCAATTTCACGGTCAGTTTATATTACTCTATTTTACACGTTCCAACTGTAAACTGTGTACATATTATTTTCAGAACCTGGATCAGCTCAGAAAAGAATTCAATGGCAATTTGGAGATCATCACCATCGCCACTGAAGATGGATTCGGGGAAATTGCCAAATATGCCCAAACAAGGTCTTATGAGTGGCCGGTATTAAACCTGGAAAAAGACATTCTCCTTCTTGAGAAGTATGCCATCAGGACGTTTCCTTCCATTGTTTTAATCAATCCGAATGCTACCATCGCATCCGCCAACGCACCTATGCCTGATGAGGGACTCAGTTTATACATCAAGAGGTATGTAGTTAGATACGAGAAGAGATACCCTCCTTCCGGCGGGGAATAAACTCCCTGTGGATTCTTCCAAATCGCTTACCTTTGCAAACCATTTGAAGGTTAGCAGAAAATCTATTGGAACAATTATTGATAACCTTCCAGGCTAAGCATATAAGAATATGATCAAGATACTTAGAAAATTCCTTGGAGATAAGTCTGCCCGCGACCTGAAAGCGATCAACCCTTATGTAGATAAAATACATCAGGCTTACGATAAAATCAGTCAACTCAGCAACGACGATCTTCGTAATAAGACAGCAGAGTTCAAACAAAGAATTGCGGATTTTATAGCTACTGAGATTGATGAGATTGCCAGGTTAAAAAATGAGATCGATGTCAATTCTGATCTGGATGTCGCTGAAAAAGAAAAGATTTACGAAACAATCGACAGGCTGGGAAAACAGAGCTACGAGAAAACCCAGCAGGTTCTGAATGAAATACTTCCTGAAGCTTTTTCTGTTATGAAAGAAACAGCAAAGCGGTTTAAAGAAAATGAGGTCGTTGAAGTAACAGCCAATGACTTTGACCGAATGCTGGCGGCAACAATGGAGAACGTTAACATTAGAGATGATAAGGCTTATTATGATAACCAGTGGATGGCCGGCGGAAATATGATCACCTGGGATATGATCCCTTACGATGTTCAGCTAGTTGGAGGCACAGTTTTACATCAGGGTAGAATAGCTGAGATGGCAACGGGGGAAGGTAAAACACTGGTAGCAACGCTTCCGGTATACCTTAATGCCATGCCCGGTAAAGGTGTGCATATAGTAACTGTGAATGATTACCTGGCAAAACGTGACTCCGAATGGATGGGCATGTTGTACATGTTTCATGGCCTGAAGGTTGATTGTATCGACAGGCACCAGCCCAATTCACATGCAAGGCGAAATGCATACCTGGCTGACATTACGTTTGGTACCAATAATGAATTTGGTTTTGATTACCTGCGTGACAATATGACAGGAGACCCGGAAGAACTTGTACAGCGGCCGCATAACTATGTTATTGTGGATGAGGTTGACTCAGTCCTGATTGATGATGCCCGTACGCCATTGATTATATCCGGTCCGACTCCTAAAGGAGATAACCAGGAATTTGACACATTAAAACCTGATGTGCAAAAACTCTATGCTGCACAGAAAAAGCTTGTTACTTCACTTCTTGCCGAAGCTAAAAGCAAGCTACAGGATAGGTCCAGCAACGAAATTGTAAAGAAAGGTTCTGATCAGTTATTCCGTGCTTTCCGTGGTTTACCTAAAAACAAAGCCCTGATCAAATACCTCAGTGAGGAAGGAAACAAAACGCTGCTTCAAAAAACCGAGAATTTTTATCTCCAGGAGCAGGGGAAAAATATGCACGTCATCGATGATGAGCTGTTTTTTATAATCGATGAGAAACACAACTCGGTTGACCTGACGGAAAAAGGTATTGACCTTTTGTCGCAATCTTATGAAGACAATGAGTTTTTCGTACTTCCGGATATCAATATTAAAATTCATGAGCTTGAAGGAGAAGGCTTGCCTGAAAAGAAATTCCTGGAAAAGAAAAGTGATGTGATTAAGGATTACTCCATCAAGTCGGAACGTATCCATACGGTCCACCAGTTGTTAAAAGCCTGGACGATTTTTGAAAAGGATGTGGAGTACGTCATCATGGACAATAAAATAAAGATTGTCGATGAACAAACCGGGCGTATAATGGAAGGCAGGCGTTATTCTGATGGATTGCATCAGGCTATCGAGGCAAAGGAAAATGTAAAAGTTGAAGCTGCCACACAGACTTATGCCACCATTACCCTGCAGAATTATTTCAGGATGTACCAGAAGCTGGCAGGTATGACAGGTACTGCTGAAACAGAAGCAGGAGAGTTGTGGGATATCTATAAGCTTGATGTTATCGTGATTCCTACCAACAGACCTATTGTCAGAGACGACAGGCAGGACCTGGTTTATAAGACCAAGCGTGAAAAATACAGCGCTGTTATTGATGAGATAGAGAATCTGGTGGAAAATGAAAGGCCTGTTCTGGTTGGTACTACCTCTGTTGAAACATCTGAGCTGCTTGCCAGGATGCTTTCCCGTCGTCATATAGAGCACAATGTGCTTAATGCCAAACTGCACCAGAGGGAGGCACAGATTGTTAAAGAAGCCGGACAGCCCGGAATGGTAACCATCGCGACCAATATGGCCGGACGTGGTACCGATATCAAACTCGGAAGCGGGGTAAAAAACGCGGGTGGTTTAGCAATCATCGGCACAGAAAGGCATGAATCCAGGCGTGTTGACCGACAGTTGCGTGGTCGTGCCGGACGCCAGGGGGATCCCGGAAGTTCGCAGTTTTTCGTTTCTCTGGAAGATGACCTGATGCGCATGTTCGGTTCCGGCAGGATAGCTGGAATCATGGAT
Organism: Chlorobiota bacterium; assembly: GCA_030618545.1. Classification (GTDB taxonomy): domain Bacteria; phylum Bacteroidota; class Bacteroidia; order Bacteroidales; family F082; genus JAADID01. The sequence continues at coordinate 12,044 of JAUXDH010000065.1, forward strand.
CGCCTGGGTCTTGAAGACGGTGAAGTCATCCAGCATTCAATGATCACCAAATCGATAGAACGTGCGCAGAAGAAAGTTGAAGAGAACAACTTTGGGATCCGTAAAAGACTGCTGGAGTACGACGATGTAATGAATTCACAGCGGCAGGTGATTTACAGCCGGCGCCGCCATGCTTTGTTTGGGGAAAGATTATCAGTTGATATCTCCAATATGATGTATGATTTGTGTGAACAAATCGTAGCCGACTACCAGATGGACCGCGATTATGAAGGATTCCAGATGGAGCTTTACCGGACTTTTGCTATGGAAACACCTGTGGACGAAAAAGAGTTTCTTACAGTCAACGGTGAAGAACTAACCGAACAGCTTTTTGAACTTGTTTACAAGAATTACCTTGAAAAACGTGATCGGTTGGCTGAAAAAACCTTTCCTATCATCAAAGATGTTTACGAGAACCAGACACAATACGAGAACATCGCGATACCATTCAGTGATGGCAAGAAGGATGTCCAGATCGTGGCTAACATGAAGCGTTCGGTTGATTCCGAAGGTAAAGAAGTTGCCCTGGCCTTTGAGAAAGGTATTACCCTGTCAACCATCGACGATTCGTGGAAAGAGCAACTTCGGGAGATGGACGACCTGAAGCAGAGTGTGCAGAATGCAAGTTATGAGCAAAAGGATCCTTTGCTGATCTACAAATTTGAATCCTTTGAGTTGTTTAAAAAAATGATCCAGAAAGTGAATAAAGAAGTGGACTCTTTTTTGATCAAAGGTGACATTACCCTTAAGAACCAGGCTGTTCAGGAGGCACGTGCTCCCCGGGGACTTGACCGTCAGCAAATCAAGGCTGAAAGAGGCGACCTCTTAACTCAGGCCCACAGCGATACCCAGACGCAAGTTAAGACACAGCCGGTTAAGGTTGAGAAAAAGGTCGGAAGGAATGATCCATGCCCATGTGGTAGTGGTAAAAAATATAAACAGTGTCACGGCAGGGCGGGGGCGAATTAATTATGATTTATTTCTAAACACAATTTAATAATAGAATTTCAGCTATTTATTATTGGCTTTTTCGGGCTATATTTGTTGGCATAACTAAAAACCGGCAATGCTCAGAAAGAACAACCTGAATACAATCCTGATTTTTCTTATCCTTCATTTTATTGGAGTAAACCTTCATTCCCAAAATCTTCCGCCTGAAAAGCCTTCTAAAAGACCTTCGGTGGGTTTAGTGATGAGTGGGGGCGGGGCCAAGGGTTTTGCTTACATTGGCTTGTTAAAGGTGATGCATGAAGCCGGCCTGGAGGTTGATTATGTCGGTGGAAGCAGTATAGGAAGTATCATCGCCGGTTTTTATGCCATAGGCTATCATCCCGATACAATGACAAGCATCATCAGGGCACAAAACTGGGAAGATCTGCTGGTTGACAAGATTGACAGGAAATATATTGCCTTTGAAGAAAAAGAATTTGGGGACGGTTACATTATGGATTTTCCTATCAGGAAAAAAAAGGTAGGTCTCAAAGCATCGCTGTATGAAGGGCAGGAAATTAACCTGTTGCTTAACCGTTTTTATTCACCCGCTTATAAAACTACTGATTTTAAGGATTTTCAAACGCCGTTTTTATGTATTGGCACTGATTTAATTAATGGTAAAGAAGTAGTGCTCGATAAAGGGAATTTAGCAACAGCCATCCGGGCAAGCATGTCTATTCCGGCCTATTTTTCCCCGACTTATTATGATGGAAAATACCTCGTTGACGGGGGAGTGGTCAACAATTATCCTGTTATTGAAGTTAAGAAAATGGGTGCGGAGTACATTATCGGAGCCGATGTGCAGTCAGCAAAGAAAAAAACTATTGAAGACCTGAGCACACTGACTTCTGTTCTTGACCATATCATCGGGTTTACAAGGCAGGAGGCCAACAAGGAAGGATATGCTGAAACGGATATGTACATTCATTATGAATCACCGTATGCTACCATGGAGTTTATTAAGTTTGATTCTATACTTGCTTTTGGAAATGCTGTTGCGGAAAGCCACAGGGAAGAAATAAAAAAGTTGGCAGATTCGCTTAACGCAATTGAATTCAAACCATTAAAAGAATACAAAACTGTTCCGCTTGACTCAGTTTACATTGATAAGCTCGTTGTGGAAGGTAATGAAAGAACACACGACGAGTATTTTGAGAATTCTTTTGGACAGTTTGAGAATTCATGGGTATCGCTGGATGAACTGGAAGAAGAGATTAGGAT
>JAUXDH010000112.1 GCA_030618545.1 Chlorobiota bacterium
TTCACAATGTGTAACAATCCGAAATGACCTCCGTCATTAGGACAGAAATCAATAGAAAACTTGACTGAAAAAAAGATCGATATTCACGGCGACCTGGTGGAAGCCTGCAGGGAGAACGACAGAACTGCACAGATCAAGATCTATGAATTGTATTATCAAGCCATGTACAACACCAGTTACAGAATAGTGAACGACCCGATGGAAGCAGAAGAGATCATGCAGGATGCATTCCTGGATGCCTTCAGGAAGATCAGCACTTTCAAAGGTGATGCCACTTTCGGTTCATGGCTTAAACGCATTGTCATCAACAAATCTCTGGATCAGATCAGGAAAAGAAAAGAGTCAGCTTCACTCGTCGAGAGAACAATCGACATCCCTGATACCACTGCCGATGAAAATGTGGAAGAGGAATTGATAAGGTACAGGGTCGGTGAGATCGTCAAGGCCCTTGACCGGCTTCCTGACAACTACCGTATCATCCTTTCATTGTATTTGCTCGAAGGATACGACCACCAGGAAATTGCAGGAATATTGAATATCTCTTACAACAATACCCGAACCAGGTACCTCAGAGCAAAACAAAAGTTACTGCAGGAGGTCTCCGGTTCAAAACATACCATACCGGACTTTCAAAAAAACTAGCTGCGATGTCAACAATTGAAGACAAATTCAAAAAACACAGAAGGTCGTTCGACCACAGGGAACCGGAAAAGGATCACCTGGCGAGGTTTATCCTGAAACTTGAAGAAGACCAGGATAAACATCAACGGCGACCATGGTTTATCCTGAAGGTAGCTGCAAGCCTGATCGTTCTCGTCGCCGCGACTTATCTGGCATTTAATTTCTTTTCAATGGGAAATTCCATGGCAAGGCAAGAGGCACAGTTGATCAGCTATTCACCTGAACTTAATGAAGTGATGGCTTATTACGATGAAGCTTCACTTGCAAAAATGAATAGGATAGATGCACTGGTAAGCGACAACGATGAAGCGGTAAAGATCAAACAGACTGCTTACAACAGCCTGGAAGACCTTGATATCCGCCTTGCGGCCATAGAAAAGGAATACATGAAGAACCCGGATAACAGCGCTTTGAAAGCGGCGCTGATCAACAATAAAAGAAAAAAAGTTGAGGTGATGGACAGGATCATCATGCAGATAGATTTTGCCAATACCCAGCTCTATTAATATTTAAAATAAACATGATTAAAAGTTCAGTACAATGAAGAAGTTAGTAATCGCAATCCTCCTTACAGCAGTATGCCTGGTGTGGTCAGGAGTAACAAACAAAATGCAGGCAGGTGACATTGAGAAGGTGCTTTTTGAAAAGACATTCGATGTCAACAAAAATCCCGGTCTCAACATCGATCATTCCTTTGGAGACCTGAAGCTTAAAAACTGGGATAAAAATGAAATCCAGGTTAAGATCACAGCCCGTGCCGATGCTTCCAGCCAGGAGAAAGCCGATAAGGTTTTTGAATATGTGGTGTGGGATGTGAATGGAAACAAGAGTGAGGTGAATGCCAACTGCAAGCTGGCCAAAAAAAATAATATCAACAAAAAAGGCCTGCATTTTGAGATGGAAATTTATGCTCCCGCCACTATGGTCCTTAGTCTTAAACACCAGTTCGGTAATGCCTATGTGGAAGATGTGGATGGCAATGCCACCATTACCAGCGAATACGGAAGCATCAATATTGGTTCGGTGAGCGGGGAAGAAAGTAAACTGAAGGTGAGTTTTGGCTCAGGCAAAATCGATAATTTCGGAGGGGGCACAATAGATGTGAGCTACAGCAGCCTTGATCTTGGTAAAGCCGGCGTAACGAAGCTGAACCTCGAATACTCAGATGTGAAAGCGGATGAGATCACCAAAACCAACCTCAGCCTGGAGGGCGGAAGCCTGGAACTGGGCTCAACAGCTTCCATTTATGGGAAGTCGAAGTTTTCCAATCTTGAGATCGATGAATTGTCTCAGTCGTTAAATATAGAAACAGGCTATGGCAACCTGATCGTCAGAAGCATTGATAAGGGATTCAGCGAATTGACCGTAAAGAATTCCTATGGCAGCGCCAAGCTTCATATTGACGAAGATGCCACTTATTCTATCGAAGCGGAGACGGTACATTGCTCACTGGATTATCCTGAATACCTGGCTAACTTCACTCACAAGGAAAAGTCTATTTCCACCGCTTACTATAAAGGAGTGATTGGCAAAGGATCAAATCCCACGGCAAAAGTGTATATCGAAAGTAAGTTTGGCGGTACCAGCCTTTATGCTGATTAATAAGAAATTCAATCCCAATAATAACAGAAAAATAATACGATGATGAAAAAAAATAGTTTAACAGGAATCGCGATGATGTTCATTCTGCTGACATCATTTTTGGGCGCCCTTTCGGCCCAGGTAGCAACCCAGGAAAGAGATGTATCATCTTTCTCAGGTGTGCATAACAAAACTTCAGCGGACATATTTATCACCCAGGGGGATAAGTTATCGGTTATGGTGAAAGCTGATGAAGATGCCATCGACAAATTGACTACCAGAGTGGAAGATGGTGTGTTGCTTATCGGGTCGGTAAATAATGGCTGGCGCAATGTCAGGGTAATGGAAGTGCACATTACGATGCCCAAACTGGATGTGGTTAAATGTTCCGGATCCGGAGATATGATGACCGAAGGAACTTTATCCGGCAATGACGTTTATGTAGGTATCAGTGGATCGGGCGACCTGAACCTGAACCTGGATGCCAGGAACCTTGAATTGAAGATCAACGGCTCCGGTGATTTGAGAATGTCAGGAGTTCGCGGGGAAATGAATGTCAGCATTTCCGGATCGGGAGATGTGGTTGCGGAAGGATTGCAGCTTGATCTGTGCGAAATAGCAATCAGGGGGTCGGGTGATGTTAAACTGAAAGGTAAAGCAGCAAAGCTGATACTCAAGCAATCCGGTTCAGGTGATGTGAATGGATACGCGCTCGAGTCGGCTGAGGTCATTGCCAAAAGCTATGGATCGGGAGATGCTGTGGTGAATGCCGCTGAAAGACTGGAGGCGACGCTGAATGGCTCCGGAGACCTCAGTTATTATGGTTCACCCGAATACGTTGATGTTGAGTCAAAGGGTTCGGGAGAAGTTTACAGGAAGAAATAAGTCTCGTAACGAAAATATTTGTTCATAAAGGCCTGCGGTATTGCTGCGGGCTTTTTTGTTTCACGCGGTGGCACGGAGGGATTTTTGTTTCACGCAGAGGCGCAGAGGCGCGGAGGTTTTTTTTAATATATTTCACGCGGCGGCGCTGCGACGCTGCGTGAAATCCTACGCTTCTAACAAATTAAGCAACTCATCCAGCACTTCGGAGGCTTTACCCTTCAGGAAGATGTCAGTGGTAAAGCGCGTCAGCATTGACGGTTCAGGATTGATCTCTATAATCGTAGCTCCTGTAGATTTAGCAAGTACCGGTATTTGCCCGGCAGGCATAACCTCGGCAGTTGTGCCGATAACCAGCATAACTTCTGACTTTTCGGCGGCCTCAACCGACCTTTCATAAGCCAGAGGAGGAATCCCTTCCCCAAAGAAAATAAAATCGGGCTTAACCAGGGAATCGCATGCAGGGCATAGCACCGGGAGCGGTTCCATCTTGATTTCACCAACTTTGTATAATTTCCTGCATACGGTGCAAACCAGTTGTTTGGAATTTCCATGAAATTCAATCACATCGGTATTTCCTGCTTCCTGGTGAAGGTTATCGATATTCTGGGTAATCACACTTTTTAAAAGGTTCTTTTGCTCCAGGATAGCCAACACCTCATGTGCCCTGTTAGGTTTTGCTTTACCAAAGAAATCGTAAAATATCTCCATGATAACCTCCCATGATTCCTTGGGATGTTCATAGAAATAGTCGATTTCAAGCGATTTGGGATCGTATTTATTCCACAATCCTTTTTCACCCCGGAAGGGTGGAATACCGCTTTCAACAGAAATGCCCGCGCCGGTAAATGCCGTGGTATATTTTGATCGATTAAGTTTGATAGCAGCTTTGGCTAATAATTCCGAATTCATAGGCCAATGAATTATTGAGGTTCCAATAATACCATTTTTATTTCATAATGCGCTAAAAAATAAGGTTGGCGTAAACCTCATTCTGTCTAAGGTCTTAGGTCTTCTGTCTAAGGTCTTACATCATGGCTTATTTTTATACTAACCTGGTATTAATATGGTATTTTATGATCAGATGAAGACCAGTCATCAAACACTTTAACAGCTTCCTTATGCATCAACTGGATGGTCGGTATCCGTCTCTTGTCCTTGGGCAACGCAAATTCTTCGTAAATGTGGGAGTCTCTGAAATCAGCCTTTGCGGCATCGTCTTTTGTTGCCGCGTAATATAGCTTTTCAATTCCGGCCCAATAAATAGACCCCAGACACATGGGGCAGGGTTCGCAACTGGAAAAAATCTCACATCCTTCCAGACTATAAGTATTCAGCGCCCTGCAAGCTTCCCTGATGGCGACGATTTCAGCATGGGCAGTAGGATCGTTGTTTGTTGTTACCTGGTTGATACCCCTGCCGATTATTTGTCCATCCTTCACCACAACAGCGCCAAACGGACCTCCGTTTTTTCCATGTACATTATCCCTGGCCAGGTCAATGGCTTCCTTCATAAATCTCCTTTGTTCTTCCATAATCCGCTACTTTTTCCAACTACCTCTCAAGGTGGGTTTTTTAAGACTTTTGTGCAGCAAAATTAAAAATTTCCTTCTATCGACTGGCTGAGCCCCCAGACTACTCAGGTGGCTGGTTTCCTGCTGTACATCGATAAAATCGAATTGCCATTCGGTCAGGCTGTCAACCAGGTGCCACAGCGCCACTTTCGAGGCATCTGTCATCAGGTGAAACATCGACTCACCAAAGAAAACTCCACCCAATGACAGTCCATACAATCCCCCGACAAGTTTCCCCTCAAAAAATGTTTCGACTGAATGCCCGTAACCTTCCTGGTGCAACAGGATGTAGGCCTGTTTCATCTCCTCAGTTATCCAGGTGCCTGAATGGCCTTTCCGCGGAACCAGTGAGCACTGCTCAATCACATTTTCAAAATCAGTATCAAAACGAACCTCATATTTCTCTGAACTTATTGTTCGTTTAAGGTTTTTATGCTTTTTGAATTTATCCGGAAAGAGAATCATTCTTGGATCGGGAGAATACCACAAAATGGGTTGTCCTTCTGAATACCATGGAAAAATACCATTGCAGTACGCAGTGAGCAGGCGTTCCTCACTCAGGTCGCCTCCAATGGCAAGAAGGCCATCAGCTTTTGCAAGCTCAGGATTTGGAAAGATCGGCTCGTCCGGTATTTCATAAACAGGCATCTGCTATCACTAATATCCTGAGGCCTGTCCATCCTTTCGGGATTCGGAAGCCCCATAATAAACCTTGTTCTTATCGTCCCACATGATAGCCTGGTAACCCCCATAACCACCTACAGAGGACTTTATTTTGTGACCCATCTTCATCAGTTTAAGAACTTCTTCTTTGTCGAAACCGGTTTCCATATTGAGCCATCCTGTGCCTTCCATCCTTTCCCCTGTGGGTTCTGAAGATCCATCATGCCGAATCCTGGGAGCATCGCCGGCTTCCTGCAGATTCATCCCAAAATCTACCAGGTTTACCACTATCTGTGTGTGTCCCTGTGGCTGCATGGCACCACCCATCACACCAAAGCTTACCCAGGGCTTACCGTCCTTGGTGATGAAAGCGGGGATGATGGTATGAAAAGGCCTTTTACCAGGTTCGTAAGTATTGAAATGCCCTTCTTCAAGGGTGAACAGTTCACCCCTGTCCTGAAGCACAAACCCAAGGCCGGTGGGAGTCATGCCTGATCCCATGCCGCGGTAATTGCTCTGGATGAGCGAGATCATATTTCCATCTTTGTCGGCAACAGTCAGGTAAATGGTATTTCCTTTTTCCGGTTGTCCGGCCGGATAATACCGGGAAGCTTTGTTCTCATTGTAAAGTTCAAGGCGTTCGCTTGCATATTCTTTCGATATCAGCTCCTCAACCGGTATGTCATTAAAGGCCGGATCGGCATAAAACTTCGCCCGGTCTTCAAACGCCAGCTTTTTGGCTTCGGTGAGGAGATGCAGGTATTCCGCGCTGCCAAAGCCCATAGCAGCAACATCGTAAGCTTCAAGCATATTCAGCATTTGCAGGGCTGCAATCCCCTGTCCGTTCGGTGGAAGTTCCCAAACATCGTAACCGTGGTAATTGGTAGTCACCGGCTCAACCCATTCCGCATGGTAATTTTTAAGGTCCTTATAACTCAGAAAGCCTCCGTTTTGCTCCATATATTTTCCGATGGTTTTGGCGATCTCTCCTTCATAAAACGCCCGAAATCCTTTCTTTGCAAGGATACTCAACGTTTCAGCAAGGAAGGGGTTTTTAAAAACCTCACCTTTTGCAGGAGACTTTCCATCCGGCATATAAACCTCTGCAAATCCCGGGTAGTCTTTCAGGTAATTCGCGTTTCTATTCCAGTAGTAAGCGATCAGTTCCGAAACGGGAAAACCATTGGTGGCATACTCTATTGCAGGGCTGAGGATTTCTTCTTCTGACAGACTTCCGAATTTCTTATGCAATTCGTTCCACCCATCCACACAACCGGGAACACTTACCGGCAGCGGACCCAAGGCCGGAATCTTTTCTATGTTGTTTTCTTTGAAATAGTCAATCGTTAAGGATTTTGGGGAAGGACCGCTGGAGTTCAGGCCATAAAGTTGCCGGGTTTTAGCATCCCATACAATAGCAAACAAATCGCCTCCCATTCCGCTACCGGTGGGTTCCATCAAGCCGAGCACCGCGTTAGCTGCTATCGCCGCGTCGATGGCATTACCTCCCTTTTTTAAAATATCAAGCGCTGCCTGCGTGGCCAGAGGCTGACTGGTGGCTGCCATTCCATGCCGGGCGATCACTTCTGAGCGTGTAGCAAATTGCTTACCCGTTAACCTGTCCTGGGCCTGCAATCCAAAGACAAGCAGCAAAGTGAAAATGTATACAAATATTGATTTCATATGTTATTATTGATTTAAACATTTGATTATTCGATCGCTGATATCCCTGATCTCTTTTTCGCTGATGATAAGGGGAGGGGCTATACGGAAACTTTTATAATTGAATAGAAACTGATCAACGATCAGCCCTTCTTTGTAAAACAAATCAAGAAGATCAAAAGTCTTCTTTTCAGTCTGTAATTCTATTCCAAGCATTAATCCTGTTTGCCTGATCTCTACAATTTCGGGATGATCCTGAAGCAAGTTCACAAAAAGTTCCCCTTTAGGTTTTGCCTGTTCAAACAGCTTATCCTCAATGATGACTTCCAGGCTTGCCAACGCAGCAGCACAACTTACAGGATGACCTCCAAAAGTTGTGATGTGTCCTAAAGCAGGGTGGTGGGTGAGGGTGTCCATATTTTCTTTGGAAGAGATAAAAGCGCCAATGGGCATGCCTCCACCCATTGCTTTTGCAAGACAGAGGATATCGGGGATCACTCCAAATTGCTCAAAGGCGAACAGGCTTCCTGTTCTTCCAAATCCCATTTGTATCTCATCAAAAATGAGCAATGCCCCCATTTCATGACATCTCTCCCGCAAAGCCGGCAAATAAGTTTTATCAGGTATTATTATTCCGGCTTCGGCCTGGATGGGTTCAATAAGCACAGCGGCTGTCCTGTTTGTTATCTGTTCCAGGTCTTCCATACTGTTAAACCTGATTTGACGAATATCCGGCAGCAGTGGCCTGTAGGCATTTTTCATCTCTTCATTACCCAGAACACTCAGGGCGCCCTGTGTACTGCCATGGTATGCATCCTTACAGGAAACAAGCTCAGTTCTGCCGGTTACCCTTTTCGCGAGTTTCAATGCCCCCTCAACAGCCTCACTGCCTGAATTCACAAAATAGACCGATTGCAGTTGGTCAGGCAGGTTTTCGCTGAGCCGGGCAGCCAGCATCACCTGTGGTGACTGTATGAATTCACCATAGACCATCAGGTGCATGTATTTTTCCAACTGCTGCTTGATGGCTTCCACCACCACCGGATGGCAATGACCGATGTTGCTCACTGAAACGCCAGATACCAGGTCAATGAGTTTCCTGCCATCTTTTTCATAAAGGTAGATCCCTTCAGCCTTAACGATTTCCGGAGGGTCGGTAACATGCGCAGGTAAAGCGACATGCTTAAAAAACAATTGACGGTTGGTCAACAACATCTGGTCAGGGTTTGAAACAGCTTCAAAAGTAAATAATAGTAAGTTAAAATAAAAATGAGCCAGGAACCAAGACCCAAAGCAAACCAAAAGTCTACAGTCCTCAAGCCTGCCCGTATGGGTCTTCAGTCTTCAGTCTCATTATTGCAAAGATCAAGTAACTTAAACCATTATTTAGTTAGGTTATTAATACTTGACAGGTAGCAATCAACACATTCGACATTCATCATTTCTTATCTCTTAGCACAATAAATTATATATTCCAAAGGCTTTGTATTGTTATTTCACCCCGATGGGGCTTCTGTTTGGATGGGTCTAATTTCTATAAATATATCGCCTCTACGAGGCTAGTTTCTCCAGCACCAGAGGTGCGAAATATTTATAGAACAAGTGAATACAATTTTTAAAAGAGTGCCGTAGGTACGGTACGATATCTGAATTTACCTTTAAGTTAATCCGGGTAACAGACAGAAAGTTACACTTTAACCTAAATTCCTTAAAGATAATGTGATATAACCATACCTGTCCGTAGGAATAACTAACTTTTGTTATATAATAGACTTAGGACTGGAAACCGGTTAATGGAAAATGGGGAATTGGGATTGGGGTATCTTGAAACAAGACCTGAGTTTCTTTACAAAACTACTTTCTTCATCATTTTTTCAATGGGAAATGGTTTGCCATGAGCCGGATAGATTTTCTTTACCCCCTCATCAATCAACTTCCTCCAGCTATTCTTAAGGGCGGTCATATCCTCAGCAAATATCGGAAGGTCAGGGCCTATTGTTAGCGGCAGGCCATTCATGGCCATGTCTCCAACAAAAGCGTCACCGGATTCAAGAACAACAGAGATGGAACCGG
>JAUXDH010000114.1 GCA_030618545.1 Chlorobiota bacterium
CTGTGGTTTTATCTCCTTTGTTGTAATCCCTTCCAAGGTCATCCGCATAAAACCTGTTTAAAACAATACCATGATGATCAGGATAGAGGCCGGTTGCGATGGTGTAATGATTCGGGAAGGTTTTAGTTGGGAATGAAGCCCTCATTGATTGGGCTTTCACACCGGCATCCTTCAGAGAGTCCAATGTGGGCGTATTACAAAATGTGGGATAGTCCCACCTGAACCCGTCAACCGAAAGGACAACGAGGTAAGAATCCTTTATACTCTCCTGTTTCTCTTGCTGACAGGAACCAAACAGCAGGATTAGTGTAATAACCATTGATGTGAGAAATATATTTTTCATATCTTGTTTTCAGGAATGGATAAAAAAAGCCCCGGTAAAGGGGCTTTTTAGTCATATTGTAAAAGGATTAGAATCTGATCTTAAGTGCGAAATTCCAGTTCCTTCCCCAAGCCCACCATCCTTTTCTGAAGGTGTGAGTGTAACCAGTTACATCACCATCATCATTTACAACATCATTCGCCCGGTCCTCACCTTCAACTATAGCTACTGTATTGAATACATTGTAACAATTGATCAGAAAATCAGAATCAAGTCCGGCGATCTGGAATCTCCAGCCAATGCGGGCATTTACGACATTATATCCAGGTATCCTCCATGATTGTTCCCTATCAATAGGATCACCTTCTTCAGGTCTGCGGTCTTCTAGTGTGTACTGTGAATAAAGCTGATCGTAGAACAAATGCTGCAAGCCAAAGGTTATCCTTTTTGCAGCTTTAAAATTCACATTATATCCAAATTGCGTTTGTGGCTGGTCAGGAACTTTTAGTCCTTTCAGGTACAACGTTCCTTCACCGATCTTTTCATGTGTCTGGTCGTCATACAATTCGGCAATCGGATCGTTTGCATATTCCCAGCTACCAATTGCGGCAAGTCCACCAAGATTTACCCACCTTGTGATTGTCCATTGCAGATCAAGTTCCAGGCCATAATGGACTTCTCTAAGGTCAGAAATGAAGGCATTTACAAAAGTACCACTTTCAGCCCTGAATCCGGCGAGTTGTGAAATATCATCCCAAACGGTATAGTAACCGTTGACGTTAAGATGGAACTTTCTGGATGTGTAACCATATCCAATCTCACCGGAATAAACCTTCTCATTTTTCAGATCAGGATTCACATCATTCACATAATTCAGGAAATGGAACCTGAAGAATGGTACACGCGAAAATGCACCTGCATTCACAAAGACATTGTTATTCTCGTTAATGTTCCAGTTAAAACCTGCCTTGAGATTCCAGCCAAAGTTGGAAAGTGTTTCACTTGTGGTAGGATTGTCTCTCGCGTAATCTTCAGTAACAACGCCATCCTGGTAACTGTAATAGTCAATCCTTTTTGTCCAGGTATTGGATAGCGTACCGGCAATGAATGCGGCAATTGTTCCGTTAGTGTATTCAAGTTGTGCAAAGATACCGCCGTACTGAACAATACCATCGTTCCAGTATGCGATCTTATCACCAACGGTTGTTTCACCAAACTTTCTGTCCCACCAGAAATCACCGCCTACCAGATCTCTCACCTCACGGTAGTGTTCACCAACATAAAAACGTCCATCAATACCGGCAGTCAAAATCAAATTGTCGGTAAAATTGTATTTCAAAGAGGATAAGAGTCCCATCCAGAAATGATTATTAACCGAGTTACGAATGATATGCTTTGATTCACCGGCACCGAGTGTGTCATCACCATTATACATCTCCCAATCGGCATTCTGCTCAGCAAGCAAATCCCAGTTATACTGACCGCTTGCGTTTCCGGGCGGTTCATATTTTAAATACCATTTTTTTCCAGTTTCATCAGTAACATTCACTCCCAAAGGTCCTGAGCCGCCACCATTACCGGTTGAAATATAAGCAGAAGTAGCCAAAAAGGCTTTTTCTGTGATAGTATAATACCAGTTTAAAGCAAACTGAGGTTTGTGGTAATAGTTTACTCTTTCGTTGAGCAATTCGCCACCGCGATAACCCCAGTTTTTAGTGTACTTGGCACCATATCTTTCATAGGTAGCTGAATCGAGCATATAAAATCCGTCACGTTGTCCATGACGCTGAGGAGCGCCGATAGCAGTGAAAACCAATTGGTGCTTTTTACCGATATCCTGGCTTATAGACAGGAAATATGACCATGCGCTGACCCAGGTTGCATCGATGTAACCTTTACCAAATGTCCGGGAACCAACAAAGGTTACAGCAGTTCCTGATTTCAGTTTACCGGTTGATAGAGAAAGCATTGTTTTGAACCGTCCATATTCAGTGGCACTGAACATTACCGAGCCGCCTTTGTTCATGTCGGAGGTTTTGGTAATGATATTAATTGTACCGCCGACCGAATTGATGGCTAATTTGGATGCACCGAGTCCTCTCTGGATCTGAATGGTGCGTGTCGCGTCACCAAGTCCGGCCCAGTTTGACCAGTAAACCCAGCCATTTTCCATGTCATTTACAGGGATACCGTTGATCATCACAGCTACATTCCGCTGGTCAAAACCACGAACATTTACACGGGCATCTCCAAATCCACCACCTGTTTTAGTAGCATAAACATTGGGAGTGTAGTTCATTACTTCTGGAAATTCCTGGCTTCCCAGGTTCTCTTCAATGGTTTGTGCAGTAATGGTACTAACAGCAACCGGTGTTTCCCTGTCAACCGCAACGGAAGCCAGTACATTTACTTCGTCAAGTCCGATGGCACTCGACTGCATTAAGATGGTTCCTACATTGTAGGTTGAACCATCTTTTACCGTTACATCCATTATCTGTTCTTCATACCCCACATAACGGAAGATCAGGGTATGTTCTCCTTCAGGTGAAATGAGCAAAAAGCTCCCGTCAAGGTTTGTAGTAACACCTATGGTAGTCCCTTTAATTACAACGGTGGCTCCGATCAGTGTTTCGTTGGAGTTTACATCCTGAAGCACACCACGGACCAGTCCCTGTGCGAATATCGCACCACTAAACAAAAAAATAACCAATAAGGTTAAAAGTAAATTACGTTTCATGAGCATTTAGGTTTTTGGTTTTGTTAATTTCTAATTCACGTAAATGAAAGTTAAATGTATGCAAATCACCTTATGGGTGCATTAATAAATTGTTAACAATTTTTAACGTTTGTATTTTTCGAAAAGTAAATAAAAGTCAGTCAGGAGTTTAATACTCGTGCGGTGTTGATAAAAAATTAACAAAAAGTGTATCTGGCGTGAATTTATTCACAGTTGACTCAACAAAGCTAAAAATTCAACTTGATCATAAAGTCGAAATTACGCCCGAAAGACCAGAATCCCCTGAACGTTTCAATGTCGTGATTGATGCCATCTTCACCCCATTCGATATATATGTTGTCTAAGAGATTGTAGGCGTTAATCTGAACCAGGCCATGTGTCTTAAAAAGTTTAAAAGGTATACCAAGGTAGATGTTCAGGTTGTGAAACGAAGGAATCCTGAATGGCTGTTCATCGTCTGTGGGATCACGGCGTGTGACGGGGGAGAAACTGGCGAACATCTTATCATTGTAAATCCATTCTGCACGAATGTTAAAAAAAGACAACAACCTGAAATCGGTGAATAGCCCGATTTGCCGTTGGGCATTGCCGCCAACAAACAGGTTCTCGGCAAAAACATTAACGGTGTCCACTACTACGTTGTCGTTGTTGAATAACCTGGCTTCCACGTTATTTGTCCACCGATAATCTCCCAATAGCAGGAATCCGCCCAGCCGGATATTCCGGTGGACACTGGCTTTTACTTCTGCTTCTAATCCCATGTGACGTGCATTCAATCCATTGATCATTGCCCGGGTTTGAAGATTGTTTTCCAGTTGCACATATTCGTCTGACAGAAGAGATACATTTCCCCACAAGGTGTAGAATGCATTCACCTGGGCATTCCATGTGGGATTGTCAAAACGGTAACCCGCTTCGATGGTCCTTATCTGTTCGTTCTTCAAATTAATTACCGGGGTATTATTGAAATTACCAAATACAAATTTGAAATAGGGAGCCCTGGAAATCAATGCTCCATTTGCATAAATTGTGTGTTGGATGGCTGGTTTGTAACTCAGCCCGGCCCTGATATCAAATCCCGGTTTTGAAATAGTTTCACTTTTGGTGTCACCAACATAATTGAACCTGTCTATACGTTTGTACCAGTTGTTGTTTCCGTTGATGGATATAAAAGCGTTAAAAGGCTGACGGTCATAGATCAATTGCGCATAGGCATTAACAAAGTTTATTATTGAGTTGTTATCTACCTTGATGATATCTCCAACGGTTTTGATCTGCTGCCTGCCGGCAACACCATCAATCGCCCAGGCATAATCCTCGATAAAGAATTCACCACCCAGCAGGTCAATGATCTCTTCTCTTAAAAAGGAGTTGAAATAACGGTAATGTATTCCGGCAATGAATTTTAGCCTGTCGTTGAATTTTTGCTCATAGGTCGACATAAATCCGGTTTCAATATGACTGGCCAGGAAATGGGTTTGCACATTCAAAGAATAACCACTTACCGTATCTCCGCTGGCAAGTACATATTGGTTTTCGTTGGTTGCATTATTCTCGAAAATCGCAGGCCAGTCTATCTGCCCTGAGTAATTCCTGTATTCAAATATCGATGGGGCATAATTGAAACTTTCTGACCATTTTCCACCGCCATTACCTAAAAATCCATAGACAGTGGTTGCGAGTTTTTTCGTTTCATCAATCTTCAGGTAATGATTTATTCCAAGAAATGGTCGATGATAAAAGTTTTCAGAGGCATTGTTAATCTTCCCATTCATGCTTCCCCAATCTTTATTAAAGCGGTTACCATGCAACTCATGTTCTTCCTGTGAAAGCCTTAGGGTCCGCTGGCCATGACGCTGCGGGGCGCCCATTAGCGTAATGGTAAGCCTGTTTTTTGTATTGATTTGCTTACCTAATGCAAGGTAATATGACCATCCCCTGACGTAGGTGGCATCAACATAGCCCGGTCCACGGGTGTAGGAACCCATCAATGATAAACTCCAACCATTCTTTAATGCTCCGCTGTGAAGGGTAAAAGTCAGTTTCTGGTTGCCATAGTCAGTGATCTGGTATATAAGAGCGCCACTCTTTTCTTTCCTGGCCGGTTCGGTGATGATATTCACGCTGCCACCGACAGAATTAACGGCAATATTTGAAAACCCCGGGCCTTTCTGAATTTGTATTTCTGCAGCAGCACTGCTTAATCCAAGCCAGTTGCTCCAGTATACGAGACCGTTTTCTACACCATTAATTGGAACACCATTCAGCAAGACCCCCACATTCTCCTGGTTAAATCCCCTGATGTTCATTTCGGCATCACCGCTGCCACCGCCATTTCTGACAGTAATAACACCCGGTATGTTCGTTAATGAAAAGGGTAGGGGACGGTCCCCCAGTTCATTACGGATTGTTTTTGCCTCAACTGTTGAAACCGTAATTGGCGTTTTGCCCTCCTTTACCATACCGGCGGATATTGTTATTTCATCAAGTGAAAATGGTTCTGCTGTCAGTTCTACATAGCCAATATCCGTTTGCAGTTTCCTGGCCCGGTACTGAATGGAATGTTTGCGGTATCCTAATACCTGGAATGTAAGGTTGCTTTTTTCTTCTGATACCTCAATAATGAAAGATCCCTTATCATCAGTGACAGCGCCATTTTGATCTCTATCATAAATGATATGGACGAGGGGAATCGCTTTTTTACTTTTGGTGTCAATTACCTTTCCGGTAATGGTATATTGGGAAAATGCCTGCAGAATCACCAGAGTGAGAAGGCTCAATAAAAAGAAGCTCTTCATCATGATCTATCCAATTTATATTCAACAAAAAAGCCCTGACTTTATCGGGGCATTAAGGTTGATGGTCATGATATGACACAAATACAATTGGAAAGACATTTATAATGCCTTAACCAGGAGAAAATACTTCAATCAACAACATTTCTTCTACCATCCAGACTGTTACTGTCGGCTCCGGAATCTCACCGGATCAGTCTCGTCTAAGACGAGAGTCGCGGGCTTTACCGCCGGTCGGGAATTCCCACCATGCCTTATGGCACAGGTGGGGCACCCTGCCCCGAAAAAATGTCGCCGCAAATGTATACGATTAATCGAATTCAAAAAAGGAATTCGATTCTAAAATGATTATAAATTAAGAGATCAGCGGAAGTGTAAAAAATCTTTAGATCAGTCTTTTCCGTTTGTAAATTCCCTGTCAAGGATACTCTTGATCTGCTCTTTCGATTGCACGCTGCTTGTCGCTGCAACAATTCCCCCGTTTTTGTAATAAATAACAAATGGCAATCCCATAAAACTTCTTGCTTCCGGAAGATTACGGATCACTGCCGCATGAGGGTTGTCGAAAAGCATATCCCTGAACTCGACTTTTGGGTATTCACTTTCTAATTCCTTCATGGATGAATAAACAGGAGTACACATAGGACCCATCCTGCCGCAGCTAACCATTACATTCTCATTATTTTCCAGAACTTCACTGTATTCTTCTGCAGTTGCGATATGTTTTAAATTAGTTTGTAAGATCATATTGTCTGTTTTTTAATGATGATCACCCTTATCAGAAATCATGCCAGTTAGTGATACTTAAGCGATATAAATTATTAATGTAAAAATGGCAGTTCAAAATATTCACCGGACCCGTATAATTTGATCAGATGGAAATATTTGAAACATGCTCAGGTGAGAACCCTCTTGATGATCCTAAGATTGTGGCTGTATTGTTTCGTTTCAATATTGAAAATACCCTGGTGGTCTAAATTATCGATTCTGACTATTCCTGAGGCATGGATGATTTGCTGGTCACCAATAATGATTCCAACATGGACGATATCTCCCTCTTCATTTCCAAAAAAAGCCAGATCGCCGGTTTGCGCCTCATGAACAAAATTGACCACAACTCCTTCATCGACCTGCTGTGACGCATCCCGCGGAAGCTGAACTCCACACATTTTGAAGACAAGCTGCACCAGGCCCGAACAATCTATACCTAAAGGAGACCGGCCACCCCACAGGTAAGGTGATCCAAGGTAAGAACGGGAAATCTTCTCAACATTTTCCTGATTATTCTTTTTGCCTGAATGAATAACTTCCCCATCATAGGTAAATCTGTCATTCTTATTTAGAAAAGTTTGATCAGCGTAGCCGGTAAGCAATGCGCCCCTGGTGATCAGTAGTTTTCTCTTCGTTAGTTTACCAAAGACCTCCTTTGCCAAATCCAGGGCATAGCATCTTTCTTCAATAATCAGTTCGTTGAACTCTTCATTGGAAACGATACTGAGCTGCTTTTTATCAACCCATCCTTCATACTGATCATCAAAAGTTTCAATAAGCAACCAATCCTTTACAGTGCCTTTTATCACTACCAAATCACCAAAAAGCAATTGATTCACCATCTCGTTACGCTCTCCTGGTTGGTTGCGTACGGGTACCACTGCCTGATCACAAATACCGTAATTCATTTAATTAAACCGGTTTGACATAAGAATTACTTTCGTTTTATTTACATTTGCCAGGCAAACAGCACTTTTATGAGTACTATCTTTTCCTGGCTGCAACGTAATTATTACGAGATCCTAAAAATACTATTATTTATCTTCGCTATCGCAATTGTGGTATGGATAAGTCCCAAGGAAAGTATTTTCAGGTATGAGTTCCAGCTTGGGAAGCCCTGGGGTCATGAGGATCTTATTGCTCCATTTGACTTTTCAATTATTAAAACAGAAAACCAGCTTACCGAGGAAAGAAAACAGGTGCTGAGGAATTTTGTTCCTTATTTTGAATATTTTGAAGATGTTACTTTAACCGGGGAAGTGAACCTTGAACAGGTATTCAGCGAGAGGTGGCTCATTCGTTTTGGAAGTTTACGGCAGGAAGATTCCCTGGCTTATGTTTCTTTCCTTAAGGATATTTATAATTCGACCAGTAAGAAAGGTATCTACAGGTATAATGAAATCCTGGAGGGCAGGACAAGCTCATCCCCGCTAAAAGTAATAAGGGGCAATGAAGTAAAAGAAATGACCCTCGGGCAGTTGCATACCATCAGGTCAGCAAATGAGTATGCAACATCAAGAATTATTGGATATCCGGTTGAGGATAGTATCTTTTTGAGAAACATCATTGCTACGGTTCTGACACAGAATATATTTTATGAGGAAAACATCAGTCGGGCAGAGATCAATGAAATCCAGAATCAGATCTTACCTATCAGCGGCCTGATTCAAAAAGGTGAGATTGTTGTGTCCAAGGGTGAAGTAGTTACCCAGGAAAAGTACCAGATATTGATATCAATTAAAAAAGAAAGCGAACAGGAATTAGGGGATTCTGAATCGCGACAGGTCATTATTTCCGGAATGATATTGCTGATAACACTGTTATTTGTTATCGAGTTCCTGTTTATGTCCCTCTTTAAAAGGGAATTTTTTGAGCCATTGAAAAATGTAGTGCTGATACTGCTCACACAGGTTCTGCTGATAGTTGTTACACATTTTATTTTTGAGAACTACCCGCTATGGACTTACATGGTCCCCTTCGCCATATTGCCAATCATTATCGTTGCTTTTACCGACGCCGGCATTGCCATTATCGTTCACCTTATTACCGTAATGCTCCTGGGATTTTATGCGCCAAACAGCTTCACATTTTTCTATACACAGTTTGCTGCCGGATTGATCGCTGTCTTTTCTGTGGGAAGACTCTCAAAACGGGCCGACTTGTTCAGGGCTTCATTGTTTGTGTTTGTTACCTACATGGCTGTTTATGTTAGCATGTTGCTTGTTCAGGAAGGTTCTCTCGAGAGCTTTTCTACCACCATGGCAACTTATCTTGCCGGTAGTTCAATTTTGTTGTTGCTTGGTTTCCCCATTATCTTTATTTATGAAAAACT
>JAUXDH010000194.1 GCA_030618545.1 Chlorobiota bacterium
AACGCACATTGGCGCCAAGATCAGCAAGTGTTTCAATTAAAACAGCAGTCTGAATGGTCATGTGTAATGAGCCCATTATGCGAACATCTTTTAAAGGTTTTTCGGTTGCATGCTTTTCACGAATAGCCATTAAACCCGGCATTTCCTGTTCGGCTATATCTATTTCTTTCCTGCCCCACTCGGCAAGAGTAAGGTCTGCAACTTTGTATTGTAAATCTTGTTTTACAGCTACTTCTGACATGGTATTAATATTGAATTTCTATTTTAAAATCGGGGTGCAAAGATAGAGGAATTTTTTATTGACAATCATAAAGTGGTTTAATCCTTATTGCTCAAAGGAATGGTAGAGATTTTAGACACAAGGTTCAAGAACCAAAGCCTGCCCGTATGGGAGCCAAGAAAAAGATAGATAAGCCGCGAATGCGCGAATTAAAGACGAATAATTCATGGCCTTAGTTAGTTAAATCGGTTGAACTGTTTAAATCGGTTGAATCAGACTTTCATCTAATAACCTGAAACCTGAACTTGCAAATTACAAATTGACTAATGACTCTTTTAAAAGTTTTTCACCCTTTGATCCCGAAACATTATCGGCAATGCCTGGATACCAGGCAGAGGTCTCGTGATTTTCGTGTTAAAAATTTCCTTTACATTTGCTGCGTATTTCAAATCCTCTGTTCTGAGGCTTTTTGATTTATAAAGAAGGGTGGAGAGATTAGGCTCTGCGAAGCCCTGGCAACCCTTCCGTCACCTGACGGAAAAAGGTGCCAAGACCTAACCCCGCACAAGCAGGGAAATGATAAATTAAGACATTATTCAGTTTAAAGTTTAAAGTTTAGGGTTCAAAGTTTGATGTTTTTAGTTTAATGTTATTGAAGAGAAATTAAAAAGAACGATTATGTCAACATTTAAACGCTTTGAAGAAACTCAATGAAACCTAACATTAAAAAAGAACTCGAATCCCGTATCCTTGTACTCGATGGGGCTATGGGCACTATGATCCAGCGCTATAAATTAGAGGAAGAAGACTACCGTGGTGAACAATTTAAAGATGTAAAGCAATTACTTAAAGGCAACAACGACCTGCTTAGCATCACTCAGCCACACATCATCCAGGAAATCCATGAAGCTTATCTGGAAGCTGGCGCCGATATTATCGAAACCAATACCTTTAACGGTACACGTGTTTCTCAAAGTGATTATGAGCTTGAGGATTTCGTCTATGAAATCAACCTGAAAGCTGCTCAGATAGCAAAAAGGGCTGCAGAGAAATATTCGTTGGCTAATCCTGAGAAACCACGCTTTGTGGCAGGTGCGATGGGGCCAACAAATAAAACGGCCTCCATGTCACCTAAAGTTGTTGATCCGGGATTCAGGAATATCACCTTCGATCAACTTCGTGATGATTATTTTGAACAGGCCATGGCGCTAGTTGATGGCGGTGCGGATATCCTGCTGGTAGAAACCATCTTTGATACATTGAATGCCAAGGCTGCGTTGTTTGCTATCAGCGACCTGATAAAAGAAAGGGGTGAAAAGATACCCGTAATGGTCTCCGGTACCATTACTGATGCGAGTGGAAGGACACTTTCAGGTCAGACGCTTGAGGCCTTTTTCACTTCCATCTCTCACCTTGATTTGTTAAGCGTTGGATTGAATTGCTCACTGGGAGCGGAACAGATCAGGCCATACCTGGAAGAACTCTCAACAATTGCTCCTTTTAATGTAAGCGTGTATCCAAATGCCGGTTTGCCAAATCAGTTTGGGGAATACGATGAAACCCCACATCAAATGGGTAGCCACATCCATGATTTTGTTGATCATCACTTTGTAAACATTGTGGGAGGCTGTTGCGGAACCACTCCGGATCATATCCGGGAGATTGCAAGGATTGCTGAAACAGGAGATCTCCGTTCGATTCCACACAAGGATCATGTTACTGAGGTAAGTGGGTTAGAGCCTCTGAAGATAGACCGGGAAAAGAATTTCATAAATATTGGAGAGCGGACCAATGTAAGTGGTTCACGCAAGTTTGCCAGGTTAATCCGGGAAGGGGAATATGAAGAAGCTTTAAGTGTTGCGCGTCACCAGGTAGAAGGAGGCGCTCAGGTTCTTGATGTAAACCTTGATGATGGCATGCTGGATGCTGAGAAAGAAATGGTCAGATTCCTGAATATGCTGGCATCGGATCCGGAAATTGCACGACTGCCCATTATGGTCGATTCCTCCAAATGGGAGGTGATAGAGGCCGGACTGAAATGTGTGCAGGGGAAAGGAATTGTGAACTCCATCAGTATGAAAGAAGGTGAAGAGGTATTCATTGAGCAAGCCAGGAAAATCAGGAACTACGGTGCAGCAGTTATTGTCATGGCCTTTGATGAAACAGGCCAGGCGGCATCTTTTGAAAGAAGAATTGAGATTTGCGAACGTGCATACCGTTTGCTGGTTGATAAGGTAGAATTTCCACCTGAGGATATCATCTTTGACCCCAACATACTTGCCATAGGAACCGGTATCGCCGAGCATAACAATTATGCGGTTGACTTTATCAAGGCCACAAAGTGGATAAAGGATAACCTGCCTCATGCAAAAATAAGCGGGGGTGTGAGTAACCTGTCATTCTCTTTCCGTGGCAACAATGCAGTGCGTGAAGCCATTCATTCCGTATTTCTTTACCACGCGATAAAAGCCGGTATGGACATGGGCATTGTCAATCCCGGAATGCTGCAGATTTATGATGAAATTCCCAAAGACCTGAAAGTCCTTGCGGAGGACGTGGTTCTCAATCGACGGAAAGATGCTACCGAAAGATTGCTGATTTATGCCGACAAAATCAAAGGACAGGAAAGCAAAAAAGAAGAAAAGGTGGATGAATGGCGGGAGCAGCCGGTTGATAAACGGCTCAGTCATTCTCTTGTGCGAGGCATTACAGATTACATCGACGAAGATGTTGAAGAAGCAAGGCAGAATTATCCTCGTGCACTGGATGTCATTGAGCAGCCATTGATGGCCGGAATGGATATAGTTGGCGATCTGTTTGGTTCGGGAAAGATGTTTTTGCCACAGGTAGTGAAAAGTGCACGGGTAATGAAAAAAGCTGTTTCGGTTTTGATGCCATTCATCGAAGCTGAGAAATCAGAAGGTCAGTCCAATGCCGGTAAGATAGTAATGGCCACTGTAAAAGGTGATGTCCACGATATTGGCAAGAACATCGTTGGTGTTGTGCTTGCCTGCAACAATTACGAGGTGATTGATTTGGGTGTGATGGTACCTGCTGAAAAGATATTGGAGGTAGTTGAAAAAGAAAATGCCGATATTCTTGGATTAAGCGGTTTGATTACTCCATCGCTGGAGGAAATGGTCCATGTTGCCTCTGAATTGAAACGCAAGGGCCTGGATATTCCACTCCTGATAGGGGGAGCAACCACATCAGAAATCCACACTGCTGTAAAAATTGAACCAAACTATAATCATCCGGTGATACATGTGCGTGATGCAAGTAAAGTAACCGGTGTAGCCAGAAAGTTGTTATCGAATGAGCAACATGCTTATGCAGATGATGTTTCAGCAAAATACCATACGCTTCGTGAAAAACACTATAACTCTGTCAAAGAAAAAAATTACATCAGTTACCTTGAGGCACAGGCCAATAAATACTCACCTGATTGGCAACATGAAATGATCTCCAAACCGGAATTCACTGGTAAAAAGTATCTGAAAGATTATTCTCTCAAAGAGATTCGGGAATACATCGACTGGACTTTCTTTTTCCATGCATGGAAATTAAACGGAAAATACCCGGCCATCTTTGATGACCCGGTCAAAGGCGAAGAAGCAGGTAAATTATTTGATGATGCCAATAAAATGCTTGATTCCATTGTGACGGAAAATTGGCTGAGCGCGAATGCTGCTTTTGGCATCTTTGAAGGTAACTCTATCAATGATGCCGTAGAGTTGGTGGATGAAAAAATAACTTTGGCGTTTTTGAGGAACCAGGAAGAAAAGCCAAAGAATATTCCGAACCTGAGTTTATCAGATTTTATTGCGCCGAAATCCTCAGGAAGAACTGATTACATTGGAGCATTTGTGGTTACCTCTGGAACAGGTATAGAAAAACACATCAGGCGGTTTGAGGAAGATCATGATGATTACAATGCAATTATGCTAAAGATCCTCGCTGACAGGTTTGCGGAAGCCTTTGCAGAATTGCTGCATGAAAAAGTAAGAAAGGAATACTGGGGTTATGCAAAGGATGAAAACCTGGGTTTGAAAAATATTCTGAAAGAGAACTATCGCGGCATCAGACCGGCGCCAGGTTATCCCGCCTGCCCTGATCATTCCGAGAAAAGAAAACTATTCGATCTTCTGGCTGCTAAAGAAAACATTGGCGTGGAACTGACGGAAAACTATGCCATGTATCCGGCAGCTTCGGTGAGTGGATATTACTTTGCACATTCCGATTCGCAATATTTCAATGTGGGCAAACTGTTACCGGATCAGCTGGAAGCTTACGCCCGCCGGAAAGGTGTAACAGTTGAGTTGTTAAAGAAACTTTTGCCTCTAAACATTGAAAAAAAAGATTAAATATTTAAAATGTTGCGTGTGCATTAATGAATAGATAATTTATACCTTTGCGTATTATACCAAATAGTATAATACCATGTAGTATTATACTTATAAGTAATAAAAAATGAAAGATTCACCTTTTATTTATGGGAATACAGTAAGTTCCGGGGCGTTTACCAACAGGAAAACAGAAATTGAAAAGCTTTACAACAACCTTATTCAAGGTATAAATACAATGATTATTTCCCCCAGGAGATGGGGAAAATC
>JAUXDH010000102.1 GCA_030618545.1 Chlorobiota bacterium
TTTCACATTTGGTGTTAATTGCAAATTGTTGGAACTGCTATCAATAACTATTAGCTCTTTAACCATCCCCATGGAAGAATGAAATACACCGTTCGCCATTTTCACATAACACTCAACGACATAGTAACCCGGTTCTAATTTTAATGTGGTTTCGCTTGTATGACCCGGTGAAACGAGTCCCGATCCGCCAGAAAAAACAACTTCAAAGAACCACGCAGGTAGTTTGTTGAATTCAGCATACCCTTCTTCTGTCTTGCCTTCATTTATTAAGTCCATTCCTTTTTGGAATGTAGGGGCAACTTCAAGCTCCCCGTCCTTAATCGTTTTACCTTCGGGATATTTATCCAATAAAAAGAAATGTGTTTCATTCGACTTATTTATATAGCGAAACGTATGCCATCCTGATGGAATTTCATCCACCATCTGGAAATCCATAACCTCTGTAATGATCTCAATTGCCTTATCCTTTTTGGCCTCAACTCGTTCCTTTTTTTCTGATTTTTTATCAAATCCGCAGCTTTGCATTATTAGTAATGAAATTGATATGACTAATAAATGGATGATTCTAAATCTTCGGATAATTTTTTTAATAGTAATCATGCTATTGGTTATTTCGCTAGACTATTTTATTGCTATTTAATTACCGGCGACAATAGTTTATTTTATTAATGGCCTCCATTAGGCTTGATGTTCTGATTAACCCTGAAAAAGTTATTGGGATCGTACTTTTTCTTTATTTCAACCAGACGGTTGTAATTATTACCGTAACTTGCCTTTACCCTGTCATGACCTTCCTCCATCATGAAGTTTATATAGGCGCCACCTGCTGAATAGGGGTGGATGGCATCATAGTAATCTTTGGTCCATCTGGTGATCTTTTCTTTGTTCGCCGGGTCCGGGTCAACACCAACAATTACCTGCGACCAGTTCGCGCTGCGGTAAGCCCAGGGTGTATCTTCCGATCCCACTCTTTGTGCTGCTCCGTGGATAGGGTAGAGGTGCATGGTGGAGTGAGGTGTAGGAAGATTCTCTCCAAACTTCGCGTGTTCTGCAACAGCTTTGTCAGGTATCTCATTGATAAAATCCGCTCTCCAGTACCATTGCAGACCCGAAGGATATAATGCATCAAACATGCTGTTCAATGCCGGGAAAGGCATAGGCCCCACATGTTCGAAGGTGGGTTCCATGTCAAGGACAGGTTTAAACAATTCCTCAAATTTTTCCTGTGGACCGGAATAATTCCAGATTATCCCGCACATTTTTCTACCGTGAAGTTCATCCGGAAATGGTGGCCCGGGGACGGTTAGTACGGCAAAAAACCCATAAAGATCCTCGGGGGCATTTAGAATGAATTCCCGGTACCATTTCAGAATTCTCTCCGTATGCTCTATACCCCATAGGGTTGGTCCTCCAATTATGGTATGCACAGGATTACCCCTGAATAAAAAGGATGTTACAATTCCGAAGTTTCCACCACCACCTCGTATAGCCCAGAAGAGGTCTTCATTTTCATCAGCGCTGGCAGTCACAATAGAGCCATCTGCAAGAACCATATCAGCGGCAAGAAGGTTATCGATGGTCAAACCATATTTGGGTGTAAGGTATCCAAGGCCTCCGCCAAGCGTTAAACCACCTACTCCGGTAGTAGAAATAATTCCTGCAGGGACTGTCAGCCCGTAGGCATGACCCGCATGGTCTACATCGCCCCACTGGCACCCAGCACCCACACGAATTGTTTTGGCAACCGGATCCACATGGGTGTATCTGATTTGGGACAGGTCGATGACAAGGCCATCATCACAAACGCCAAGTCCTCCGGCATTGTGACCACCACCCCTGACCGAGACAAGCATGTTGTTGTTGCGCCCGAAGTTCACAGCGTTTATTACATCTGTTACATCCACACATTTGGCTGTCATTGCAGGCCGCTTATCGATCATGCCGTTGTAAACAGCACGGGTGTCATCGTAATTATCATCCTGAGGGAGTACCAGCTCACCCCTTAATTGACTTCTGAATTCTTCAATTGCAGCGTCTTGAATATTGTTTAAACTCATTGATTATTTTATTGGGCTTCAAATCACATCAGAAAATTATAAATGCTTCACCTAAATATAGTAATAGGTGTCGCTTTAATGAAACTTAAAAAATTTGATTTGGTTAATCTAAGTATGCCTGATGTGACATGAAGCAGATTTCAGGCGAATGTGATATTATTTCCCCGAGTTAACAAATAAATCCGGTTTCTTAACAGTATTTTAACTTTTGCTTTGAACATTGACCTAACAGGTCAAACCTGACCAGTTAGGTCAGGTCTTCCTCTTCTTCTTCTTCGCAGCAGGAAATAAGATGTTATTCAGAATTAATCGATACCCCGGAGAGTTGGGGTGCATGCTCAGTTCCGTCTTAGGATCACCGATACGGTGCTGGTAATCTTCCGGATCGTGACCTCCATAAAAAGTCCAGAATCCTTTGCCGTATTCACCATGGATTAGCCGGGCTTCATTGGCCACTTTGTTTTCGCCGAGGATAAGCACATTGGACCTGATAAGGTTTTTGTTGAAAGCAGTGGTCTGTCCCATAAAGCCTTTGATGATCCGTTCATGGTTCTGAGTGAGCATAGTAGGGATATGATCCCACTTGGCGGAGAAATCGAAAAGGCTGAAATAGTCATTTGACTGGTTGAGTGTACGAGGGCGGGAGTAAGTTACATCAATGTTGGAAATCTCGTATTCCATTGGGTTAGTAACGAGTGTGAAATCTTTAAAGGCAACGCAATTATCATAATCCAGTTTTTGCTGGGCATTGGGGTCCATGGCATCGCCATCGAACATCACATCACAAATGTCAACCTGCTCCGCGGCCATAGCCACATCATAACTGTCGGTGGCCGAGCACATCGCGAAAAGGTAACCCCCGCCAAGTACAAAGGCTCTGATCTTTTTTACTACAGCCAGTTTGAGGTCAGAAACCTTACTGAATCCAAGGCTCTTTGCCATTTCTTCGGAAACCCTGACGTCTTCCTGGTACCAGTGATAATTCCTGTAATGGGCCCAAAACTTCCCATACTGTCCTGTAAAGTCCTCATGGTGGAGATGCAGCCAATCGTAAGTTGGCAGCAGGCCATTAATTACTTCTTCGTCATAAATGATATCGTAAGGTATTTCGGCAAAGGTGAGTGCCAGCGTTACCGCATCATCCCAGGGTTGCTTATTCTTGGGTGAGTAAACAGCTATACGCGGTACTTTGTGCAGTTGCATTACTTCCATGTTCACGTCAGGTTCCGCGATCTGCTGTTTAATTGAAGAGGCCTGTACATTTGTAATCACCTCATAACTGACATCCCGGATGACGCATTCATTTTCAATGATCTCATGGTAAGGCAACAAATAACTACCTCCCCGGTAGTTTAACAGCCAGTCGATTTCCACTCCTCTTTCCAGTACCCAGAATGCAATTCCATACGCCTTCAGGTGGTTGTTCTGGAGGTTATCCATGGGTACCAGTAGCCATGCAGCCTGAATAGGAAGTTGAAGCGAAACAACCAAAATAACCAATAGATATTTTAATTTTCTGATCATAAAATATTGGAATGGGGTTTGATCGAAAAACCGGGTTTTGACTTCAGCATTTCCAGCGATTTCAAAACGTCAGACTCCTTAAAATTAATTTCTTTTAATAACGAGAGATAGGTTTTTGAAGTATGTGTTATCTCCCTTTTGTCATAGCCCTCCTCGGCCAGCTTTTCACCGGGACGCATGCCAATGTATTCTATTGCCAGATCTTTTCCCGATGAGGCTATCATTTCAGCAGCCAATTCAGTGATCTTCAAAGGGGGTTTTGATACTACAAGAATATCCTTGTTATTAACTTCCCTGAATCCGAAAAGTATGATTTCAGCCGCTTCTTCACCACTGACAAACCTCCGGCTCATATCCGGATGAGTGATGGTGATGGTTTTGCATTCATTGATCAGCCGCTCAAAAATCAGATGAACCGATCCGGGTGTCCAGGAGACATTTGGGAGGCGGATCGTAACGACCCTGGTGATTTGCGTATTTAGTTTTTGGATGTATGCCTCTGTCAGGTATTTCGTTATTCCCACCACTGATTTGTGGTTTCGAACCAGGTCGGATGAGACAAAAACAAAGGTCTTTACTTTGTTGATAATTGCCAGATCGATGAGCGCTTTTGTTCCAATATAATTAATGGAAAAAGCTTCATCAGGTTTTTTCTCGCCCTCCGCCATTCGAGCCAGCGCACCCAGGTGGATGATATGATCAGGATGGTATTCCTGGTAAAACTTATCGATTGAATTCAAATCAGACAAATCTACATTCGTCCGTTTGTGATCTTTAATAAGCTCTTGCTTTCCGGGATTCCTGCAATTCAGGATTAACTTAAATTGAGTGTTATCAGCTAGCTTTTCCACCAGATACTGCCCTACAAATCCACAGGCGCCGGTAATGAATATTGTCTCCTGATCCCTCACTTTCATGGTAGGTGCAAATCTAAAAACAAATTGTAAGGTATTCTCAGTCCAAGATTAAAGTTTTACCTTTGCGCTATCGTATTAAACAGCTAAAAATGAAGAAAACTGCACTGAACAAAATGCACCGTGAAATGGGCGGGAAAATGGTTGAATTTGTAGGTTTTGATATGCCTGTTCAATTTGAAGGCATCAACGTCGAGCATGAAACAGTCCGAACGAATGTTGGTGTTTTTGATGTCTCGCATATGGGTGAATTCTGGGTAGAAGGCCCTGATGCTTTTGACCTCATTCAAAAAATATCAACCAATGACGTTGCCGCCCTGTTTGATGGTAAAGTGCAGTACAGTTGTTTTCCTAACGGAAAAGGCGGGATTGTAGATGATTTCCTTTGTTACCGCTTCAATGATGAAAAATATCTGCTGGTTGTAAATGCTGCCAATATTGACAAGGACTGGGCTTACATCAATGATCAAAACACTTTCGGTGCAAAACTTACCAATGCATCTGATGAAATCTCTCAACTGGCAGTCCAGGGACCCCTTGGATTAAAAGCCATGCAGAAGCTTACCAGTGAAAAGGTAGAGGATATGGAGTATTACAAATTCAAAGTGCTTGAATTCGCGGGGGTAAAAGATGTGATATTTTCAACTACAGGTTATACCGGATCAGGCGGTTGTGAGATTTACATGAACAACGAAGATGCCGAAACCATTTACAAAGCGGTTCTTGAAGCAGGGGAGGAGTTTGGCATCAAACCCATTGGATTGGGTGCGCGTGACACCTTGCGGTTAGAGTCTGGCTTTAGCCTTTACGGAAATGACATTGATGACAACACCTCACCTATAGCTGCCGGACTTGGCTGGATTACAAAGTTTGTGGACGGTAATGATTTCATTGACCGTGACCTTTTTCTCAGTCAGAAAGAAAACGGCGTTCCCCGCCGGCTGAAAGGGTTCGTCATGGAAGAGCGTGCTATTCCCCGCCAACACTATGAAGTATGTGATGCAGATGGCAATGTGATTGGCGAAGTCACCTCAGGAACGATGTCACCCATGCTTAAAAAAGGTGTCGGCATGGCCTATGTAGATAAGCCTTACTGGAAAGATGGTTCTGAGATACACATTAGAGTGCGAAACAAACTGCTAAAGGCTGTGGTGCAAAGGCCGCCGTTTTGGAAGGGATAAAAAGGTTTCAGGTTACAAGTCTTAGGTTACAAGTTTCAGGCACGCACACACAGGGATCACAGTCGCGTGAAAAATCTTCCTGTTTTCGCCATTTGGGTAACCCTGGTCAAGAATAAAATGTTTTCTTCATAGGCGTTCTGAAGCCAGGAATCTGTATTTTGAAAAAAGTTAAGCCACTTTAGGTTCCAGAGCTATATCCTCCTCAATTCTCAGGTTGTCGATGATGAAAACCTGTCGCTCAGGCGTGTTTTTGCCCATGTAAAATTGCAGCGTCTCACCAATTGAAGAAGATTCACGGCGGAGTATAACCGGATCGAGCCTCATCGATGATCCGATAAAAAACTTGAATTCATTTGGAGAGATCTCACCCAATCCTTTGAAACGGGTGATTTCCGGATTCTGCCCGAGTTTGTTAACGGCAGTGATTCGCTCCTCCTCATTGTAACAATAATGGGTTCGCTTTTTGTTTCTTACACGGAACAGTGGTGTCTGCAGAATATAAAGATGCCCTGCTTTAACTAGATCGGGATAAAACTGCAGGAAGAAAGTCATCAACAGCAATCTGATGTGCATACCATCCACATCCGCATCAGTGGCGATGACTACGTTGTTGTACCTGAGGTTCTCCAGGTTCTCATCGATGTTTAATGCTGCCTGAAGAAGATTAAATTCCTCGTTCTGGTAAACGATCTTCTTGCTGAGACCAAAACAGTTCAGCGGTTTTCCCTTCAAGCTGAAAACAGCCTGTGTTTGCACATTGCGCGATTTGGTGATCGATCCGCTGGCAGAGTCACCCTCGGTGATAAATAATGTTGAATCCAGTCGTTTTTCGTGGTTGGTGTTCAGATGAATCCTGCAGTCACGCAATTTCTTATTGTGCAGGCTGGCCTTCTTTATGCTTTCACGAGCCAGCTTTTTGATGCCTGCCATCTCCTTGCGTTCCTTTTCCGATTGAAGAATTTTCCTGTAAAGCAATTCTGTAATATCGGAATTGATATGAAGGTAGTTGTCCAGGTTTCTTTTGATAATATCGTTAATATAATTACGGATTGTCTGCCCGCCGGGCTCAATATGCTGAGAACCCAGTTTGGTTTTGGTTTGTGATTCGAAAACCGGTTCCACTACCTTAACACTTATGGCTGCAATGATAGAAGTCCTGATATCACTTGTTTCGAAATCCTTACCATAAAACTCCCTGATCGTCTTGACGATGGCTTCCCGAAAAGCTGTCTGGTGCGTGCCGCCGGAAGTTGTGTGCTGCCCGTTTACAAATGAGAAATACTCTTCACTATAGGTCCTTGAACTGTGGCTGAAGGCACATTCAAAATCACCCTCTTTAATATGGATGATAGGATATAATACAGGACCATTTCCGTTGATATTTCTTTCAAGCAAGTCATAAAGGCCGTTTTTGGCAAATAGCTTTTGTCCATTGAATATGATAGTCAGACCGTTATTCAGGAATACATAATTCCATAACATCTCTTCGATATATTCATATAGGAAATGGAAATTGCCAAATACTTCATTGTCCGGTGTAAAGGTGATAATGGTGCCGTTTTTGTCTTCAGATTTTCCAATGGGATGATCTTCCAGTAAAACACCTCGTTCATAGCTGGAAATCTTAGTCTTGCCGTCACGAACTGATTGCGCGACAAAGTTTTCAGAGAGGGCGTTCACTACCTTGGAGCCTACACCATTCAGACCAACAGCCTTTTTGAAGACTTTCGAATCGTATTTTGCCCCTGTATTTATTTTGCTTACACATTCATTGACTTTTCCAAGCGGCATGCCACGCCCGAAATCCCTTACTGAAACTTCTTTCTCCTGGACAGTAACTTCTAAGGTTTTCCCATTACCCATGACGTACTCATCAATTGAATTGTCAATTGTTTCTTTTAAGAGTACATAAATTCCATCATCGGGCGAGCTTCCATCTCCAAGCTTTCCAATATACATCCCGGGTCTTAACCTGATATGTTCCTTCCAGTCAAGGGAGCGTATACTATCTTCAGTGTAATCAGCAGACATTTAACCTCAATTTGAGCACAAAAATAGAAATCATGTATTTGAATATTAGGAATCCCGGAAATAGTTGTTAAACATGGCCTGTTGAAAACCATTATTATTAAAGGAAAACCAGAGATCAGAAACACAAGATGAAAGACACAAGAAGCAAGATGAAAAAGTCTTACCCAGAAATAGTTTGACTCAAACTCCTAACACCTAACTCTTAACGTTTCTTCATCCAATGACTAATTAACTAATGACTAACTTATAACCCATCTTTCCTTACTTTTACCTCCAATATCGCTCTGCTGTTCAGATGCCAGGATTTACGCTCATATACCAACACAAGGGTCTTGATAAAGGGATAAAAGACAGAACTGAAAGGTTGGTGAAGTCCTCCTTTAAAATCCAGTTCATAACCAAAACAGAGGAGTTGATGATCCTCTTTCGGGATGGGAATAATTACCCTTACGAGATTTATGAGACTAACAGCTACATATTAATTCTTGAAGGAAGGATTTACGGGATCGATCCACTGAATGATAGTGAGTTCCTCGGAAAGATTGAATCAATTTTCAAAAACACATCTTCCGGGACCTCCGGATCAGTTGAGAGTGAAACAGAATATTTCCAGCATCTTGATGGTGAATTTATCATTTACCTTATAGGTAGAAAAGGAGACAAGATCATAGTGCTAAACGATTATCTTGGAAGGCTTCCCCAGTATTACATCAAAGGCAAACAATTTATTGTCTCCAGGGATATTTTTGTATTGGATAAGGTAACAACCGGATTGTTATTTGATGACAGTACAATGTATCAGTTTTTAAGATTAGGTTTTCCATTAGGTAACAGGACATTATTCCATGATATCGAAAGGCTGGGTCATTCTTCCCTGATAAAGATTCTCGATGGAGAGCTGTATATTTCTCAAACACCCATCATTATTGGTGAAATGGAAGGTTCACGGATTATTGATAAACCGGAAAAAGAGCTTTATGAACGTTTTCAAAAGGCCGTTAAAGATCGGTTTTCCAAAGAAGGGCCTTTTGTAGTTTCCTTAAGCGGAGGACTTGATTCCAGGGTGATTATGGGCGAGATCGAAAAGAGGCATTATGCAGCAGAGTACGCGTCATTTGTTTACGATAATTCGATAATTAATGATGATCTTGCGATTTCCAAAGAGCTGGGAAGACATTTTAACCGGTCACCTCAGGTGTTTAAACTCAAAGAATACAGTCCGGAAGCTTTTGATGAATTGACTATGGCAAAGGGTGGGATGAATTACCTCGGTATGGCTTTTCTCATCAGATACCTAATGGACCTTGGTCATAGTTTTAATTTTATGCTAACGGGCGATGGAGGCGATAAGACCCTTCCTTTCCTGTTTCCGCCATCCAAAGTAAAAGCAAAGCATCTTAGCAAGTACATCCTGCGAAATTATGAGGTCTCTTCAAAAAAAACGCTGGATAGTTTCCTCTTATCTGATATTGATGCCGAGGAGGACAGGATAATTAATTACCTGGAACAACTCGAGGGTAAAAATGCCGATATAAAATACAAGAACTTCCTCTTATTTGAACGAGCTAAGAACTGGCTATTTGAGGGTGAAGACAGGAACAGAAATTATCTTTGGAGTACATCACCCTTTTACCAGCCGGCTTTCTTTAAATTGGCTCATAGTTTGCCTGAACAACAAAAGAAAAACTTCGGGCTTTTCAGGGATTTTACCAGGCTTGTTGATCCTGCACTAAATTCGATCAACAATGCAAACTGGGGCATCCCACTCGGTGAAAAGAAAAAGCTGGAACAAATGCAATTCAGGCAAAAAATCAAATCCCTGTTGCCCAAACCACTTTTCAGGCAGGCAAGCCATCTGAAAGAACATAAAGAAATGGCTTCTATGGTTGCTTCGCTTATGCACAAGGGTTATGGCGGACAGTTGTCAGTTTATGCGGATCAACACGACCTGAATGCCGCCTCCAGTGAAACGATTTTTCATTTGATCACTTTGCTCAAAGTATCGGAAATGAGCTGGCGCGGGATTTAGTCTTCAATCAACTCCCTGTTTTTCTTTGGCCAATGCTTTAAGAACTATTTTCTTGAAATCATGAAAATCACTCAATCTGGGCAACCATTCTGAGAAAGGTGTTTGGGTATGCTTTAGAAAGATAAAGTATTGGTAAACCACACTTGAAATGTAGCTGATCGAAGTGGTTATTGCGGCGCCAGTGATACCAAACATGGGAATGAGAATTATTGCAAGACAAATTGTGAAAACAAATCCTACTACATTCGACCAAAGATTGACTTTGGGATTTCCCAGTCCTGAGAAGTAATGGCTGAAGATATTGTTCGCGGCCAAAGCTATAACTCCTGGGCTCAAGGCGATGATGACCATTTTTATCCCTTCGAATT
>JAUXDH010000207.1 GCA_030618545.1 Chlorobiota bacterium
CCTGGTACATTATTTTTGGGAGTTATTGGTTGGGAAGATAAATACGAAACTTTTTATTTTGCATAGGATTTTAGATCCCTGTAATAATTTTCATGAGGTCCCAGCATAATCAATTCCAGTGCCTCGTCTGAGAATGTGTAAGCAAGCAGGTAAAGTTTTGATCCAGGTTTGAACTTATAAATGAATACGCTTTTCAGGTCTCCCTTTTTTTCGTCACCAATTGAGGGATTTCCAATAATTTTTCGAATCTGATTATCTAAGATCAGGATTTTCTTCTGCATACTTACCGATTTTTGCCCAGTATTCGATCTGCGCTGTCACCGAGCGATTTTCAATTTTCGAATACTTTTTGGCTTCTTTGACCAATTTACTTGAAACTCTAACTGCAGTTGTCATAATATTATATTTTTTCACCACTTGGGATCGTATTAAAAGTCTCCGTATTTACTTTGCACCTACTTTGAGTGTAAAAAGCTGTTACACAGAGATACACAAAGATTACTAGAAGTTTCACAGAGTCATGTAAATTTACAACACTATGTTGCATTATGCAACAATCAATCAATAATTTTTGAATTTTCCTTCAGTAGATTTGCTGTCAAACATGAGTGAATGGGCAATATTCCAATCACCTCTCCCGGTTTGAAATCATTGATTTTTTCTTCTGGCATTTTTATAATTCCGTGCTCCTGGCTGATTGATGAAACATAGGCTCCCGTGATTGGATCACCCCATCCGGATTCTGTCAGTTCCACCAGGTAACCAAACATTTTGAATCCATTGTCACCGGCAATAAACTCTTTTGATAGATGAACAGCGCCTCCGTAAATTATAAGCTCATTTCTTTCCGGATAAACTGAAACCACAGGACAGGCAACAGCTACAGCGATATCTTTCAGCGAACAGGATCCAATGTGGTATTGCATCACATCGTAGTACACAAAGTTGCCCGGTCTGATCTCATCGAAGGCACTTAAGTCATCTGCCATGCTGCATGAAGGCGTATCCCCGTAAGATGTAATAATGCCAGGAAACCTTCCAATGTATTTACTTTTAAGTGAATTGAGTTTAAAAGCTGCATCCTCCATGATCGCAAGAATCTCGTCCTTTCCTTTGGCATAATAAGTATTGCCGGTGTGTGTCAGGAATCCTTTAATTTCCAGGTTTTTGGATTTGCTTATTGTTTCTGCGATTGCATCGATCTCTTCAACCTCGTCAGGGAGCAAACCGGAACGGTGGTAACCATTGTCAACCTCAATAAAAATACCTGCTATATTTTTGAGCGAGTTTGCGAGTCTTTGGGTTGAATAAGCTGAATCCACCAGCAGGTTCAGTTTAATCTTTCCTGCCAGCACGTTTATTTTTTCAACCTCCAAAAGATTTATTGGGAAAGCAACTGTGATGTCATCCCAGCCATTGTCTGCAAAATAATTTGCCATTGAGACCGAAGAGACCGTAATTGAATCAACTCCTTTTTCACGAAACATTTCCCCTGTTACAGCCGATTGGTGGGTTTTAAAGTGGGGCCTGAAAAGGACATCACTTCGCTTTGCTTTTTCAAGCATTAGATCGATATTCTTTTCAACCCTGCTTTTGTGTATTAACAGCGTAGGTTTCTTTATACTCCTGTTCATTTGATTACCAGTAGTTTTTTTATTTGAGTCCCATGATCAGATAGAATACTGACAATATACAAGCCAGACCTGGAAACGGTGTCCAGGCTCAATTGCAACTGACCTTTTACAGACTTCGTTTTAAAAATTATCCGCCCGTCAGTACTGTGCAATGCTACCTGAATTCCACCGGAGGAGGACTCATCAAAAGAAATATTGACATGATTGGACGCCGGGTTTGGCCATAAGCGAAAACCCTGGTTTAGCTTCTTTTCTGGGGGTAAATGGGATATGGCTGTATCGGGACATACTGTTAGATTTTCACTGCTGCTGTGTCTTTGCTTTGCGGGAATGCTTCCTGCATCAAGATCATGGGGTATGCCAATGGAAGGCCAGTTATCTGAGATATCCCAGAAGACAGGAGGCTCACCGAGGTAATAGCTGACATCGCTTAATGTGTCTGTTCCTTCCGGGATGATCGTTCCTAACCGGTTGTTGCCATACTCGAAATGATCTGAACCTGTCAACATATATTGACCATAAAATAAGAAGTCGTTTGTTATCTCGTTGCCCACATAATTTTGCGCGTCAGAAGTTGTGGGATCGCCGCCGGTCATGATAATCCCATACAGTTCAGCCCTGTTTCGGAAAAAAGTATTTAAGGGTCCTGAAGGTCCCCAATAATGGTCGGTGATGATGTTTTGCACAATATTTCCTTCGAACAGATTTGCATAAGGATAATGCCCGTGTAAAGAGATATCACCACCGTAGTTATTCGGCCATTCCGACCTTGTTACATCGATAGAGTAATTGTATGAAAACACATTGCCATTCGCCCCTGTTTTAACCATCATAGCATGGCGGAGGTGTTCAAAAATATTATTGGTTATCAAACATTCGCCCGTCTGGTTGTTGAGCGTGATCCCGTAACCGTGTTTGGAAGCGCCATCATAATCGAAGGCATGATGAATGTAGCACCCATCGATTAAAATACCGGTACTGCCAGAGATATCAATGTGGCTGCCTGCACTGGTGTCACTTTCCACGCCGCGAACAAAGCAGTTGGCTGCATATCTCAGAAAAATATTGGCACCTCCTCCGGTTTCGGGTTTGTCAAGCCTTTTCACTTTCAGGCAGGAAACCCCGGCATTTGCCACCGGAGTTATTCTTTTTATTTTAGGGTTTAAATCATTTTGGTAGCTTATTCTCAAGGGCCATTTCAGGTAAAGCGTATCGGCAGCAATGCTATCTATCTGTACGATCTGTCCGACTGCATTTTCAGCCCAGTTTATTGGTTTATCATCCCATTCACCGTTTTCCTCAAAAATGAGCGCATAGTCACTTTCATTAAATAAGTTTGAAGAATCACTAAATACTTTGGTGCTTTCTTTCATATAACCGCCATCCAGAGAAATAGATTTGGATTGCTGGGATTTATCTATTGAAATGCAGTTTTTGTTCTTTTGATCCAGGTCAAAAAGCAACTCAGTCAAGCTTGCGCCATCGCCGCGCAAAACAGCACTGTCAGGCAAAGCAATTGAATTACGAAGCAGGTACTTCCCTTCTGGGAAATAGATATATCCTAATCCTCCACCCAATGCTGCAATGGCTTCCATGATTGCAGGCTGATCATCGTTGATACCATCTCCTTTGGCTCCGAAGTCTTTTACATTTAATTCTGTAGCGGGAACTTCATATTGATAACTCTCCAACGCGATGGACCAGTTGACCTGTCTTTCGGGGGGAATGACCTGGGCGTAAGAAAAATGACATAGAACCAGGATCAGCAGGTGTAGTAAAATGATGTGAGGTATTAGCTTCATTTATATGCCTAAAGATATTCAATTTTACTAATTTTATCCAAAATTGATAATGATGAAGCTTTTAAGATTTGGATTGTTGATCATTTCTTTATCAATGTTAATCTCCTGCCAGGAACCCTCAAGGGAAACCATCGCCAACAAAATCCAGTACGATGTCAACATTGTGAGTCCTAATTCCGAATACGACTGGTGGATACAAAACCTTCCCGGACCACAGCGTGAACAATTGGTTGACCTGATATTGGATGGCGCAACCTCAGGGAAATTCCAGGCTTACGATTATTTCAACAGCCCTATTACTGCCCGGGAAGTAAAGATGATTTTATCGGACACTTCTTTCCTGACATTGGTGGATGAGGAACCTCCCTATGAAGAAAGGGATACCGTGATCGTTTACAACATCCAAAAGGAAGACATCCTGAGGATTCGTTTCCTGGAGGAATGGTCAATCGATCCGGAAAGCCTGGAAATGAACAAGAGGATATTGGGAATAGCTCCAATAGCACGGCGTTTGGATCTTATGGGTATTGAAAGATGGCAGCCCCTCTTCTGGATCTACATTGACGATGACTTTATTAAACAATTGAATTAGTCAGTTTGTGATGAAATTATTAGATATTTAATGAATGGAAGGTTGGAAGTCCGGAATAGGATACGTAAACAATACACCATTCCCCCATTCCATTCTTCCAAAAA
>JAUXDH010000013.1 GCA_030618545.1 Chlorobiota bacterium
AAAGAACTGCGTGTGATCAAAGAAGATAAAATGCCGCTGAAAGAATATAAGTTGGGCGAAATGGAAATCTTTACCCTTAAAGCTGAAGATGGAACAGAGCTGTATTGCAGGATGATCAAACCGACGGATTTCAATAGCAACCAGAAATACCCGGTGATTGTTTATGTTTATGGCGGACCTCATGCCCAGTTGGTCACAGATTCATGGCTGGGCGGTGCAGGCCTGTTTTTGAATTATATGGCAGAAAGGGGCTTTGTAATATTCACACTCGACAATCGAGGATCTGCCCACAGAGGCAGGGATTTTGAACAGGCTATTTTCAGAAATCTTGGCGAACTCGAAATCAAAGACCAGATGGTTGGTGTAGAATACCTGAAAAGCCTTCCTTTTATTGATGCGGAAAGAATTGGTGTTGATGGGTGGAGCTATGGTGGTTTTATGACAACCTCACTTATGCTGAGAGAACCGGATGTGTTCAAAGTAGGGGTTGCCGGAGGGCCGGTAATTGACTGGCAATATTATGAGGTAATGTACGGTGAAAGATACATGGATACTCCACAGGATAATCCTGATGGATATAAAAACTCCAACCTGCTGAACTATGTTGATAAGCTCGAAGGTAAACTGTTACTGATCCATGGAACAAGTGATCCCACGGTAGTATGGCAGCAAAGTTTGCTGTTCATACAAGAAGCTGTTAAAAAAGGCAAGCTGATGGATTACTTTGTTTATCCGGGCCACGGCCACGGAGTAGGGGGCACAGACAGGATACACCTCAATAAAAAAATCTCAACCTATTTTATTGACAATCTCTAAAAGTTGTTGATTGCCTTTTGAAGTCTGGTAATGATTAAAGCAAATGTCTTGAAAGTTTATATTTGTCATTTGTAAAATCAAACACTTATGAGTAAACTTTACGACACCTGGGATAAAGAAGAATTCAAAGCCTTTCTTATGATTCACCTTGCCAATGCCGACCTGAAAGTAAGCCAGGATGAACTCGTCATGATAATGGAAAATGTGAATGAAGAAACTTACAGAAAAGTCAAGATGGTTTGGGATTCATGTAACGATTACGAGTGCATTCAGGTCATTCAAAAACTGAAAGAAAAACATTTCGCTGGAGAAGAAGGTAAAGAACAACTTATTAACGGAATGATGGAGTTTGCAAAAGCGGATGAAATAGTCAGCACCAATGAAAAAATCATGATCGCTGCAATGAATAAGATTCTTTAGCTATCCTGGAAAATTACCTGGTTCTTTTAATATTTCTGATATTTTCGTTCACTGGAATCCATTTCACTTATTTAAACTATTTACAAATTTCATCCTTGAAGTTTATTGGTAGAACAACAATCTTTTAATTAGCTAAGTTTGTTGCCCCTTAAATATCCGGTATTATGAATGCTAACATTTCTATGAATCCCAATCCTATTGTTCAATACCTGAACAAATATCCAGAGCAACTTACCAAAGAAGACCTGATCAGGTATATCGAAGACAACGATATTGAAATGATCAACCTGCGATATGCCGGATGGGATGGAAGACTAAAAGCTTTAAACTTTGTGATCAGCAGCCGTAATCATCTTGAAACGATTCTTACGGCCGGTGAAAGGGTAGATGGCTCTTCGCTATTTCCGTTTATAGAAGCAGGCTCCAGTGACCTTTATGTCATTCCAAGGTACAAAACCGCTTTTGTCAATCCTTTTGCAGAGGTTCCTACACTGGATATTCTCTGTTCCTTCTACGACAGGGATGGAAATGCATTGGATGGGGCGCCGGAAAACATATTGAAAAAAGCCCATGATGCCTTTAAAAAAACCACCGGTTACAACTATGAAACCATGGGGGAACTCGAATATTATATTATCAGTGAAGATGACGGTCTATTTAAAGCTGATGATCAAAGAGGTTACCATGAATCTTCTCCTTTTTCAAAATGGAATAGCTTTCGAACGCATGCAATGAAACTCATTGCTGAAGCGGGAGGAATGATCAAGTACGGACATTCAGAGGTGGGTAATTTCACCAAGGATGGATATGTTTACGAACAGAATGAGATCGAGTTTCTTCCGACAAATGTTGAAGATTCTGCAGACCAGTTAGTCAAGGCTAAATGGATTGTCAGAACCCTGGCATATCAATATGGGGTTACAGTAACCTTTGCTCCAAAGATCAC
This sequence comes from Chlorobiota bacterium, assembly GCA_030618545.1. Classification (GTDB taxonomy): domain Bacteria; phylum Bacteroidota; class Bacteroidia; order Bacteroidales; family F082; genus JAADID01. The sequence goes on from JAUXDH010000013.1 coordinate 2,183, forward strand.
TGTTGGTAAAGCAGGAAGCGGGCTGCACATCCATACACGGGTGATGCAAAATGGCAAGAACCTGATGACTGAAAATGGTGAGCTAAGCGATATCGCCAAAAAAACCATTGCAGGATACATGGACCTGGCACCCTCCCTGACTGCCTTTGGTAATTTGAATCCAACTTCCTACTTCAGGCTGGTACCACACCAGGAAGCCCCGACCAACATTTGCTGGGGAGACCGCAACCGTTCGGTTTTGGTTCGTGTACCATTGGGATGGTCCACACCATCCAACATGGCTCATTCTGTTAATCCTCAGGAAAGCGGCGAGGTTATCGATTTCTCGGATAAACAGACCGTAGAGTTTCGCTGCCCGGATGGTTCGGCAGATATTTATCTGTTGCTGGCAGGATTAACCGTAGCGGCAAGGCATGGATTTGAGATTAAGGATGCACTGGAAATTGCTGATAAAACTTATGTGGATGTGAACATATTTGAACCGGAACACAGATCAAAGGAGGCCACGTTTGCAAAACTTCCCGCTTCCTGTGTTGAGTCGGCTGAACAATTGCTGAAACAAATGCGTATTTACTCCCAGCACGATGTATTTCCTGAAAATGTAATGATCTGCCTTGCCGATATGCTAACCTTGTACAACGATAAAGGACTAATTGCCCGAATCCAGCATGATGATGAGAAGGTAATGAAGTTGGTTAACAGATATTTTTACTGTGGATAATAAAGGGGGCTCAAAGTTATTTGACAACCTTGTAACTCTTTTCACTTCTAAAAACACGTTTTATCCAGATTGGAAGAATAATTACTCCAATAATAAGATAAGGATAATAGGATATCAACCTCCAGAATAAAGCCAGTGGCGCGTACCAGGATTCGTTGGGTATGAAATCGCCCAGGAAATCGCTAAAGACAAATTCCGCAACTCCTGATCCTCCTGGTGTTGGACTAATCAATAGAATGATCCACATGCTCAGTTGCCGGCCATAAATAAGGAACTGGTCAGCAAAACTGTATCGTTGGGAGAAAAAGGCCATTAGCATAAAATTGGCCACCCAATACCTTGCGGTCCAGGAAAAAATGGTAGCAACCATACTTTTTATCCAGTAGGTAGCAGGCTTCCCTTTGAGTTCACGGGAAGTTCTGATCAATTGGTTTGCTGACTTTCTAGCCCTGGTTCTCCATCTAACCAAGATTGGAAAGAGAAATACCCATGAAATAAACGATTTAAACATTTGAGGATTTACAAACAGGGCATAGGCCAGAAATAGGGTATAGACCATGATAATGGAATAACCCCCATAAAAAGCAAACCGGATTTCGTCAATCTTAACTGATTCCGGAGGAAAGATATTGCTGCCGAATATCGCATAGACAATAGGTACAGAAACAATGAAAAAGAGCTCGTCGAGAAAAATGGCGGTGAGCACCACGGCAGTACTTTTTCCGAGACTCATCCCTTCCTTATGCAAAAAGAAGATGGCGGGTCCGGTACCTCCCACCACTGATGGCGATACAGCCGAGCTAAACTCCCAGAGCATGATAATGCTGAATGCCTGCTTCCAACTCATTTGTTTGTCAGTAAGGATCATGATCCTGTACATATAAGCCACATCCCGTACAGCCATACAGGCAAAAGCAAGGAAAATATAATAAAAGGTTCTCCAGGTAAATTCAAGAAATGAGAAGGTGTCTTTGTCAAATTTATTCCACAGCATCAACCCGCTAACTGTTAATCCTATCAATACCGGCCAGATTATTCTGCGGGGTTTTAAACTGTTGACTATCTTATCCAAAATGCCTTTGCTTCAGCAAGTAAAATTACAAAACATTAATGCGCAAAATAGTATTAACAAAAACTTAAAACTGTCATATTGTCTGTATGTGTATTTAATAACATGCCATTATGTCGCATTAGCTCTTTTTATAGCTAGTGGAATGGTGTTTGACTTGAGGAAAGCATAACATTAACAAACAAAATAATAGGAGGAAATAAAATGAACTTAGTTAGATTTAACCGTCACCCTTTCTTTACTGACAAGATGGATGACATTATGAAGGACATGTTAACCAAGGATGCTGGTTGCTCAGGGAATTTTCCGGCAGTAAACATCCAGGAAGATGATAAACAATACACAATTGAAATGGCTGCTCCGGGTCTCAAGAAAGAAAATTTCAAAATCAACCTGGAAGACCATGTACTGGCTATCAGTAAAGAAAGTGAAGAAAAAAGTGAAGATGTGAAAGAAAACTACACCCGCAGGGAATTTGTTTACAACAGCTTCTCACGCTCTTTCAGGCTTCCAAAGACAGTCATTGAAAATAAGATCAAAGCTGATTACCAGGACGGTGTATTAAAAATTGCGCTTCCTAAAGATGCCAAAGCGAATTTAACTCGTGAAATCAGCGTAAACTAAAACTCTGGTGCTAAACCAGCCCAATCCCGCTGGATGCGGGGTTTGTTGATCGGACGACTTTCCTTTTTAGTAAAGTTGTCCGATTATTTTTTTAAAGAAACATCAACAGGCTCAACGCCATTATCGCCATGCCGGCGATCAGGCCATAGATAGAAAGATGGTGTTCGCCATACTCCTCTGCAGCCGGCAACAATTCGTCAAGTGAAATAAAAACCATGATACCTGCCACGCCGGCAAACAAGATTCCAAATACCATAGGACTAAGGAAAGGCATCAATATCAGATAGCCAATAATTGCCCCTACCGGTTCTGCTAATCCTGAAGTAAAAGATAGCCAGAATGCTTTCCTTTTGCTCCCTGTGGCATAATAAACAGGAATCGAAACGGCAATTCCTTCAGGAATGTTGTGAATGGCAATGGCCACAGCGATGGCGACACCAAGTGCCGGATTTGTTAATGCTGCAGTAAATGTTGCAAGCCCTTCCGGAAAATTATGAATAGCGATGGCAAGTGCCGTGAAAAGCCCCATACGCATCAGCTTGGCATTTTTCCTCGCCTTTTCATCATCCATCTCCTCCACCAGGTGCATCTCATGGGGGTTTTCGATAGAAGGGATCAGCTTATCAATGATAGCAATAAATAATATTCCACCAAAAAAAGCGGCAGTTGTGTACCAATATGCTGCTACATGTCCGGCAACTGCAGTCAATTCATCCCTCGCCTTTACAAGAATCTCAACAAAAGAGACGTAAATCATCACTCCGGCTGAAAATCCCAGTGCCATTGACAAAAATCCTGTGTTGGTTTTTTTGGCAAAGAAGGCAATGGCACTGCCAATGCCGGTTGCCAAACCCGCAAACAAGGTGAGTCCAAATGCAAATAATACGTTTTCAAATTCCATTTTCAATTTCCCTGTTATCCTTCTCGCATTTGTCCTTACTGTATGATTTCCTTGTTTCTGCTTTTTGAAGCTCACGATCAATCACCAGTCTGGCAATCATCTCAGCCTGCTGCTGAACACTATCAGACTGAAGTGCACTATTGAATTTTCTCTCCTCCACATCATGCCGGTAAATCATGTTGCACAACTTTTCAAAATTGGTATTCAGCAAATCTTCAATAAATAAAGAGAGCCTGAATTGCAACTCTTCCCGTCCAAGTGTTTCATACTCGTATGGTAAGGGTTCTCCACTGGGTATAATGTTATCTTCACTCAACGATCAATTCATTAGGGTTCTTCAAAAGTAAGGATTTTGTAACAGGAATTGTCATAATTTTGACGCTTCAAATTTTTACACATGAATTACAAAACAGTATTGATAATTGCATTGCTTTTTGCTTCATTTTCTGGCTTTTCTCAGATCATGAATGCAAAGGTCAAAGATCCCAAACTGAACAATAAAGAGGTAATGATCGGATATTGCAACCGGGATGGTCTTACCGCGGACGAATATGGTGTCTATTTTGAAAGCCAGTATGACATCTACCATCCGGCAAAGAAATACATCGACAATCTAAAAGAAAATATAAACAAAGTTGAGATTCTTATTGTTTTTGGCAGTTGGTGCTCCGATAGTAAGATACAGGTACCCAGGTTTTTCAAAATCCTGGACATGTCAGGTTTTAGTGAAAAGAATCTCAAAGTAGTTGGTGTAAACCGGGATAAAAATGCTTTATCCGTAAATATTATGGATCTGAACATTGAACGTGTCCCCACTTTCCTTGTCTTTCAAAATAGTGAGGAGTTGGGCAGAATCATTGAAACTCCCAAAAAAACGCTTGAAAAAGATCTGGCGAAAATCGTTGCAAAAGCGAAATAGAATTCTTAGCCCCGGTTCATTATGCCCAGACTTTAACTTTGTAAAAGATGAAAATCTTCGAAAAGATAGCTGATACCAAAGCATATTTACAACAACATAATAACAACGGCAAAACCATTGGTTTCGTCCCCACAATGGGCGCCCTGCACGAAGGCCACCTGGAATTGATGCGCAGGGCTAAAAATGAAAATGATATTCTTGCGGTAAGTGTCTTTGTTAATCCCATACAGTTCAATAATCCCGAAGACCTGAAAAAATATCCACGTGATTTACAAAAGGATATTGACAAACTTGAACAAGTAGGCTGCGATGTACTTTTTTCTCCTGAAGTGGAAGAAATGTATCCCGGATCGGTAACCAAACAATATGATTTCGGATCAGTGGAAACGGTAATGGAGGGTGCATTCCGGAAAGGCCATTTCAATGGAGTTGCCGTTGTGGTTGAGAAACTTTTTAACATCATCCAACCCGATAGGGCTTATTTTGGCGAGAAAGATTTCCAGCAACTGGCCATTATTAAGAGACTGGTGGAAATGAAGAATATCCCTGTCAGAATTATACCTTGTCCGATTGTCAGAGAAAAAGACGGGCTTGCCATGAGTTCCCGAAATTCGAGATTGAATGAGCAGGAGCGAAGTATTGCACCATTTATTTACCAAACACTGGTCAAATCCAAAGAAAAATCAAAAAACATGACGCCTGATGAAATCAGGTTTATGGTAGAAAATATGTTCGCTGATCAAAAGGAATTCAGACTGGAATACTTCGAAGTTGCAGATGATGTTCAGTTGCATCCTGTTTATGACTGGTCTGAATCAAAGGGTGTTATGGGGTTTATCGCCGTACATCTTGGGAATATTCGTCTTATCGACAATATTAGATTTATTTAATAATTTTGTCAGCATGGATTTTGAAGAAGCAAAAACTTTCAAACCAGCCATTATTTTTCCTGATGCCAACAATCGTTTGACATAGTCAATTTATAACATGCTGAGTAAAAAGGCCGTTTCAGTCATTCAATATATTTTTTTTCTGGGTATTGGTATGCTTTTGCTATGGCTTGGATTCCGTCAGCTTGATCTTGCCGAAGTCTGGAAAGATATACTGCAGGCGGATTATTGGTGGCTTTTCGCAGGCCTTTCCATTGCAATTGTATCGCATATCATCAGGGCATTGAGGTGGAACCTTCTAATCAATTCTTCTGGATTTAATACTTGCCTTTCTTCTACTTTTTATGCTGTGATGATTGGCTACCTTGCCAATACAGCAGTGCCCAGGATGGGTGAATTTGCCAGATGCGGAGTTCTGTCAAAAAAAGAGAAAATCCCTTTCAACACACTTTTCGGGACAGTAATCTCTGAGCGGTTTTTTGACCTTATCGTTCTGGGCTTCATTATCCTGCTGATGATATTGCTGCAGGTAGAACTGGTAGGGGGGTTTGTCTATCAGGTATTTGAGCCTGTTCTTGCTTCTTTATTCTCCAATATCATCTATATAATATTGGTGTCGGTGTCGGTTATTTTATTTATCGCCGGTACACTATACGTTATCTGGATTTATCAATCCAAAATTAAGAGCATCTCATTTTATAGCAGGATAAAAGATTTTCTGGTTGGTATTCTTAATGGTATCAAGACCATTGTTCAAATGAAACAAAAATGGCTTTTCCTGTTGTATACTGCTCTTATCTGGCTCTGCTATATAGTGATGGTTTACCTGCCATTCAAAATGTTGGCTGAAACAAGTCAACTTACGTTTATGGATGGGTCTACGGTGATGGCACTTGGCAGCCTTGGCATTGTTGCTCCGGTGCCGGGAGGAATAGGAGCTTACCACTACATTACCAAAGTGATTCTCACTGAACTCTATGCTGTAGAAGCCAACGCTGCAATGTCGTACGCAACCATCGCACATGCAGGGCAGACAATTTTGAACGTTGTATTGGGAGCATTGTCCTATCTGGCTATCGGCATTTCATCACGGAAACAAAAACCAGTCAATGAATAAACTAGACATTATAAGCAGCAAAATACTTTCTCCTCAAACTCTGAAAAACCAACTTGGAGTATGGCGTTTTCAAGGCAAGAAAATCGTTTTTACCAATGGATGTTTCGACCTGCTTCACCTCGGGCACATTGACTATCTGAGTAAAGCAAAAGATTCGGGCAACATACTCTTAATAGGATTAAACACAGATGATTCGGTGAGAAGATTAAAAGGAAATTCACGGCCGCTGACCGACCAACATTCCCGTGCCCTTATTCTTGCATCCCTGAGTTTTGTTGATGCAGTCACACTTTTTGATGAGGATACTCCTTACGAGTTGATCAAAATAGTACAGCCTGATGTCCTGGTAAAAGGAAGTGATTACAAAGCCGAAGATGTTGTAGGCTTTGACATTGTAACCACCAAAGGCGGCGAAGTGATCACCATTGATTTTGTAGATGGGTACTCCACCTCTTCTATTGTGGAAAAGATCAAGAACAGTTGAACATCTTTCTGAAATCCATTTTCATTAAACTACAACAGGTCTTTTTATTTTACTTTTGATGTATTAAGCAGTAATCAATGGCCAAAACCAAAACCACCTTTTTTTGTCAGCATTGTGGCAACCAGTCAAGCAAATGGCTTGGCAGGTGTCCTGCCTGTGGCGAATGGAACACTTTTGTGGAGGAGGTAATTCAAAAAGCCGACACGCCGGAAAGCAAATATCGGAAGGATGTAAAGAAAAGCAAACCCGAACTTATCCAGGAGATAACATACGAGAAACAAAACAGGATGGATACCCGGTCGGTTGAATTGAACAGGGTTTTAGGAGGCGGTCTTGTTCCCGGTTCGATTATTTTGGTGGGAGGCGAGCCCGGAATAGGGAAATCTACCCTGATGCTTCAAATGGCACTGAATATGAAAGCAAACAGGGTGCTGTATGTTTCCGGTGAAGAAAGCAACCAGCAATTGAAAATGAGGGCGGATCGTTTGGGAATAAATAATCCCGACTGTTTTATACTGAATGAAACCTTCACAGGGGAGATTTTTCGCCACATTGGAGAACTGGAACCATCCATTGTTGTCATCGACTCTATCCAGACACTTTATTCGGAAAACCTGGACTCCTCCGCCGGAAGTATTTCTCAAATCAGGGAAACTGCAGCCGAGCTTCAACGCTTTTCCAAGACAACAGGTATTCCCGTTATTCTCATCGGTCATATCACCAAAGACGGGGGTCTGGCAGGACCAAAACTACTGGAACATATGGTGGACACTGTGCTCCAGTTTGAAGGAGACCGGCATTACGGATTTCGCATCCTTCGTTCTGTGAAGAACAGGTTCGGTTCCACCTCCGAATTAGGAATATTTGAAATGCAAACCGGGGGGTTAAGGGAAGTGCTGAATCCAAGTGAGGTATTGCTGACGCAAAGAGATGACCTGGTAAGCGGTGTTGCCATCGCAGCGATGATAGAAGGGCAGCGCCCGATGCTGGTGGAAACGCAGGCGCTTGTTGGCCAGGCGGCCTACGGCACTCCACAGCGGTCATCCACAGGCTTTGATTTAAGGAGGCTAAACATGTTGCTGGCAGTGCTCGAAAAAAGAAGTGGTTTTAAGTTGAGTACAAAGGATGTTTTTCTGAATATCGCCGGAGGCATTCGTGTTGATGATCCTGCCATCGACCTGTCTGTTATTTCTGCAGTGCTGTCATCGGCCGAAGATGTTGCTATCGACAAAAACATCTGTTTTGCCGGTGAGGTAGGATTATCAGGTGAGATTCGCTCTGTTTCGCGTATCGAGAAGCGCATATCAGAAGCAGAAAAACTGGGTTTTGAAAAGATTATCATCTCAAAATACAACTTGAAAGGTGTCAACACCAAACAATTGAAAATTGAGATAATTCCGGTAAGTAGGATCCAGGAATTGTTGGATAAATTATTGTGACCCCACCGACAAACTTTTCAAAATCCGGACTTAAACAAACATATTAATTGCGCGGTTCCTTGCAGACAAAAACCTGTCGAATCCCAGCAAGAGGGTGATGATCATCAATATTCCCAAAAACAATCCGCTACCCTGCACATTAAAAGTGGTCAATGAAATACCACTGAAAAGATTCATAAAAGGCATCGCCAGGCTATAAAGGAAATCTACAAAGTATTCCAGGTACTTCATCGGAAGTTCGGGATTGGTGTAGTAGATCACTCCCAGCCCTGCAACAATAGCTGCAAATATTGCCGACAAATAAAATATGAAAGATGCCGGTTTCTGTTTCTCAAGTGAAATTACACTTTGCATTACCGTGTCAGTAAAACCATCGGGAGCCGGTTTTAAAAATCCTTCCTTCAGTAGTTCTTTTATCAGTTTGTCTTCTTTTTCCATTTTCCGATTCTTTTAGTCCTTGTTAATACAAAACAAGTTCTGTCATACCCATCCTGGCTATGGCTTCTTTGAGTTTATTTCTCAACCTGAACAACTTTACTTTGACATTTGACACCGTCAATCCGGTATTCCTGCTAATTTCTTCCACCGAATTGTCCTCAAAATAATACAGCATCAAAATCAGTTTTTCTTCGGGCGGCAACTGATCCAAAGCCTTTTCCAATAGTTTATGCCTTCCTTCAACTGTTTCCGTATCTTCTTCCAGCACCTGCATTGATGCTGTTCTTTCCAACTGGTCATCAAACGAACGATGAGGGTATTTTCGTTTTCTCGTTTCAGAAATAGCGCCGTTATATGCAATTCGATACAGCCAGGTTGAAAATCCCGATTCTTTTCTGAACTTTTTTAATGAAGTAAATGCCCTGACAAACACATCCTGTGCAATTTCCTCTGCCACCTCGCGGTTTCGGACAATGCCAATCACCAGCGAAAAAACCCGATCCTTGTATCTATCCACCAGCAAAGCATATGCATTGCGGTCACCCTTCATTACCCTGTCGATGATCAATTCGTCAGCTTCCCTCATTCGTTTATTATGACGTACGTATGAATGATCGGTTACATTTAAATACTCATTACAATACTTAACAAAGGTATTAACCATTTTAATTTACTTTTACATTTTTCTAAAAATTAACTTATTACTTTCATGCGGATACTGATTTTCGTGCTGCTGATATCGCTGTCTACTAATGGCTTTACTCAATTTGAAAAATTCTTTTTTGATAAAACATTAAGATTGGATTATTTCCATACAGGCAATGAGAAAGAGGAAATATATTCGATTGATGAATTGATCGAAGAGCCGCACTGGGCCGGATCCAGAATCAACCTGGTGGATACTTTTGAGTATGGTAAGTACTACTTTAAAGTATACAATCTGAAAAACGATTCACTTTTGTATTCCAGAGGCTACTCTTCACTTTTTGGGGAATGGCAAACTACTGATGAAGCAAAAACTACCCGGCGATCATTTTCGGAATCCATTGTATTTCCTTATCCTAAAGACAGTGTCCGAGTGGTTTTATACAGCAGAAACCGGGAGGGGATTTTCGAAAAGAAGTTTGAATACATTGTCAATCCTTTCGATTATTTTATTAAAAGAGGGAGAAGGTTGATTTATCCTTCATTTGTGTCTTTGAAGAATGGTGATCCATCAGAAAAATTGGATATAGTGGTGCTGCCCGAAGGATATTCCCAGGAAGAAATGGGGCAGTTTATCAGTGACTGCAACCAGTTCGCACAGGATTTTTTCATATTCGCTCCTTATTCTGATAACAAAGAGAAATTCAACATATACGGTGTGCTGGCTCCGTCGGAGGAATCGGGAACTGACATCCCAAATAAGGATATCTGGCGAAGCACCATACTGAATTCAAACTTCTACACCTTTGGCAGTGAGAGGTATTTAATGACTTACGACAACAAAAGCGTGCGCGATCTGGCTGCCAATGCCCCTTACGATCAGATTTACATCCTGGTGAATACCGCTAAATACGGTGGGGGCGCCATTTACAATTACTACAACGTTAGTGTGAAGAATAATGGACAATTCGCCAAAATCATTACCCATGAGTTTGGACACGGCTTTGCCGGATTGGCAGATGAGTACTATGATTCTTCTACAGGTTACAATGAATTCTACAATCTCAAAATAGAGCCCTGGGAACCTAATATAACTACCCTGGTTGATTTCGACAGCAAATGGATTTCAATGGTTGATAAAAAAACGCCGGTCCCCACTCCTGATAAAAAGAAATTCCGTGACAAAGTAGGTGTTTTTGAAGGCGGTGGATACGTAGCTAAAGGTGTTTACCGTCCTGTGTATGATTGCCTGATGAAGTCCTTTGATAGTGAGGCTTATTGCCCGGTTTGCTCGAAAGCAATACAGCGGATGATAGATTTTTATTCTGAGTGATGGGAATAAATCAATTGATTGCTTTGTCAAACAAATCGAAATATCTAATCACAGCAACTATTTCCCATACTTTACGTATCATTTAAGCGTTTTAAAATGTAAGTTTCCGGCATAATTGCAGGAAATTAAACACTATTAATCATTGAACAATGAAAATTAAACAAGACGTTGCTGTCAGCGATTCCGGCTTTGTTTTTAATCCGACCACCGGCGATTCATTTTCTGTCAATCCTATCGGGATGGAAATCATCAAATTGATGAAAGAAGGAAAAAGCATGGAAGAGATTAACAAATCTGTTCTCGAAAATTACAATGTTGAGGAAAAAACCATCGAAAAAGATCTATACGATTTTATCGAAATGCTTGGACACTATTCATTAAGGGAAGAAAATGGGCAAACCTAAATACACAATAGGCGTTACCGCGCTGAACGCGATTGACAGTCCGGGGCCGGGAATCCCGATAATACGTGCATTGAAACAAGCCGCCTCCTTTGATGTCCGAACCATCGGTTTGTCTTATGAATCCCTTGAGCCCGGTGTTTACATGCACGACCTGGTGGATAAAACCTACCACATTCCTTACCCCTCATCGGGTATTGATTTTTTACTCGAAAGATTGACTTACATCAATAAACAGGAAAAGCTGGATTTGATCATCCCGAACTTTGATGCTGAACTATTTTCATTTATTAAGCTTGAACCGGAACTGAATGCCCTTGGCATTAAACTTTTTTTACCCTCGCAGGAGCAATTTGAAGAACGACAAAAATTTAACCTTCCCGAATTTGGTGAAAAATACGACATCCTTGTCCCAAAAAGTGAATCCATTTTTCAGGTAAATAAATTAAGGGAGTTAATGAAGGATTTTGAATGGCCTGTAGTAGTAAAAGGCAAGTTTTATGATGCGTCAATAGTATACAGCGAGAATCAATTTGTCACTGCTTTTAATAAGATTTCGTCCAAATGGGGTACACCTGTCATCGTTCAGGAGTTTATTCAGGGTGCTGAATTTAATGTTACCGGACTGGGCGATGGGAAAGGAAATACCATTGCTGTCGTGCCTATGCGAAAGCAATACATCACTGATAAAGGCAAGGCCTGGGGAGGAATTTCCATTGCCGAACAATACTTACTCGAGCTGACTGACAAGTTTATTTCCCAAACAAAATGGCGTGGTGGTTTTGAGCTGGAACTGATAAAAAACAAAGCAGGAAAATTTTACCTGGTAGAAATCAATCCGCGTATGCCGGCATGGATTTACCTTGCCATTGGCGTCGGCCAGAACATACCTGAGGCGTTGACCAACCTTGCTCTGGGGAATAAAGTTGAAGCCTTTACAAAATACAAAACAGGCAAAATGTTTATCCGTTATTCATGGGATATGATAGTGGATTTAGAAGAATTTGAGAAAATCTCAACGACAGGAGAGTTGTAGGTTTGGGATTAAGGAAGAATGGAATGGTGGAAAAATGGAATTACAATGTTACGGAATCTAAAGTCGAATGAGTCAATAAGATTAAAATGAAGGATAAGAAGAATGGAAGAAAAGAGAAACTTAAATAGGGGGTTTAAATGAAGGTGGTTGGAATGATTCGTTTGCATAGCCAACATTCCCATATTCCGATATTCCATTATTCCAATTAAAAACAAGACCATGAAAAAACAACGATACGAACGACCCCTCATCAAAAAGCTTGAGGACAATATGCCAAACAAATTCGGCATGCGAAAGGAGTATTTACCCATGACCCATATTGATGATGTTTCAGTAAAGGAATTGATTGATCAATATGGCTCACCGCTGTTTGTGATCTCGGAAAGAAAAATCCGGGACAACATCCGGAAGGCTAAAACGGCTTTTGAGACACGCTATCCAAAAGTACAATTTGCCTGGTCGTACAAAACCAATTACCTCAATGCGGTTTGCAATACTTTTCACCAGGAAGGCTCATGGGCCGAAGTGGTTTCAGAATTTGAATATGATAAAGCGATTCACAACGGTATAAACGGCAGCAAGATCATTTACAACGGCCCCGACAAAACCGAAGAAAGTATCGTAAAAGCAATAAATAACAGTTCTCTGATCCATATTGATCACCTGGATGAGTTTTATACCATCAGGGATGTGGCAATCCGTTTGAACAAAATTGCGCGCGTTGCTATTCGTGTTAACATGGATACCGGCATTTATCCCATGTGGGACCGGTTTGGATTCAATTACGAGAATGGCCAGGCCTGGACAGCGCTGAATAAGATCATGCATTCAGATGTAATGAACCTCGTTGGTCTGCATACGCATATCGGGACTTTTATGCTTTCTCCCAATGCTTATGCTGTTGCCGCAGGAAAACTTGCCGACCTGGCAATAGGAATCAGGGACAGGTATAAGCATGAAATAGAGTATATCGACATGGGTGGTGGTTTTGCCTCAATGAACAAACTCAGAGGAAGCTATTTGCCAGGTACCGATATCAACCCAACCATTAATGATTTTGCTGAGGCTATCACCGGAGCTTTGATAAGCAGTAATTTTGGGCCGGGTAAATTGCCTTTGCTTATCCTTGAAACAGGCCGGGCCCTGATTGATGATGCTGCTCATTTATTGGGAACTGTTATTTCAAATAAAAGACTTTCAGATGGCCGACGCTCGACCATAATTGATATTGGAGTGAATCTGCTTTTTACTTCTTTCTGGTATGAACACAACATTACTCCTGCCCAACCTTTCACACAATACAGCGAAGACACTGTGGTTTATGGACCTTTGTGTATGAACATTGATGTATTGAGGGAAAATATCAGTTTGCCTCTTCTTAACAGAGGAGAACATGTAGTGATCCAGAATGTGGGCGCTTACAATATGACACAGTGGATGCAGTTTATTACCTTGCGGCCACGGATAGTAATGATTGATATGGAAGGTAACCCACATGTTGTGAGAGAGAGGGAAAGTCTTGAACGTCTCCTTGAATTTGAAAGAATGCCTGACCATCTGAAAGATTTTAAATTGTAACAGATTTCAATCCTTGATGAGTTGCATGAAAAACTTCAGATACACTATCATTATTTTGAGTTTATTCCACTGTCAATGGTGGGCCAAATATTTTTAGGATAGAGAACAAGATGACAATCGATAAAACAATGATGAGAAATGGCCTGTCAGGGATCATCAACAGCTATACCCAGGTATTCTTTTCAAAGAATATTGTATTTGCCATCATCCTGTTTATTGTCACTTTTTTTGACCTGTACGCTGGATTAGCCGGTTTACTGGCAGTGATCTTTACAAATTTAGCTGCCACCATCATTGGCCTTAATACAGAAAAAGTCCGGGAAGGTGTGTATGGGTTCAATTCCCTCCTGGTTGGCCTGGGTATTGGAATCTATTACCAGCCGGGGGTAGAGTTTTACATTGTCCTTTTTTTCATTTCATTGCTCACCTTATTTTTTTCTGTCGGACTGGAGGGTGTCCTGGGAAAATATGGTCTGCCATTTTTAAGTATTCCATTCCTGTTTGGAATATGGATGGTGATCATTGCCTCTACAGGTTACTCTGCCCTCGACATCAGCGAAAGGGGTATTTATAACCTCAACGATATGTACGCCATCGGGGGTTTCGCAATGGTGAACCTTTACGATTGGTTTAATAACCTTCAAGTTCCGGAATCCTTACGTATCTATTTCAAATCGCTTAGCGCTATTCTGTTTCAGTACCATATGTTCGCCGGTTTGCTGATTGCCATTGGCCTTCTTTTCTATTCACGAATCGCGTTTTTGCTTTCACTAATAGGATTTTATGCAGCCTATTACTTTTACCAATTCATAGGAGCCGATATCAGCGAATTAAGCTACAGTTACATTGGGTTCAACTATATCCTTACTGCAATAGCAGCAGGAGGATTTTTCATTGTCCCATCACGATATTCCATACTCTCCGTTGTTATCTTAACACCCCTTGTGGCTATCACATTATCAAGTACGGCTTACCTCTTCTCGTTTGTACACCTGAGTGTTTTTTCACTCCCATTTAATATTGTTGTTATCCTATTCTTATATGTCATCAAATTCAGGGAACGGAATATTGAGCGCCTTGCACCTGTGACCTTTCAGCAATACTCACCCGAAAAACACGCGTACAGCCAGAAAAATTATATGCTTCGCTTTGGCAACCTGCCCTGGATAGCAATGAAGTTGCCTTTTTGGGGAGAGTGGAAAGTGACTCAGGCCCATAACGGAGAGTATACCCACAAAGGTGACTGGAAACATGCCTGGGATTTTGAAATAGCAGATGAGGAAGGAAAAGTTTACGATGGGACAGGCACTACGCTGAAAGATTATTATTGCTACAATAAACCTGTGGCATCTCCTGCCGACGGGATTATTGAAACTGTTGAAGACGGAATTGATGATAACCTCATCGGGGATATGAATCTGGAAAAAAACTGGGGGAATTCTGTGGTTATCGAGCATGCTGAAAAACTATATTCACAGATCAGCCATTTGAAAAAAGACAGCATAACAGTCGCTGTTGGTCAGCCGGTAAAACAGGGTGAGGTCATAGGATACTGCGGGAATTCAGGAAGATCACCAATCCCTCATATACATTTTCAATTTCAGGAAGCACCATCGATAGGTTCGAAGACTGTTGACTATCCCGTTTCTTCTTACTTTATCCAAAAGGATAATAAGCATACTTTCAAAACATCGGATAAGCCGGTACTGGATGAAAAGGTATCCAATATACAGAACAACGAATTGGTTCAAAATGCATATCACTTTGTTCCGGGTGAAACGATCAGATTTGAAACCAATGAGCAGGGCAAGGAAGATCAGCATGAATGGGAGGTTAAATCCGATATTTACAACAACACCTTTTTCGAATGCAGACAATCTTCGGCTAAAGTATGGTTCAAGGATCTGGGTGATGTATTTTATTTTACACACTATGAGGGCAGAAAGAATACACTTTTGTACTATTTCTACCTGTCGTCTTTCAAAGTAGTGAAAGCGTTTTATCCTGATCTGGTCGTACACGACAAATATCCTTTGACCAGTTATCCAAACAGAAAGGCACTCATCCTTCAGGACTTTTGTATTCCGTTCTTCAAGTTTCTCAAAACAAGTTACCAACTCAATTTTACTAAAGCATCTGACCAATCATCAAAAGAAATCATACTGCATACAAAAGCCCGATTTGGAAAAGCGGACAACGGCGTGAACTCCATCGATTTTATTATAAACATCACCGAAGAAGGAATATCACGAATTGATATTAAAAAAGACAAGACAAAGATCACTGCCATCAGAATAAAATAAATCGAATGAGAACCCAAATCATTGCAGTATTGTTTGTTCTGGCAGGATGCACCCTCTATGGACAGGAAGGAATAGATTTCAGGAAGTTGGATTCTGCAACCTATGCATTGTATAAAAATGCCAGTTGGGATTCACTGGTAAAGATGGGTAGAAAAGGGATAAAGAACGATCTGGACTACTACTACCTGAGGATGCGTATGGGTATCGCCAATTTCGAATTGGGAAAATATACCTTCTCGGCTCCTCATTTTGAGAAAGCACTGCAGTTTAATTCTCAAGACCGGACCGCCGGTTATTATCTCTACAAATCCTTTTTATACTCTGGCAAGAAAAGCAGAGCGAATCGTTTCGCCAGATCTTTCTCAAAAGATCAGCAGGAAAAACTTGGAATCAGGAACAAAGCACTTTCAACTGTTGGTATTTTAGGTGGTTATTTATTTACAAACAATACAGCTAAAAACGGTTCTATCGATCTTCTTAGCGGCAGCGATGAATTTGCTGAACAACTGCTGATTGGGGATCAGGCCTTTTTACATGGTGGACTTGGCTTCAATATATCACATTCTGTAAGCCTTTACGCCGGATTCTCTTTTGTGACCACCCAAAAACAAAACAGGTATCAGTATGTTACTGACCGTTTTTTTGTTTCTTCAATTACACCCATTCCGGGAGGTGGCTATCAGAATAATTATGCTGTTCGCAGGGAATTAAAAGAACAATCGTACGATGGAAACATCAGGCAATCGGAATTGTATCTCAATGGCAGGATTCAATTTGACAAAGGATTTTCTTTCAATTTATTTACAAATATTCTCTTTATTCATCTTGATAAAGTTGACCGTGTTCTTGTTTCAACTATCAGCCGGGATACCCTGTCATATATTCCAATAGAAGATAGATATGTAATGATTGATCATCAGGAATTTGATTACCACTTCGTAGAAGGTGATACTTCCTTCGTAAATTGGCTGGCCGGATTTAACCTTCAAAAGGACTTTGACTTTCTGGTTGCCGCATTAAGCACTTCCTTTTCTCGATTGTACAGTGATAACATTTTTCAACTGGATTTATCTGTTACCTACTTTCCATTAGGAAGTTTGGTATTTTATGGTCAATCGGGTGGTATTTTCCTGAATGAGTTCAGCCGGGGTCAGGAGCAAAGAACGGCCTTCTCCTACTACCAGTTATTAGGAATTCGTCTGCAAAAAAAACTCTGGCTGGAAGGCACCTTCTATTCAGGAGATCTACGAAACATGAATATTAATCAGGGATCAATAGTTTACAACTTGCCTGAGAAAGTCAATTACACCGCCGGCCTTAAACTTCTTATTTTTGTTAACGACCATCTTTCAATAGATATAAAATATGAATTTGCTAACAAATCAGGAAGTTACTTTACGGAATCGGAAGGATCTGAAAACAAGCAACAGTTTTTTACAAATTACCAAACCCAAAGTATAATAGGAGGAATCAAATGGACTTTATAAGAATAAACCTGGTAGTTTTTTGCATGATACTACTTTTCCTGCAAAGCAAAGCACAGGGTCAGGAGCAACTGCAGGATGTTTTCACAGCATCCTATCAACTTGAAATTGATGGTGAATACACAAAAGCCATCAATAAGCTTAAAGTAATTTATAGTGAAGAATCTTATGAGGTGAATCTACGGTTAGGCTGGCTCCATTACCTCTCAGGGCTTTTCACCGAGTCAGCACCCTACTATGAGAAGTGCATTCTTTTAAAACCTTTGTCGATTGAGGCCCGACTTGGTCTTGTTTACCCGGCTTCTTCTATGGGCAACTGGACACATGTGGAAAAAATGTACAATGAGATCCTTGAGATCGATCCGGAAAATTCCCTGGTAAATTACAGGATGGGGTTGATTCATTATGGAAGGGAAGAATACCAGAAGGCTTTTTGGTTTTTTGAGAAAGTTGTCAACCACTATCCTTTCGATTACGATTCAGTCATCATGCTGGCATGGACCAATTACCGATTGGGTAAAATAAGGGAAGCTAAGGTGTTGTTTCAAAAAGCGCTGCTTATTCAGCCGGGAGATGAATCTGCACTTTCAGGACTTGAATTGATTAAATGAACTTAACCATCAATTCCATCCTCTGTCAATCCTTCCATTACATCTTCAATATTTCCAGGGGTGCTGTTTATTTTCATGAAGGTGCCCATTTTCAGTTCAGGCCAGTAAAGTGCGATGCGATACTTTCCATGCAGTATTGTGGCCTTGTTTCCCTGAAGGATAATTTCGTAGGGTAAATTTGCGATATTATCTTCTCCTATGATCGGCAGAAAGTGGGCCTCCCCCTCTTCCATCTCCCACAGTCCAACACCAAAAACAGCAATTTTTTCATCTTCAAATACCTGCTCATATACTTTTACTGTATTGCCTTTGCCAGCAGCCAGGTTCTTCCTTATAATTTCTAATCCCTGTTCAAAAGATGCAAATTCATTTAATTCTTCCGGATCATCAAAATAAGGCATCATCATCATATAGTGATAATCCGGGAGGTCATCTGCTTCAATCAATCCACCAAACGGTTCCATACTTCCAAAAGGTTTGAAAATGGCTTTTGCCAGATCCGACATTTCTTTTAGCCGCTTTTCCTGTCCGTTTAATTGTTCGCCCCAATAAGCAAGAAACATATATTCAGGGTTTAAAATACTAACAGTAGCAATACCATCTTTTTCAACGATTGCAACTTTCAATACACTGGCAAGGGCGCCCCTGTCTTCGAACTCAAGGCTGAGCTTTTTTAATTTATCGTTGGTAAAACAAATCACATTCAGGCTGGGTTTATTTGCAGGATTGTATTCACCGATTACTTCAAATCCATTTTCGTTAATAGCTTCAATTAGCTGTGCATTCACTTCCTGAACACTTCCCTTTATTTCTGCCACCTTAAAATAAGGTGATAGCTCTTCCTGAGATATTGCCGCATTCATAATTAACAACAGCATACTAAAAATCAGACTAATATTTTTCATATTTATATATTTAAATAATTGGATGCAAAAATAGTAAAGCAATTGGTAAACAACAGCAAACCAGTTAATTCAGAATGTTTTTAAATAGATTGACAGCCAGGATTTTTACTAAGATGTACAAGCAGGCTCTAATTCAATTTAGTTCTCTTCAGCCAACCATTCTGCATAGGAAGTAACAGTTTCTCTCAACAATAAATATTTCAGTTTTATATTTTCAGGAAGGAGTTTTCCAATCCTTTCGGCAAAATCTACTACCATCAGTTCACTTGTGGGCTGGTAACCAACAAGTATGACGCGTTCAAAGTTTTCTTTTAATTCATCAATTAACACATCAGGCATTTTCTCGTTCAGCAGCAGGGCATGATCAAATTCATCTACAACGGCCTTTCTTACAATTCTTTTCAGGTCACCAAAATCCATCACCATACCCAACTTTGGGTGTTCTTCCTCATCAATCGGGATTCCTGCCACAGTGACTTTCAACTCATATGAGTGCCCATGGATGTTTCTGCAGGGACCGTTATATCCCATCAGCGCATGCGCCATTTCAAACTTGAATTCCTTTGTTATCCTGATCAATGTTTTGCTGTTCATTTATTTGCCCGTTTTAATGAGTTTGAATCGACCGCTAATATTTCCGGTTGCATCAGAAACTAACAACAAATATATACCAGAGTTGTAATTTGAAAGGTCGATCAGGGTTTTTCCCTGCCGGGAAGATCCTTCAATTATCATCCTGCCATCCATTGAAAGCACAGAAAAGTTTATTGCTTCTTTATCGCAATTCACATACGTTTTATCCGCAAACGGATTTGGAAAGCAAATAAGCGAATTCTTCGATCGATCATCTAATCCTGCCGGGTCTCCCCAGATATCTTCAACGAATTCAGGATAATCTATGAAGGGGTTTCTGTTTTCCTGGTAATCAAAAACAACCTCGTTTCTGTTCTCCTCAAAATCATCAGGAGGGTCCATCGCGTGCCAATCCATTAATGTGGATAGTTTACCATGTTCGGGATTTGGGGTGGTATTAACCATATCCACCACTTCCAGGTCCAACTCGCCATTCCCTCCTTCATAACGTACGGCCATATAAAAGATCATCCGGGCGACATCACCTTTAAAGTCGTCGTGCGGTTCAAATGAATTGTCATCTTTCTTGCAGCCTGGCGCCCCATTTACAGGGCTGCCGCCATTGTCAAAATCAAGGTTTCCCCTAACGTTGTTAATCATTACATCAGAGGGTCTGATATGGTGTGCATCGGTTCCTTCGGGAGGTACGTTGTCAAAACCGCCATGGGATTTTGCCCAGACATGCTCCCTGTTCCACTGACCATTGCTTCCGCCAAACTCGTCTTTGCCCCTGGAAAACCCGGAATACAACAGGATAACGTTATTGCTGTTATCAGGATCTTCATCGCTTTCCAATAATATGAAATCCCGCAGGTCGCTGTAGCTGTATTCCACATGGTCATCAATGATCTGGTGAAGAGCGGCTTTTAACTCATCCCCCGTTTTACCTATGGCATCATCGTAATAGCCGGCAGGAACCTGGCCTTTTACAATAGAGGCAATTAAGAGTAATACAAAAAGGATCGAATATTTATATTTCATTTTAATTGTGTTCATCAAACAAAAAATCCCAGGTAAACCGATCCAAATATCAGGACAAATCCTCCTATAAAATAAAGGAGGGATGCAAAAACAAAGGTTTGCTTCTGAGGTTTCATTGCAATTCCAAATGCTATCACCAAAATTGTTGCAACACCAATCACCAGCATGAGGTAGTCACTTTTATCAACTATTGATGAAATAAGAATCCCTGCCAGAAAGGTATTGATGCCCTGAGCCATAGAAGCCAGGAAAACTGTAAAAGAGCTTTCTGTGTTGAAAGTTCTCTCTCCTTTTCTAACCTTGAACGCATCCATGATAAACCTGATACCTACCAGGAAAAAGCCGGCAAAGATTACAGCTCCAATAAAATCATCCAGTTGATGCATGAATCTCCTGCCAAGATAATAACCTGCCACAAACAGGAGCAATTGCCCCAGCAACAAAATCAGGCCAAACCATAACGTCCTTCCTATACCCCTTTTAATATCAAAATCCAGGGCAACAGGCAAGACCTGAAAGGAAAGAATACCAAGGATGATTGCAATTAATGTTAGATACATTTTGTCTGATGTGGGTGGCAAAAGTAATAAACTTTACATCTGCACCCCGACTGCGTCACAATCGAATCGGACATGATATCAATACTGTTTTCGACTAAGGGAAGCGAACCAGTTGAATGATTTTCTCCAGCCATTCGGCATCGGTTTTGTCGAATGAATTCAAAGAGGTACTGTCTACATCCAACACTCCTATAGTTTCAGCTTTTGAGTTTCTTAATGGAACCACAATCTCGGATCTGGACCTGGAATCGCAGGCGATATGATCGGGAAACTCTTCCACATTCCCCACAATTACTGTTTCGTTCTGATCGATTCCTGCCCAGCAAACGCCTGTATCCTTCTTTAGATTGATGCATGCCAATGGCCCCTGGTAGGAAGCCACCTGAAGCCTGTCATCCTGCAACAGGTAGAAACCCGTCCAGAAAAAATATTCCATTTTGTGGTGGAGTACAGCAATTACAGTTGCCATATCCGACAATGGATTGTTGCTGTCTTTTTCCACCAATGCCTTTATTTGATCAAAAAGTCGCCGGTATCGGTTTGCTTTCTTTTTTGTGTCCATCTGATATCCCTTACAATCTATCCAGTTCAACGGTGAAGTGTCTCAGGATGGCAGCTTCCCGGATTATTCTCAGACCTTTTTTTACTTCGTTCCTCCTATTGTAAACATTTACCAGAGCGGCAATAATGTAATCCATATGGTTTTTGGAATAAACGCGTCTTGGAATAGTTAACCTGAGAAACTCCAGATCCGGATAACGGTTTTTACGGGTGTCCGGATCACGGTCAGCCAGCAAAGTGCCTATTTCCACTCCCCTGACACCACTTTCCAGATAAAGTTCAACGGCCAGTGTCTGGGCAATGAATTCTTCTTTGGGAATATGGGGTAAAAACTTACTGGCCTCAATAAAAATGGCATGTCCGCCAAAAGGTTGCTGAACAGGAATCCCATGGTCTTTCAGATTTTGTCCCAGATAGGCAACCTGATTTATCCGGCTTTCGAGGTATGGGTATTCTGTGCCCTCATAGAGTCCCTGTGAAAGTGCATTCATATCACGGCCCGACATGCCTCCGTATGAGATGTATCCCTCGAAAAGAATATTGTACATGCTTGCCTGCTCAAACAGAATATGGCTGTTCATAGCCACAAATCCACCCATGTTCACAATAGCGTCTTTCTTGCTGCTCATGGTCATCCCATCAGCATAGCTGAACATTTCCCGAACTATTTCGCGGATACTCTTATCTCTATATCCTTCCTCACGTATTTTTATGAAATAGGCATTTTCTGCAAATCTTGCGGAATCAAAAAATACCGGGATGCCATACTCACTTGCAAGTTTCTTCACCTCCCTGATATTTTCAAGCGATACAGGCTGTCCTCCTGAAGAATTGCAGGTTATGGTCACGATAACCACCGGAATCATTTCTACAGGATACTGCTCCAGTACACTTCTAAGTTTGTTGAGATCGATGTTTCCTTTGAAGGGATAGTCAACTTCTATATCAAATGCCTCATCAATGGTGCAGTCAATGGCCCGTGCTTTTCTGTATTCAATGTGCCCTTTTGTCGTGTCGAAATGGGCATTGCCGGGAACAACATTACCCTCTTTGATCATGGCTGAAAAAAGAACATTTTCGGCACCTCTTCCCTGATGGGTGGGTAAAAAATAAGGAAACCCGGTTATTTCACGGATAGCATCCCTCAGCTTATAATATGAAGATGCTCCGGCATAGCTCTCATCCCCCAGCATCATTTCCGACCATTGCTTATCACTCATAGCTCCGGTACCTGAGTCGGTAAGCAGATCAATGAATACCTGCTCGCTTTTGAGGTTAAAGAGGTTATATTTTGCCTTTCTGATCCATTCTTCCCTTTCCTCTCTTGTGCTCTTTCTGATGGTTTCAACCATCTTTGTTTTGTAAGATTCTGCAAAAGGTAGTTCCATTTCTATTGTTGTTTTTTGCTTAATGATTTTGATGAATTAACCTGGGTAATGCTTATAACAAAAAAAAGCAGGGTAGGATCAACAATATGAATCTCTTTTCTTGAGATTAAGAAAAATCCACTTATTCGATAATTGCAATGGAATCAACACCTTTATTGCTTATTGCCGGTAAAATTACACATTTTTTGTAACCGGTTAAGGTGCATTGCGTCATAAAAGCAAAACGATTTATTAATCACTTAAACATTAAATCATGGAACTTGAACCTATTTTAATAATGTCAATCATCTTTGGCTTTACTTATGCGGTTATTCATCTGTTAGTAAAGCGTAAAGAACGAATGGCAATGATCGAAAAGGGCGCTGACTTTTCAACCCTGCGTAACGGTAATAAACCTGGAATTCTGGCCCTTAAGCTTGGCTTACTATTCATTGGTGTAGCCGTAGGTCTTCTGTTAGGATCTGTTATTGCCGAAATGACAACACTGAACAGTGAATCGGCATACTTCTCAATGATCTTCCTGTTTGGAGGAATCGGGCTGGTACTTAGTCATTATATTGAGAAGAAGGAAACTAAAGAAATTCAGAATCTTTAGCAATCTGTACCTGCCGGAAAAGGCAGTCCTGAAAAATTAGATTATTTGTTGTTTCACGCAACTGTCGTAGCGTTTATCATCTAAAAATCAAGATGAGACAATTTTGCGAAGTTGCGTGAAATCAGCTTTTATACAAACTCAGCAACTTCAATCTTATCGGTAAACCGGTAAGGACTCTGATAGCGGATCAGTCGAACTTTTTTACCTTCCTCTTTGCAACAAGGACAGATTTTCATTTTTACGGGAAATATGTAATCACACTGATCACAATAATAGTAGTTAATACGAGTATAATTCTTCTTTTTAGTGATCATGTAAAACAAGCCCGCGATAGGCGTCAGGAGCAGGCTGATAATGAAAATCTTCAATCCTTCATTTTGCCGCTCAATGCCAACAAAGGTCAGGAAGAAGGTTACGATAAGGTAAACAGAAACTCCAAGAAGTATCATTATTGTTGTGGTTAATGCGGCCCACTACATAGCAATTCACGAGCCAAACCAGTTAAGTGACTGATTATGTGGAGTTATCAATGTTTTTTCTCTTTTGTAAGAAAGATTTTATCAGGATTTTATACAAAATCGGATATAAGAATTCCGTTTTCGTAAATCCCTCAACGACCGAAAATTTTTCCTGATGAAGTCTAACTATTGAGCCCCATATTTATCCGGGAAACGACCATGTCAATGGCAACCTGATTTTCACCTCCCTGCGGTATGATCACATCCGCATACATTTTTGTTGGTTCTATAAATTCCCGGTGCATCGGTTTCACATAAGTCTGGTAATGCAGCAGCACATCATCATACGAACGGCCTCTTTTGATAATATCACGCCTGATAATTCGAATCAATCGTTCATCACTGTCGGTTGCAACAAATAATTTTATATCCAGACGATCGCGCACCTCTGGTTGGGAAAGTACTAAAATGCCTTCAATGATGATGATTCTTTTTGGCTCTACCTGTATTACATCTTTTGATCTTGCACAGGTAACGTAGTTGTACATCGGCATTGGGATTATTTCACCGGCTTTGATCCTGTCGAGATGATCCTTCAGTAATGTCCACTCAATAGAATTGGGATGGTCAAAGTTTATCTTGAGTTTTTCCTCAGGAGTGAGGTGACCATTGTCATAATAATATGCATCCTGTGGCACGACTGCCACAGCATCATGCGGTAATGCATCGACTATCTTTTTAACAACGGTTGTCTTACCTGAACCACTGCCTCCCGCGATACCAATTATCAACATAGGCTATTTCAATGATATTCACTCAAAAATAGAAAATAAATTCCATTACCTACATTAGGAAACTCATCATGATTCCCGCTGCAACAGCCGATCCGATCACTTTCGGGGTTCGCAAAACTCGGTGAGTACTCCAAATGTGGATTTCGGGTGGAGAAATGCGATATCAAGACCTTCAGCACCACGACGGGGTTGTTTGTCAATCAACCGGACTCCCTTTTCTTCTGCTTCACTCAGTGCATTTTCAATCCCATCAACTGCGAAAGCCATGTGATGAATGCCCTGTCCGCGTTTTTCGATAAACTTTCCGATTGGTCCTTCAGGATCCGTGCTTTCAAGTAATTCAATCTTGGTATCTCCAACTTTAAAGAAAGCTGTCTTTACTTTCTGGTCTTGTACTTCTTCAATGGCATAGCATTTCAATCCAAGTATTTCTTCATAGTATGGAATACTTTCCTCAAGGCTGTTAACAGCGATTCCAATATGCTCAA
>JAUXDH010000041.1 GCA_030618545.1 Chlorobiota bacterium
CCCGGTTTGCCTGGCAGCGCCCTGATCAGATTTTGGAGCCCGTTTTTTTCAGATGATCTTCCCAAAGAGAATGAATTTCAAGGTAAAATACAAAAGTAACCAAGATGGGAAAATAGACTGGGAGGGTTAAAAGTGCCTAAAGTGCCTAGAGTGAGCTAGAGTGCCTAGAGTGCCTAGAGTGCCTAGAGTGCCTAGAGTGCCTAGAGTGCCTAGAGTGAGCTAGAGTGCCTAAAGTGTCTAAAGTGAGCTAGAGTGCCTGGAGTACTTGGAGTGTGGTGGGATTGGAGAATTTGGTAACGAATAGAAATTTAATGTCAGGATAGCATGTAGGTTTCACTTTTCTTACCCAGAAAATGGATAACCAGATAAATCGCAACAAACCCGGCAGGAAAAAGGATCCATGGTGAAATGCCATAGGCTGCTGGAAGACTGCCAAGCATGATAGCTATCAGTCCCGTGGTAAGTGCATAAGGCAACTGTGTTCTGACATGCTCGATATGAGGGCAGGAACTTGCCAGCGAACTCAGAATCGTAGTATCGGATATCGGTGAACAATGATCCCCAAGCACGGAACCGGTAAGCACCGCCGCCGCAATATTGTGGAAAATAGCCATTGAAGCATCATAATCGAGTCCTGAATTTTTGGAAACCAGCCATGCTGACGGAAGAATCAAGGGATAAAGAATGGCCATCGTTCCCCATGAGCTTCCGGTGGAGAAAGACACCAGGGCGGCCATGATAAACGTTATGGATGGTAAAAGGTATGGAGATACGGCAGCATCCAGCAGAAGGTTAGAAATAAAATCGGCAGTGTGCATATGCTTTGTAACAAGCGCCACCGACCATGCCAGTGTCATGATCATCACTGCGGGCAGCATGGTTTTAAAACCTCCAACAATCGCATCCATCGACTCCCGAAGACCTAATAATCGCTGCGATAAGGTTAATGCCAGTGCAACGAAAAGGCTTCCACCCGAAGCCCAGAGAAGTGAAACATAGGAATCTGCCGCTCCGATATTTTCCGATAATTTCTCAAAAAACGAAAGTTCCGGGTTGCTCCAGACATCCTGGTTCCAGCCGGTATAAACCAAACCGGCCATGGTACCCAGAACAATGACCAGCACGGGTATGACTGCATTCAGGATTCTTTGCTTACCCTTTTCCTTTATGATACTATCATCCATCTGATCCATATCCTTCATTCGGCTATCAGATGATTTACCCGGTAGTTGCTGCCTGGCCCGTGCTTCTGCTTTCAGCATCGGGCCAAAATCCCTGCCTTTCCAAACCAGAATAAAAATAAAAGCCAGCGTAAAGAAAGGGTAGAAAGAATATGCCAGCGATCCGAAAAAAACACCATATGCCGATTCATCAAGGTTCAGGCTGTTGATCCCATCCTGTATGTAGCTCAGCTCAGCCCCAATCCATGTTGTTACAAATGCAACTGAAGCAACGGGCGCTGCCGTGGAATCGATGATGTATGAGAGTTTTTCACGACTGATCCGAAGTTTATCGGTAAGCGGGCGCATGGTATTTCCAACGACCAGCGTATTAGCATAATCATCAAAAAAAATGATAATTCCCAACAGCCAGGTGATAAATGATCCTGATCTTGGCCCCCTGGCATACCTCGACAGGCTATTGACAACACCACCCATGCCTCCGTTTTTGGTAATCAGGTTGACAGTGCCTGCAATGATCATTGAAAAAAGAATAATTGACAGGTGGCCGCTATCGTTTAAAGATTGAATAATGTAAGTGTCGATGATGGCCAGAAAACCTTTGAATGCTGCAACAAAAATGTTCGATCCCTGGTAAAAGGAGATCGCTCCTGCTCCTATCCATATTCCTGCAATCAGCGCGCTGTAAACTTCCCTTAATAGCAATGCGAAAAAGATGGCGATAAGAGGAGGTAAAATAGAAAGCCATAATGGTATGGGCCTCACATCCCTTTCTTCGGTAAAATCACCAATACTGATAGAAACGGTTTCTCTGGCCGGGAAGTCATAGTTTAGTGTCATTTTACCAAACACAACCTCAGATTTAATAACTTCCCCATTCAATTCCACAGGCAGTTCACTTCCTTCAAGTGATTTGACCAGTTCCCTGTCAGTTATAACAATGGTAATTTCCTGCTCAACATTTTGCACAATAAATGCTGGGAACTCCACTTCAACATAATCCTTTAGTTTTTCTGATGCTATTTCAGAAAAGGCCGCGGAAGTAATGAACAGAAAAATGAAAAAAAATAAGACCCTGCGGGATAAATTCATAGACGGGAACATGCTTTCAATTCAACTGTGAAAATAAGAAAAAACAGGCAATGCTACCCATTCTCTATCAATTGTGTCAACTCTTCAAACTGAAACTTGTCTAACTGCTCCGCCCGTTTATCGAGGACGGGCAATTGAATCAATTCAGGAGTTAACATGGGACGCAGTGCATTTCGCAGTGTTTTCCTTCGTTGTCCGAAAGCAGCTTTAACCACTCTGAAAAAAAGACCTTCATTGCAGCTAAGTCGATCAGTATTGTTCCTTGAAAGCCTGATAACTGCCGATTTTACGTTGGGAGGTGGAAAGAACACCCCTTCATTAACTGTAAAACAATAAGACACATCATACCAGGTTTGCAGCAAAACGCTCAGTATCCCGTAAGTTTTATTTCCAGGTGGGGCTGCGATGCGTTCGGCTACTTCTTTTTGAATCATACAAACTACCTGCTGAATAAGCATTCTGTTTTCCAGCACTTTGAAAAATACCTGGCTGGAGATATTGTAAGGGAAATTGCCAATCAGTGAGAATCCTTCTCTAAAGATTTTAGTTAAATCAAATTTCAGGAAGTCTGCCTGAATGATGGTGAGCCGTTCGTCATTAAAATGAGTTTTCAGGTATTCGATAGATTCTTCATCTACATCAATCAATGTGAGGTTCTCTATGGAAGCTTGTTGTAAAAGCAGTTTGGTCAAAACTCCGGTCCCCGGTCCTAATTCACAGACGTTAGCAGGTGATCCCTCAAGAGTCCCGACAATCTTATCAGCGATATTCTGATCTTTTAAAAAATGCTGGCCAAGATGTTTTTTGGGACGAACCATGGGTGGAGGGGGTTAGGGGTTAGGGGTTAGGGGGTATGAGTTTGGAGTTTGTGCCAAAGGCATCCCTTCGGGAGAGTTTGGGGTTTGTGCCAAAGGCATCCCTTCGGGAGAGTTTGGGGTTTGGGGTTTTGTGTTAGTTCTTGGCTCTTGGCTCCCATACGGGCAGGCTTTGATTCCTGTGTCATTTTGGTTATGAAGCAATGGTAATGCATTTATATTCTGTTAGGGGACTTCGTTGGGGATGAACTCCTGGTTGGGGTTTTGTTCTTTGCGTGTGCCGCGATAGACTTTCCTGGCCTCACCGGCATAGATGCTGTCAGGGTAATCCCTCATCAGTTTCAGGTAAAGTTCCTGTGCCAATTCAGCATTTTCAAGATATTGCCTTAGGATTTCAGCCCGCCTGAATAGCGCGTTGTCTGCTTTAAAACTTTCCGGAAAATAAACAGCAAGATAGTTGTATAAAGAATCTGCCTCAACATAATCCTGCTTTATCTCCATCATCTTTGCTTTCTTGAAAACCAGGTGCTGATATGTATTCACCCCTGGAGAATCACCGTCGATTTTCTCCAGCCAGTACATGGCAGAATCAATCTTTCCCTGGTAAACAAGCAGATCGGCCGTGCCAAATTTCCGAAGTGTTAAACCAAGGGTATCCTCATCAAAAACATCTTTGATGAATAAAGATAATTCCATCGCATCATTTGCAATAAGTTTGGAAGTAGCCGATTTGAGGATGTCCAGTTTGGCCTGTGCCCAGTTAAATTCTCCTACATAATAAAACAATTTGGCATTCCTGAATTTCGCCTCGTGACCAATGGGTTCATTCTTCATGTCGGCCTCGATCTGTGAATACAGCAGCGTCGCATCCCACACTTTATCCTTGAATAAAAGAATATCCGCTAATTCCAGTTTCAGTCCGGATTTCTCCCTGCTGTCAAGGTTACCTACTTCAAGTGCATTTTCCAGCAAAGCAATGGATCGATCATAATCATTCAACCGGAAAGCTATCAGGTGTGCGAGATTCCAGGCGATAGGCACTGTACCTTTGAAGAGCCCAAGTTCCTCAATCGCTTTTTCTCCTGTTTTGATCAGGCCTTTGTACGTTTTTTCATCAGTTTCAGGATCTGCCTCTGCAATTCTGACAAGCGAAAGGTAATACCCATTGTATGCTTCCAGGTAAAAAGGTGACGCTTCACCTTTGTCTTTCAAATAACCATAAGTCTTTGCTGCCAGTTCATACAATCTATTCGAGAAACAGATTTCTGCAACCTCCAGCATATCATCTTCCCGGTTCTCAAATCTCATATCTATGGCCCTGGCCTGTCGATAAGCCATTTCAAAATCTTTGGTTTGCATGGCATGCCAGAGCAACATTTCTGCATAAATAAAATTGTCAGGATCGGCCTGAGCTTTTTCAAGCAGTTGCTTTTTTAAAACGCTGGAAAGGTTGTCATCAACATCCTGCCTCATTAATCCCTGCAGACGGTTTTTAATGATTTGCACATCCTGGGGCCGCACATCCAGGTGATCCAGATAGGAGCTAAACATCAACTCATAATCACCTGTATAACGATAAACACGCGCCTTTTCAAGGTGATAGGTCACATTCTCCTCCTGCAATTGCTGAGCATTTTCGTATACTGCCAGCGCTTCCTGGAAGTATCCTTTGCCCTCCAGAGAAGAGGCTATCTGAATTACCATGTTCCTGTTCGTGGGAAGATCAGACAGCAATTGATCCATCATCTTCTTTGATTTCTTTTCATTACCCATTAGATCGGCAACATAAATCTGGTCGACAAGATACCGGAAATTGGAGGGGTAGGCTTTAGATTGTTTTTTTACAAGCCTGTCGGCCTGTTTGTATTCCTTTAAGAAAATCAGGCAGTTAAGGTAGTATGAGTAGTAATATTGCCGGGGACTCTTGTCAAATAATTCTTTGTAGATGGCTGCAGCTTTTACATATTTTTTCTGCTGGTAATAAGATAAAGCCAACCTTTCCTTTGCTTTAAGCGGATCCTGCTGACGTTTTTGCATAACCACCGGGGGCTTCACCTGGCTAATCATGTCTCCCGGAAGAAAAGAGAACGCCAGCATAAATATCATTACAGAACTTAGGTATATGTTTTTTACTATCAAAGATTAATTAAGTTTTGACAAGCTGTCGATTACCATTTCCACTTCAGGGTTGAGTAAGTCAAACCTATCCATTTGCTTTTTAGCAACCTCACCCATCATTTTCATCTTTTCTTTCAATAATGAGATTGCGTCTTCTTCCTGGCTAAAATAAGTTTTTATCATTTCTTCTTCGAGATGCCTGTTTTCAATATCATGTTTCAGGGCTGTTAACTGCTCCCTGCTGTACTGAAGTTCTTTCAAAGCTAACGGATATTCACGCAATATTGTTTTGTATGACTTCTTGATATAGCTGTACTCATTTATCGTAGTCTGAACGATCTGCACCTGAAGTTTGTTCAACGAATCCAGGTTTTTCTTTACCCTGATATTCTGGCTAATGATTTTTGTGGTATCGATTTGCTCGAAAGAAGAAGCAGAAGCTTCGAGGGAAGCATTCAGGCTGTCGACCTTTTTCAGATAGTCAGCATAAAATTGGGTATTGACACATGAAGTTAAAATGGCCAATAGAACGATGATGAATATTTGGGTCTTCTTTCCCAATTATTTAATTATTTCAAAACCTGTGAAAGCTTGCAATGCTTCAGGAATTAATATTCCCTTCTCAGTTTGATTATTTTCCAGCAGGGCAGCTACAATCCTGGGCAAAGCGAGCGCGCTTCCATTTAAAGTGTGTGCCAGGCGGGTTTTACCTTCCCTGGTTTTATAGCGCAACTTCATCCTGTTCGATTGAAAAGTTTCAAAGTTGGATACCGAACTTACCTCCAGCCAACGCTTTTGTCCGGCTGAAAATACTTCAAAATCGAAGGTTAAGGCTGACGTAAAGCTGATGTCACCACCACAGAGTTTAAGGATGCGGAATGGCAATTCCAGTTTTCTGATCAGGCCGGCAACCTGCTCTTTCATTTCTTCAAGCACGGCATAAGACTTCTCAGGTTCGGTAATCTGAACTATTTCCACTTTATCAAACTGATGCAGCCTGTTCAGTCCACGCACGTCTTTTCCATAAGACCCTGCCTCACGACGAAAGCAACTGGAGTAAGCCACATTCTTCACCGGCAGATCATCCTCCCTGAGAATTACATTGCGGTAAATATTGGTAATAGGCACTTCCGCTGTAGGAATCAGGTAAAGGTTATCGGCGCCTACTACATACATCTGCCCTTCTTTATCAGGAAGATTACCGGTGCCATAGCCCGAATCCTCATTAATGAGCAAAGGAGGCTGGTATTCGAGGTATCCTGCAGTAATGGCTTCATCGAGAAAGAAATTGATTAATGCCCGCTGCAGCCTCGCTCCTTTACCCCGGTAAAATGGAAATCCGGCGCCTGAGACCTTGCTTCCAAGGTCAAAATCGATTATGTCATATTTGGTAGCCAATTCCCAGTGCGGTAAAGCATTGTCAAACAATTCCGGTTTAATTCCTTCTTCCAGCAACAATTCGTTGTCTGTTTCTGTTTTGCCGGACGGCACAGATTCATGGGGTATGTTGGGAAGATCCAGGAGCCTGGTGTTCAAATCTTCAACCACTTCATTCAGTTGTTGCTCCAATTGTTTCGCCCGTAGTTTCAAAGCAGTGGATTCTGCCCTTGTCTTTTCAGCTTCCTCCCGTTTTCCGGTTTTGAATAACTGTCCGATCTCCCTGGCCATTTTATTTGAAGCCGCGAGTGTATCGTCCAATTGTTTTTGTGTGTTTCGCCGGGTTTCATCCAGGGCAATGCTCTGATCGACGATAGTTGCTGCATCAAAGTTCTTGATCGCCAACCTATTTACAACCAGATCTCTGTTTTCCCGGATAAATGTGATTTGTAGCATGTGGAAAATGTTTGTGCAAATCTACTTTAAAGTTGTGATTGACCACAGGGTGACTTTATAGAAGACAAATAAAAAACCCGGCATGATGAATCAAGCCGGGTTCAGTTAATTTCAATTTCTTTACTTGGCGTCTTCTACCTCTTTGGGGATTACGCTTACGTAGGACTTGTTGTCCCTTCTTTTTCTGAATTCAACAACACCGTCGGACAGAGCAAAAAGAGTATGGTCTTTGCCTATTCCAACATTGATACCGGGGCTGTGTCGTGTTCCTCTCTGGCGAACGATAATGTTTCCCGCAGTTGCGAACTGACCACCATAGAGTTTAACACCCAGTCGTTTACTTGCTGATTCGCGTCCGTTATGGGAGCTACCCATTCCTTTTTTATGAGCCATCTCTTTACTTTTTTCTGATTAAACAGTAATCTTTTCAATTAAAACCTTGCTCAGATCCTGACGGTGACCATTGGATTTCTGGTATCCTTTTCTTCTTTTCTTTTTAAAAACAATCACCTTGTCAGCCCTGAGGTGTGAAACGATCTTGCCGCTTACTTTTGCACCTTCTACTGTTGGCGTGCCAACAGAAACTTTTCCATCATTATCAATAAGCAACACCTTCTCAAATTCCATTTTGGCGCCCTCTTCACCTTCAAGCCTGTGAACAAACACTTCCTGTCCTTTTTCTACTTTAAACTGTTGTCCGGCTATATCAACTATTGCGTACATTCCTGTTTTCTTTTGTAATTTTCCTTTCGGATAAAGCGGGTGCAAAAATAGTAAAAAAACTTATCTGTCAAATTTATTTGGACAAATGGAATAATATTTTTGGTAGTTCATTGTGAAGCCGCCTTACCAGTGGATTTTTACTGACTTTTTTTTGAATGGCTCACAGCAGCCCAAGTTCAAGTTTAGCCTCTTCTGTTATCATATCCTGATCCCATGGAGGTTCGAAAGTAAGGTCAAGGTTCACTGCAGTTACACCTGTTAAATAACCAATTTCGGTTTTTACCTGTTCCGGCAGACTCTCAGCTACAGGACAGTTGGGTGTGGTGAGTGTCATCAGGACATCCGCCTTACCGTCTTCTGACACCTTAATTTCATAGATTAATCCCAGTTCGTATATGTTTACGGGAATTTCCGGATCGTAAATGTTTTTGCAAACATTCACAATCTTCTCTTCCAGTATTTTTATCTCTTGCTTATCCATCTCTGTTAATTTAACGATTTCAGTTGAAATGCCCGGGCATATAGCTGAATCTGTTTAACCATCGATTGAAGACCATTGGCACGCGTAGGTGACAGATGGTCTTTCAGTCCTATCGTATTCAGGAAGTTTAAATCTGCCGCCATGATCTCGTCCGGAGAATGATTGGAAAGCACCCTGATCAGTAAACTGACAATGCCCTTTGTAATCACTGCGTCACTATCAGCAGAAAGC
This sequence comes from Chlorobiota bacterium, assembly GCA_030618545.1. GTDB lineage: Bacteria > Bacteroidota > Bacteroidia > Bacteroidales > F082 > JAADID01. The sequence continues at coordinate 8,475 of JAUXDH010000041.1, forward strand.
AGCAGTTTGCCGTTTTGCAATTCTGCATGAAGCCATACCCGTGACTGACAGCCTGAGATCAGGTATTGCTTTGTTTTGTACTTCTCATTTATTTCAGGCAAATCCTTACCCAGTTCAATCAGGTAGGCATATTTGTCCATCCAGTCGTCAAACATGGAGAACTCTTCGACTATTTCCTGTTGTTTTTGCGGTATTGTCATTATTGGAATTATGATTGATGATTTATGAGTTGTGAATTATAGGTTAAGTGTTATTTGTTATTCGTTAAGTGTTATTTGTTATTTGTTATGGGCTATACCATTTTTATATCATAATGCGCAAAAAGCAAGGCGGGGTTATTGGTCATTGGTTATTAGTCATTAGCAATCAGTCATTAGTTATTAGCAATTAATCATCCATTTGGACTCCTTTCGGTGTCGTTGGTCGCTCGGTCAATTATCTAATTATCCAATGGCCAATTATCCAATGGCCAATTATCCAATGACCAATTAACTAACTATGAAACCATCAAAAATAACAATTCCAACAATTTCCATCTAATCACCACCCCTGCATCCATTTCATCCTGCTCCCATCACTCTTCCAATCGCCCGGTGGTGTGCCTTAATGATGCCTTTCTCGGTAATGATCCCCGAGATGTACTTTGCCGGGGTGACGTCGAAGGCAGGATTCCAGGCATCTGAACCGGGGGAGGCAACCCTGACTCTTAGTTTGTTGCCGTTGGCATCAATGCCCATCTGGTATAAAACTTCATCCGGGCTGCGGGTTTCGATTGGTATGTCTTTGCCGGAGGCGCATTCCATATCAATTGTCGACAATGGCGCTGCCACATAAAAAGGCACACCAAATTCTTTGGCAAGAACCGCCTTTTCGAGTGTCCCGATCTTATTGGCTACGTCACCATTGGCAGCGATACGGTCGGCTCCCACTATCACCAGGTCCACTTTTCCCTGTGCCATCAGCGTGGCTGAAGCATTGTCGGGAATGATCACATGGGGGACCTTATTGTTATTCAACTCCCAGGCGGTAAGCTTGGCTCCCTGGTTTCGCGGGCGGGTTTCATCCACATAAACAAACACATCCTTATTCTGCTTCATTGCAAGGTAGATAGGCGCCAGGGCAGTGCCGTAATCTACAAATGCCAGCCAGCCTGCATTGCAATGTGTCAGGATATTTGCTTTTTTCCTGATCAGCTCACTGCCAAATACACCAATGGATCTGGAATCCTGCGAATCTTTAATGGCCACCTTCTGGGCCTCGATCATGGCATTTTCAGGGGAGATCAGTCCGGCCTGGTAAACCCTGTCAACCGCATAAAACAGGTTCTTTGCTGTTGGCCGTGTATGCTCGATGTCGGCACGCGCTTCACGGATGGTGATCGCTTTGGTCTTTTTTGTCGAGGTGAGGAAAGCCTGTGCCATGGCATAGCCCGCTGCCGCGCCAATAGCCCCTGCACCCCTGACAACCATATCGGTGATGGCCATACAGGTATCCCAGTAGGTGGGGCATTCATGGATTTTGAATTCAAAAGGCAACAGGTTCTGATCGATCATCATCACTGAGGACCCTTCTATCCAGACTGTTTGATATGATTTATCGCCGACGAGCATTGGGGTTAGGTGTTATGGGTTAAAAGTTAAGAGTTATGTGTTAATGGTTATTGTAAAACTGGTTGAATAGGGTGAATCAGGAAATTGGAAAATTGGTGAAAAGTGATTTAAACGGCCGGATTTCTTGTTCGATTGTTTCATTGATTGTAGCGTATTAACTCATATATTTCCCTTTATTCTGCCAACTCATTTATGCAGAGTTCCCAAGACCATTTTTACAGGCTTGCCAACCCCCGACTGGAGACTGCCGACTCCCGACTTCCGACTGCCACTTATTCATTATATTCCATCAGTTTCTTTAACCCTATCCACGCCATCAGCCCTGCCCCAATTTCGATACTTCTTTCATCCACATCGAAAGTAGATGTGTGGAGGTTTGAGGTGATGTCTTTTCCCTTATTGGCCGTCCCCAGCCGGTAAAAACAGGCAGGCATGATCTGCGAATAGCGGGAAAAATCTTCTGCTGTCATGCGCATATCCAGTTCCACTACATTTTCCGGCCCCAGGTATTCGATGGCCGCCAGCCTGGCTTCTTCTGTCAATTGTTTATCGTTAACCAGGAACGGATAACCTCTTTTGATCTCTACATCGCAGGTACATCCATTCGCCCTTGCTGTATTTTCAGCGGTCTCAATAATTAACTGATGTGCTTTTTCCCGCCATGACTCACTAAAAGTACGAAAGGTTCCATGGATACTTACCTGCTCGGGAAGTACATTCATGGCCCCGTTCGTTACTATTTTTCCAAATGACAGTACCGTTGGCACCTGTGGACTGGAGGTACGGCTGACGATTCTTTGCAAAGCGATCAGGATATGGGCAGAAGCCAGTACGGTATCATCCACCCTTTCTGGCATAGCTGCATGACCTCCTCTGCCTTTCACGTAAATGGTTATCTCATCGTTTGAAGCCATGTAGCGGCCACTCCTGAAGCCAACCATTCCTGTTTCCATTTCGGGAAAAACATGTTGTCCGAAAATGGCTGCAGGCCTTGGATTCTCTAAAGCGCCTGCCTCAATCATCTCAATGGCTCCACCGGGAACAGTTTCTTCGGCATGCTGAAAAATGAGTTTTACCGATCCTTCAAACTGATCCTTAAGCTCTGACAAAATCTTTGCAGCGCCCAGCAAACAGCTCATGTGGACATCATGTCCGCAGGCATGCATTACGCCTTCATTTAGCGATTTATAATCTACCGTGTTCTGCTCCAAAATGGGCAGCGCATCCATGTCGGCTCTGAGGGCAATTATTTTTTTATCCGGGTTCTTTCCTTTGATTATCCCAACGATACCATTTCCACCTACAGCGGTCTGGTGATCAATTCCCCATTCAGTTAATTTGTTAGAGATAAACTTTGCAGTGGATTTTTCATGGAAACTCAATTCAGGATTGGCATGCAGGTATCGCCTTATCTCCAGCAGTTGCTGATTGAGTTCTGCTGCAATGGTTTTTATTTGGGAAAGATGATTCACAGTTTTCTGTTAAAGATGGCAAACAAATGTACAAAATAAGGATACTTTCAAGTTTTGACCTGATGAATGTTAATTTAAGAAATATTATAAGCATTAATGTTTGTAAACAAATAATGCTTTTTACTTTTGCAAACTTATGGCTTCGAGGTTTCGTAATAAAGAGTTTCATTTTCCTGTAAGTACCCTTATCGGCAGTCCTTATGCCAATTTCAAAGAAGTAATTAGCGGAAGGGATGTACATGGTTATAAGAGCAAGTACCATTTAACCAAATGGGTTTCCTGGATATTGGATTGGTTTAGAATTGTGGAAGAAAGAAAGTATGGAAAATTCATCGAGCAAAAAACCATCGACAAGCCACCTATATTCATCATTGGCTTCTGGCGCTCGGGTACCACTGTTTTGCACAACCTGATGTGTGAGAATCCTGACCTTGGATTTGTGAGTACTTTTCAGGCTGTTTTCCCTAATCATTGCTTATTGAACCAGGGATGGTTGCGAAGTGCCGCACAATTACTGATTCCGGAGAAAAGGCCTGGAGATGATGTCAAGTTTGATTTTAAGTATCCCCAGGAAGAAGAGATCGCCCTGGGCAATATGCAGCCACTAAGTTTCTATAACTTCTACTATTTCCCGCAGGATACGGAAGAGTTTATTAAAAGGAGCCTGCTTTTTGAAGGCGTCTCTGAAAGTGACTTTGAAAGATGGAAGAAAGCCTACCTGACCCTTATCAAAACTGCTTTGATCAGTACAGATGGCAAACAGTTCGTATCGAAGAATCCTCCCAACACTTTCAGGATACCACAACTGCTGAAGATGTTTCCTGATGCCAAATTCATTTACATCCAGAGAGATGTTTATGAAACGCTCTTTTCTTTCCTCCGGTTCACAGCGGCTGTCAGAGATGGAATTAAACATCAATCCTATGACAGGGAAGAGCAGGACCTGGCTATGATCAGGCTTTACAAGCTGATGCGTGAAAAATATGAAACCGATAAACTAATGATCCCCAAAGGACAATTGGTTGAAATCGATTTTAGCCATTTCGAAAACAATATGCTGGAAGAGATGGAGCGTATTTACAAGGAGTTAAGACTTGCAGGAATAGACAATGCCCTGCCTCTGATGAAGACTTACCTGCATGATATAGGTGAATACAATCGCAGTCAGCACAATTTTGACAAAACATTCCTGCAACTGGTGGATAACGAACTTGGAGAATTGGTGAAGAAGTAGCATCCTAAATTTCAATACTTTTGCCGCATGGAATCGAAACGACAGCAACGGGTGGCCAAGCTGGTCCAAAAGGATCTTGGAGAGATAATTCAACAGGAGATGCGCCACCTTACCCGTGGTGCAATGGTGACCGTCACCAAAGTTCATTTAACTCCTGATCTTCAGTTGGCCAAAGTTTACCTGAGCATTTTTGCTGCCAGAGACAAAGCAGGTCTGATGGAAAACATACAACGGCATGCCGGTGAATTGAGGGGAAAATTGGGCAACCGGATACGATACCAAATGAAATCAGTCCCCGAACTTCATTTTTATGAAGATGACTCCCTTGACTATATTGAAAACATCGAGAGCCTTCTCAAATAAATTAAACACTAAACTCCAAACCCCAAACCTTAAACCTTAAACCTTAAACCTCAAACCTCAAACCCCAAACACCCATGCAATACGATCCGATAAAAAGAAAACTAGGGGTTGTTTTCAACCGCACTCCGGTCATGCGGAAACTTTTTTATCGATTACTCGATATTCTCCTGCTGCGCTCATGGCATATCAGGAAAGCCATCAAAGAGTGGGAAAAAGGCGTGGATGGCAAACAAATAATACTTGATGCAGGGTCAGGATTTGGGCAGTATGATTATTACCTGGCCAAAAGGCATAAAGAATGGCAGATCAAAGGAGTGGATGTAAAGGATGAGCAGATTGAAGATTGCAACGACTTTTTTCAGAGGATAGGTTTAAACAATGTCAGGTTTGAAGTTGCCGACCTGACGAAATTATCAGAACCGGATACCTTCAACATGGTCCTTTGTGTGGATGTGATGGAACATATTGAGGAAGATGAACTCGTGCTCCGTAACTATTTCAACTCATTGAAAAAAGGGGGTATGCTTCTAATCTCTACACCCTCGGACCAGGGCGGATCAGATGTCCACCATCATGACCATGACGACAACGTGAATGATGGTACGCGCTCATTTGTTGATGAACATGTACGCGACGGGTACAGCATCCAGGAAATGACGGATAAGATGAAGCGGGCAGGATTCAGCAAAACAGAGGTGCAGTACCAATATGGAAAACCCGGCAAACTGGCTTGGCGGTTAAGCATGAAATACCCGATCGTCATGCTCAATAAATCTTACATTTTCTTTGTTATTCTTCCATTTTACTACCTGCTGACCTTTCCTTTTGTCCTCCTGCTAAATTGTTTGGATGTGAGAGGAAACCACAAAACAGGCACAGGCATTGTGGCGAGAGCATGGAAGTGAAAAGGAATGATGATTTATTCTTATCTACTAACTTAATGACATTAACTCCAAACCCCAAACTCCAAACTCTCCCGAAGGGATGCCTTTGGCACAAACTCCAAACTCCCCTCCCATATCAATAATTATTTGACCTTTGTAAACTGATATTTAATACACGTAGTTGAATCTCTCTCTCCACATAGCCCGTCGATACCTGATATCCAAAAAGTCGCATAACCTGATCAATGTGATTTCCATCATATCTATCGTTGGCCAGTTGGTGGGAACGTCGGCGCTTATCATCGTCCTGTCGGTTTTCAATGGGTTTGAAGATGTGATTAAATCATTGTACAACACATTTAACCCCGACCTGGTAGTGGGTGTGCAAAAGGGTAAAACATTTTCTTCACTGGATTTCCCTTCAGAAAAAGTGCTGAACATGAATGGAGTTGCCGGCCTGGCTAACGTTGTTGAAGAAGATGCTCTATTCAAATACAGGGATCAGCAGTATATTGCGAAGATTAAAGGTGTGTCCGACAATTATCCGGAGATATCCCGTCTTGATTCGCTTATGCAAAGCGGTGATTTTATACTGCAGGAAGGTCAATCGGATTTTGCAATAGTGGGTGCCGGTGTTGCCTGGTTTCTAAATATAAACCTGAATGATATCAGGAACCTGTTGTCGGTTTATGTTCCAAAAAGAGGATCTGCTTCATCCTTTAATTTCAGCAACGCATTTAACAACGAAGTCATCCACCCTGTTGGGGTATTTTCAGTGCAACAGGAATATGACGAAAGATATATTTTCGTTCCATTGAGGTTTGCCAGAAAACTGCTGGATTACACTGATGAAGTGACCGCTGTTGAAATCTTTCTGGATAAAGATGCTGATGCGGAAGAAATACAAAGGTCTTTGCAAACTATGCTGGGGAATAAGTTTATCATTAAAAACAGGTTCCAGCAAAATGAGGCTTTGTACAAGGTGATGCGGTCAGAAAAACTGGCGATTTTTATCATCCTTGTTTTTATTCTGATCCTTGCCTCATTCAATATGATCGGGTCGATATCTATCCTGATCGTTGAAAAGCTGAGGGATATCGCGGTCCTCAAAAGCATGGGCGCTAATAAACGCCTGATAAGAAATATATTCACGATGGAAGGTATACTGATTAGTCTGGCAGGAAGTGTTGGCGGACTATTGTTCGGGTTTCTAATCCTCCTGGCTCAGCAGCAGTTTGGCTTTGTTAAGCTTGGTGCGGAAGAAGGCGCTTTCATCATTAATTCCTATCCTGTAAAGATGCTGGCCACTGATTTCCTTTATGTATTTATGATTGTTTTATTCATTGGATTTGTCGCTACCTGGTATCCTGTCCGCTATCTCACACGGAAATTCGAATCAATTTCCCTGAGATAAATAATCAGTGTGAGTCAACCAATTGCGAATTTGCAATGTCTACTATCTTTGTTAGTACCTTTGTAAAGTTTTGATAAGAAAACATTTTGGTCAACTGCCTTAAATATAAACCATGAGAAAATCTATACTTTTTTTTATCGCCATTTTATTCAGCTTAAGCTTGTTTGCTACTGAATGGGTTGGTATCAATTCAGATCAGCCTGCTGAGACTGAAATAACACTGATCAGTTCCGATTCCCATCAATCAACAATCCATTTTTCTCTGGATGGATTTAGTAAGAACCTGGTTCAAACCCAAAGAGGTCAAGCATGGATACTTAGCCTGGAAGATGGAGGCCATCTTCTCAAAAAGGGAGCGCCGCAACTGCCATTGGTAGCTGTATCAGTGATCATTCCGGATCAATCCGGGACCAGGGTGAACATCGTCGCTTCTGATTTTACAGATTTTAAAAACGTATTGATTGCCCCATCAAAAGGTAACCTTCCCAGAACGATCGATCCTTCGACAATTCCATATGAATTCGGCGATGAGTACGCGCAGGATCAGTTCTATCCGGGAGAGCTTGTAGAATTAAGCGAGCCATATATTGTCCGCGATTACCGTGGCCAGGCTGTACGGTTCATGCCATTCCAGTACAATCCGGTAACACAGGTCCTTCGGGTATACCACAGCGTAACTGTGGAAGTATTGGAAGATGGATCCTCAGATATAAATATCATTCAGCGGGAGCAGCCACTGGAGACAATTGTCAGGCCTTTCCATGAGGTTTATAGCCGGCAGTTTCTGAATTACAGCGCTGACGGACTAAGGTATGATCCTGTTGAAGAAGAAGGAAACATGATTGTTATTTCTTACGGTGATTTCATGGATGAAGTGGAGCCACTGGTGGAATGGAAAATAAAAAAGGGAACCCCCTGCTCACTGGTTGATGTCGCTACAATAGGCGAATCTTCTAATGATATCAAGCAATTCATTGAGACTGCATACGAGTTTACCGGTGTTACTTTTGTACTGCTTGTAGGAGATGCAGCGCAGATACCCTCAAGTGTGATAGGTGGCAATGATTCGGATGTGGATTATTCTTACGTTTCCGGGAATGACCATTACCCTGATCTTTTTGTAGGCAGATTGTCAGCACAAACCGAAGACCATGTCATAACCCAGGTAACACGTACACTGGACTATGAACAGAATCCGATCTCCGATACTGCCTGGTATCGCAAAGCGATAGGCATTGCCTCCAGCCAGGGACCCGGCGATGACAATGAGATGGACTACGAGCATATCAGAAACATCCAGGACAATAAGCTCATCCCTTATACCTACAATTTCGGTTATGAGTTTTTTGATGGAAGCCAGGGGGGAAATGATGACCCCGGCAATCCAAGTGCAGGTTCGGTGGCCACATGTGTGAATTCAGGAGCCACGATAATTAACTACACCGGCCATGGCAGCACCAATGCATGGAGCACCTCAGGATTCAACAGCAGCAATGTGAATAGTTTGACAAATACCGGAAACTGGCCTTTTATCATTTCAGTTGCCTGTGTAAATGGAAACTTTGTAAACGCCACCTGCTTTGCTGAGTCCTGGCTCAGGGCCGAAGATGATGGTGAGCCTACAGGCGCTATAGCCACACTGATGTCGACCATCAACCAGAGCTGGAATCCCCCCATGCACGGACAGGATGAAATGAACGATATCATGACGGAAGCCTTCAACGACAACATAAAGCGCACCTTTGGAGGCATTACCATGAATGGCTGTATGGGGATGAATGATGTATACGGTTCACAGGGTTATGACATGACGGATACCTGGACCATCTTTGGTGATCCTTCGGTTGTGGTTCGCACAAATATTCCGGAAGAAATGACAGTTTCACATCCTGACACACTTGAGCTGGACGATACTTTTGTTACAATCACCTGTGATGCGGATGGTGGTTTGGCAGCTCTTACTCTCGATGGTGTAATCATTGGTACGACTGTGGTGGAAGATGGTGAAGCGGTAATTTCTTTTAACCCCCTTCAGGATGAAGGCACAGCAGATATCGTAGTTACCGCATACAATTTCACGCCTTATATCTCCACCATAGAGATCGTTGGAGTTTTGGGGCCCATGGTGGTTTATGCCAACAGTGAAGTGAATGACGAGTCAGGTAATGATGACGGATCGGTAGATTATGCTGAAGAAATAATGCTGACCATCGATCTGGAAAACATCGGAACAGAAGACGCTGTTAATGTTACAGGTCACCTGTTGACGAATAACCCCTGGATTGAAATTACGCTTTCAGATACGCTTTATGGTGATATCGCGGCAGGGGAAACAGTTACGGTTACTGACGGATTTTGTTTTATTGTAGCCGAAGACATCCCTGATGGAGAAGTGATAGAATTTAACATCAGCGCAGCCGATGACGCTGGCAGGGAAGCCTGGGAATCAAGTTTTGAAATAATAGCCCATGCACCGGTTTTGGGCTTTTTACAATATACAATTGACGATGAAGACGGGAATGCCAATGGCCGTCTCGATGCCGGTGAAACAGCAGACATGATCATCGAACTAACAAATAGTGGTAGTTCCGCTGCCTACAATCTTATAGGTCAGTTGATAACCGAAAGCGAATACATCAACGTCATCACCGGGGATCTTACACTGGGTGATCTTCAGGCCGGCGGTGATGTTGTTCAGGCTACTTTTAAAGTATCGGCTGAAGGAGACACTCCTTTAGGCCATCTATCGGATTTTGTATTCCAGGTTGTAGCGGATCACAACCTCACTTTTGAAAAAGATTTCATGACCATCGTTGGCAG
>JAUXDH010000165.1 GCA_030618545.1 Chlorobiota bacterium
CCTAATTCAACAGAAGCGAAAATATCATCGGAATATGATCTATTTTTATCAAAGGTATTCTGGTATTGGAAATCATAATCAAGGCTTAGCCGTTCACTTTCACCGAACCTGTTCATAAACGCGAAACCTCCGACAAGGGAAATGGTCTTACCAAAAATGCCCGTATTTCTAAAGGCAATATCAGATTCATTGGCAAAGTTAGTTCCAAGAAATGCTCCGGTAATAAATCTTTCCCTGTTAATAAAATTATATTTCAATCCCAGTGAAAAAGCATCAAGGTTTGATGTAATCAGGGTGCCGATTTCAAAGTTTTTTGCAAATCCGTAAGTAAAACGGAATACCAATGCCTGTAATACCAATATGCTATCATTTTCAGGGTTTAATGGCACGAGGTTTCCATTATTATCAAACGATTTCTTCGACCAGATATAACCAAAACCGGGTTCAAATTCAAAGGTCCTCAGTCCAATCGATTCGGGGCCGACTACCCCCAGTTTATCATTCGAAACTCCTTGTATCTGTGCTGATGCATTAATGAATAGAAATGTTACCAGAAAAGAAACAATTAACTTCCTCATCCTAATTTAAATTACAGGGCAAGATACTAAAACTTATTTCTGATTACGCATCATATAATTAGCTTTAAATCTTGCCGGCAAAAAGCAATAATGTACTTTTGCAGCATCAATGAATAACCATAATCATTCTAAGGAATATTTGTAAATCAAAATATTAAGAAACTAAACGAAATTGAAATGATCTCAAAATTAGACGACCTGGTAACCTTAACCAAAAGCAAAACCACTAGAAGAATGGCCGTTGCCGCAGCGGGAGATATAGATGTAATGGAAGCCATTAAAAATGCCAGGGAACAAGGCATCGTGGAACCTGTCCTGGTAGGTGATGAACCAAAAATCAGAAAAATAGCCAAAAACATCAATTTTGATTTAACCGGAGTCGAAATCATCAATAACCCTGATAAATACGGCGCTTCCACGGAAGCCGTAAAAATTATTAAGGAAGGCAATGCTGAGATTTTAATGAAAGGATTGGTCAGTACCGGCATTTTGTTACGAGCTGTATTAAATAAAGAGGTAGGACTCAGGAAGGGGGCCTTGCTTAGCCATGTGGCTATTTTTGAAACAGCCTACTACCATAAATTACTTGGGGTTACAGATGCGGCTATGAATGTAAATCCTGACCTGGAAGAGAAAATAGGTATCATTAAAAATGCTGTTGAAGTATTTCACGGTTTGGGTCACAAAAATCCTAAAGTGGCTATCGTCGGATCTGTTGAAACCATTAACCCGCGCATGGAAGCCACCATGCATGCCGCTACCATTTCGATGATGAACTACCGCAAACAAATCACCGGATGCATAATTGACGGACCACTAGCAATTGACGGGGCTGTTTCTAAGAAGTCAGCCGATCTGAAAAACATTACCAGTAATGTAGCCGGAGACGTTGACCTGATCCTGGCTCCCAATATTGATGGGGCAAATATCTTATACAAATCGATGAACTTTCTTGGAGGCGCCACCGCGGCTGCAGTGATCATGGGAGCTGCCGTACCCATCGTACTTACTTCCAGGGGTGATACCGAAAGAAGCAAATTCTTATCGATTGCCCTGGCTGCTGCTATCGCTTAGATTAGTGTGCGGGAGGAAAGTAATTGTTGTAGCTCGTATCGTGATAAATTAACTATTTTTACCACCAATGAATGCGGTACAGGTTTTAGCCATAAACCCCGGATCGACCTCCACCAAAATTGCGGTGTTTGAAGGCACAAGTCCCATATTCATTCAAACCCTCACACATTCCAAAGAAGAGCTCAAACCTTTTGGCGTAATTACCGGCCAATTCAGCTTTCGTAAAAATCTAATTCTCGAACAGCTTGAAGATGCCGAGATAATCCTTCCTTCTATTAAAGTGGTGATGGGACGCGGCGGATTGCTCAAGCCGGTTGAATCAGGTGTTTTTGCGGTAAATGAGCAGATGATCGAAGACCTGAAGAATTGCACCTATGGTGAACATGCCAGTAACCTGGGCGGATTGATCGCCTACGATATTGCCAGGTCACTACCCAATGCCAGGGCATACATAGTCAACCCGGTTGTGGTAGATGAATTTAACGATTTCGCGCGTTTGTCCGGTCATCCGGAATTGCCTCGCCGTTCCATCTTCCATGCCCTCAACCAGAAAGCTGTAGCACGTGATCATGCAAAACATATACTCAAAAAGTACGAAGATCTTAATTTAATCGTGGTTCATCTTGGTGGGGGTGTTACTGTTGGCGCACATAAAAAAGGGAAGGTGGTGGATGTTAACCAGGGATTGGATGGCGACGGACCTTATTCTCCTGAAAGATCCGGAACTTTACCCGTAGGCGACCTGGTGAGACTTTGTTACAGCGGAAAATACACCATGCAGGAAGTATTGAAAATGATCAAAGGAGAGGGAGGATTGGTGGCCTACCTGGGAACCAACAGTGCGCGTGAAGTGGAAGAGAGAGCCGCGGAAGGAGATAAATATGCCAAACTTGTTTATGATGGTATGGCCTACCAGGTATCCAAAGAAGTAGGCGCCATGGCTGCCGTGTTGGATTTCATTGTGGATGGTGTCTTAATCACCGGAGGCATCGCCCATGGCAAATACTTTGTCAACCGGATCATTTCCCAGATACATCGCCTTGCCCCTGTTCATGTCTATCCGGGTGAAGATGAAATGAAAGCACTGGCAATGAATGGCCTTCGTATCCTTAAAGGTGAAACAGAGGCCAAAATCTATTTCTGAATTTCCATTAATCATCAGGACCCATTTGTTAAAAATTTAATTCGATTGCATTTGACGGCGATATTTCATATTACCTTTGCACTCCCCTTAGAAAGGTCTTAACTTGAGAACAATAAAATCAATATCATGAAAAAACCTACAATCTTATTTGCATTGATCACAGTTATGCTGATTGGCTTCAGCATCAATTGGGCGGTCAGTGACTCAAACCCTACTGAACGTGAACGCAGGTCGATGGTTGACACTCGCGTCGATAACAATGGTTACTGGATTAGAATGGCTGAACTTGGTTTAGCTACCCTGAATCCCCCTGTTACAACCCAACCGGCAGTTTATACAGGCAGCCAAATTAAAGCCTTCTCTGTACGAACAGAAGATTCTCCTGACGTTCCTGTTACAGATGAAGCCGCACAGCAAAGTGAGAATTCTATATTTATTGATCCCAATAATGAAGCAGTTGCTTTGAATTCCAACAACTCAGGCCCTCCCGGTTTTTTCGGAGCCGACTACCTGCATACTTCAGATAACGGAGAAACCTGGGGCGGTTCTGTCCAGGGTGCCGGAGGTTCCAACAATGGTGACCCTGCTGCCTGTATCGGCACCGATGGCAGATGGTATGTCGGATTTATTTCTGGTGGAGGACAGGGTGTTTCCTACTCTGATGACCAGGGTGATTCCTGGACAAAAGTACAGGTAGCACCTAACCCGGGGTCACTGGCCGACAAAAATCACTTGTGGATTGATACCAAAGCTGGCAGCCCCTATGAAAACTACCTCTACGATGCCTGGACTGATTTTGGCGGTTCTTATAATAACCAAATCGTGATGTCGGTCTCCTCCGACCACGGAGAAACCTGGTCTTCCAGGGAAGCTATCAGTACAGAAGTAAGTGCAGGCAGTCACAACCAGGGAGTAAATATTACTACCGGTCCTAACGGTGCGGCCTATGCCCTGTGGTCTATCTATGATTCCTGGCCATCCGATGAAAAAGCCCTTGGCTTCGCAAAATCATTTGATGGAGGTGAAACCTGGGAGCCTTCTTCCCGGATTATTGGAAACATCAGAGGTATAAGAAATTCTGAGGTGCCACAAAACCAAAGAGTTAACTCTTTCCCGGTTATCGCCTGCGATATCAGTGATGGTGCCAACAGCGGCAATCTTTATGCTGTTTGGACAAACATCGGAGAGCCAGGTGAAAACACTGGTTCAGATCGCAGAGTTTACCTGATTCGGTCAGAAGATGGTGGCGACACCTGGTCGGAACCCATTCAGGTGAACCAGAGTGAAAACGAGAATGGTTATGTAAGTTATTTCCCCTGGATTGATGTTGATCCTTCGAACGGAATCCTCAACGTAGTCTTTTATGACAACAGGAACAGCGGGTCAACTCTTACTGAAACATGGTGTGCAGTTTCATCAGATGAAGGTGATACCTGGGAGGACTTTCAGGTAAGTGATGTGGCCTTCACTCCTGCTCCTATCCCTGGAATGGCCGGTGGTTATATGGGTGATTACCTGGGAATAAAGGCACTCAATGGATGGGTTTATCCATGCTGGACCGACAATCGTTCAGGAAAAGCAAAAACCTATGTTTCCCCTTTTCAGACAGTTAATGTGGTTGCACCAACCAACCTGCAGGCTGTTGTTGACCAGGAAACCGGTGAATGTGACCTTAACTGGTCACATCAGGAAGGTGCCGGATTTGAGCACTTCAATATTTACAGGAACGATGAGTTTCTTATCTCTGTTACAACAGAATCCTATACAGATATTTTAACAGAATATGGTTATTACACTTACCAGGTAACTGCTTTTTACGGAGGAGACAACGAGTCGGCTCCATCTACAGATGAAACACAATACGGTACAGCTACCATACTGGTGGATCCGGACAGCTATGAAGCCAATTTGTACATCGGCGACAGCAGCATCCAGTACATGTATGTCAAAAATACAGGCGTGCTCGACCTGGATTTTTCATTGTCCCCATTCTTTTGCCCTATGAATGCAGCTACTTATCCCAGGGCCGGCGGTGGTGGAGATGAATACATCCACAGGGTTACACTGGGAGAACTCGACAACACTTCAGGCTCTGATAATTATGTTGATTTTACTTCAATGTACGCAAGGCTTCAAACAGGTAAATCACACCCGATTACGATTGAGGCCGGCAACGCTTACCATGGAGACCGGTGCGCGGTGTGGATCGACTGGAACAACAATGGTAATTTTGATGAAGCAGCAATCGTGCTAAACCAGGAAGAATCATCTTCTCTGTTTAGCGGGAATATTGACGCGCCTAAAGGAAGTGTCCAGGGATCTACCCGGATGCGCGTAAGACTTGTTGGTCCCGGCGAACCGTTGGCTCCAGGTGGCAACTCGAAATATGGCGATGTGGAGGATTACTCCTTGCTGATCGAAGATTGGTTGACACTTGATCCGGACGAAGGAATTGTCGTTCCTGGTGATTCAATGATGGTTGAAATAAAATTCAATGCAGGAAAACTGGACCCCGGAACTTACGAAGACAATGTCAGATTTATTACAAATGATATCGACAATTCATTCTATAACCTGTACTTTACTCTGAATGTAACCGATCTGCAGGTAAGCGCCTCAGCCGATCCCGGATCAATCTGCGAGGGAGAAAGTACACAATTGAGTGCTTTTCCTGTAGGCGGCACAGGTGAGTATACCTATTCCTGGACATCCAATCCTGAAGGATTTGAATCATCTGATCAGAACCCTGTGGCCACCCCCCTGGAAGATACCGAGTATTTCCTGGCAGTTGATGATGGAATTGCCACAATGCGTGATACTGTTAGCGTAGTAGTTAATGCGTTTCCAGATGTTAGCCTCGGAGATGACCAGATTTTATGTGGCATCAGTGAATACGAACTGGATGCAGGAAACGAGGGGTCGGATTACCTCTGGTCAACAGGTGCAACTACACAGAAGATCACAGCCACAGGCGAAGGAAATACACAGTTCTGGGTGAAAGTTACGAATCCTGAAAGTTGTGCATCTTCTGATACAGTGATGCTCAACTTTGCTGCATTACCAACGGTAGATCTGGGAGCGGATACTATTATTTGCCAGGATGGTGTGGTGTATCTGGATGCTGGAAATCCCGGATCAGAATACCTGTGGTCAACGGGAGAAACTACCCGTCAGATTACAGTTAACGCCGAAGACTATGACTTTGGCGTTGAGGATTTCACCTGTGAGGTGACCACAACTGATGGATGTAAGAATTCTGACGCGGTATCCATTGAAATCAACGACTGTAGTGGAATTGATGAGATATCGGGCAATATCAGCCTGGGAGTTTACCCCAATCCCAACCAGGGGATTTTCCATATTAAAATGGAAAGCAGGAATAGTGAGACTGTAAACATCAGGGTGATGAATATTTCCGGTGTCGTAGTTTTTGATGCCGGTCAAATTGATGTAACCGGAACTTATACCCAACAACTGGATTTAAGCAATCTCGCCGAAGG